>JAKBCH010000032.1 GCA_021808055.1 Pseudomonadota bacterium | reverse complement strand
GTTGCACGCGCTGTTCCGTTTCGAGGATCGCACCAACGGCCACGCGGCTGAGAGCAGTTTCGGCGCGCATATCTTCAACACGCTGATGATTTATAAGAACGAGCCGCAGAGCTATACCGGCAAACCACCGGGGCTTTCCACGAGACTTTTTCTGAAGCTCGGCTTTGGCGGGCGAGAGAGTTTTTGCGTGCTCATCTATCCGGCTTCCGCAGTCTGGGTGAAAAATTCTACCACGGATTTAGAACTTTACGATGGACAAGGCGCTCTCCTGGAAACAGCGCGTATCCATATCGCCTGCTCTGGTTCGAAACTCGTTAAGCCTGTTCTGCATTTTTCAGCATCGGCGCTAAATGCGGCGGGTGAGTCGGGGTATGTGCTGATCCGTGACACTACCTGCCGCTTGTTTGGGTTCCACGGTTTAGAAAACCAGGCGGGTGGATTTTCGCTCGATCATATGTTTGGTTTTTGATATAAGTTTCCGTAACAATTGTGAAAAATCTTTGATGCCAGCTTAACGCGCTGACAATAAATAAACCGGCATTCGCAAGGGGCCGGTTTTTTACGGGTGCTTTGTAATAACGAGCATGTCCGTATCGTAGCCAAGTGCCGCGACACGGTTGATGAGCGCGCGCAGATCGATGTCGTTTAGCTTAGCAATGCGGGACAAAATCCACAGATACCGCCCAGACCTTTCGCCAACGATCGACCAGCTATAATCGGGCGCGTGGTCCAGCACCCAGTAATTGCCGACATAAAACGGCCCGAAAAAACTGACCTTGAATTTCGCACCTTCGCTGTTGGGGACTGGCTTCGCGCGGCCCCGGCTTACCCGCGACTTGCCATCGGCGGTGCGGCAGGCGTTAATAATGTCGATTTTACCGTCCGCGCGCAGGCTGTAATCGGCGCTTACGGCCTCACAGTCTTTTTCGAATGATTGCTCGTAACGCGCCACCTCGTACCAACGGCCCAGATAATCCTTTAGCGATACAGCGCGCAGCGGCTCTGGCACCAGCGGGTTGCCAACAGGGTGGCGCCGGGCCAGCATCGCGGCACCGGCTACGGCCATGGCGGGCAGAGACAGTGCCGCGGCGCGAAGTGTTAAGGAAGAGAAGCTTTTAGAAGCCGCCATTTCAGCCTGCCTTTCAGTTTTTTCAGGCGGGTTCGGAAACCAGGTCAGTTATGGCAGGGGTGGTTTGCCCTAATGGGCGCCATTGGCCGCCACGCAGAATTTCGGTGGGGTTGAACTTCGCCTTATAGGCCATTTTGCGGCTCTCCTGAACCCAGTAGCCGAGATAGACATTCTCCAGCCCCAGCTCCACAGCCCGGCGCACCAGCCAGATAATGGCGTAGGTGCCAAGCGAGCGATGTGCAAGCTCCGTATCGAAGAAGCTGTAAACGGCGGAAACCCCGTCTCCCAGCCGGTCTGTCAGGCAGGCGCCGATAAGCTGGCCGTTGGGTAAGCGAAACTCCACCATTGAGGTTTCAATCGGCGTATCCTCCACCATGGCCCGGTAGTCGTAGAAGCTCATGGTGGACATATCGCCATCGCCATGCCGGGCCTGCTGATAGATTTGAAACAGCGCGTATTGCTCGGCCGTGGCGCGGGGCGGCATTTCCTGTACCAGCAGGTCGGCGTTGCGCCGCTCAATGCGTTTCTGTGTGCGGTCTGGCAAAAAGTCCTTCGCCCGGACGCGAATGGGAACACAGGACGTGCAGTTTGGGCACACGGGGGCGTAGGCAATGTTGTGGCTGCGCCTGAAGCCACCGCGGGAAAGCCGGTCGTGCAGGGTTTCGGCGGAAACGCCGACGAGCTCGGTTACCACCTTGCGTTCCGTGCGGCCCGCTACATAAGGGCAGGGCAGGGGCGAGGTGGTATAGAAAAAATGCGGTCTGCGGGCTGGCTTGTAGCTCATGCTAAGCCCTATGTTTGGGGCTTGGCGGCCCGCCGTCAATAACGAAATTGCGTGGTCCGCACGAGGGTGAGGCCGGAGAGCATGTCATGCGCGGTCCGGTGGCGCGGATTGACGAAGGCCAGCAGGAAAGGCAGGCCCGCCAGCACGAAGCTGAGCCAGAGCAGCAGGGTCCATACAAATGCCTGGGCGAGGGTGGGGTGCTCCAGCGTCGCATCCTGCCGCACGGCCAAGCCGGCCAGGCGCTGGCCCGGTGTGGCACCAGTGCCGCCTAT
Source organism: Pseudomonadota bacterium (assembly GCA_021808055.1). The sequence goes on along the minus strand of JAKBCH010000032.1, from coordinate 18,028 downwards.
CAGCAGCGTGTAATAAAGCAGCGGCAGCCAAGGCAGAATGTGAAACGCCAGCCAGCCAAAACCGAGCGTCAGCACGCCGAAAATCGCGATGGCAATCGCCATGGCCCAGAAGAACACCGCGATTCCGATCATGTCGAAAATAAACGCGGCACAGCGGCGCGGAATCACCCCGTGGGAGAGGGCACGGTCAGGTTGCGGCGGGGGGTAGAATATAGTCTGGCTCATGGCCTGATTCTGCGCTTTTTTGTGCTGAAGACGCAAGAGCCACGATGGTTGCCAGACATGCCGCCAGCAACGGGGCGTATAAAAACCAGTGGGCCGCGGGGGAGAGCAGCAGCCAGGGGGCCAGATAAGCCACGATGCCTAGAGCCAGCGCGCGCGGGCCGGGGATCGCCTCCATGGCCAGGGCCAGGGCGGCAATGGCGGCGATGCTGTCATACGCATAAGCGTGCGGCTGGGCGAGGAAGGTGGCGATGAGCGTGATGGCAACCGCCAGCCGGTAAGGGGCACGCCGCGCGGCCCAGATGGTGAGCAGAACCATGCCGATGCCGCAAATGGCCTGTACAATCCACGCCATCTTCTGGCTTACGCCCAGCACCACGAGGTTTGCCGCGGGGGTGACGATGATATTGAGGTTAAGTGCCTTTACAGCGTTGAAATAGCTGCTTTGGTAAGCAGGCAAGCTGTGCCACCACAGCGCCCATAAATTGGCGGGAAGAACCACGCAGGAGAGCCCGTTCAACAGCAGGGCGGTGGCGCAGGCGGAACAAATCGCCCGCCAGTCGCCGCGGGCCAGCAAAAAGAAGGGCAGTAGCACACCAAGCTGCGGCTTCAAGGTTAACAGCCCGAAGCACACCCCCGCCAGAACCGGCCGCAGGGGCAGGCAGGCAAAACCCGCCAGCAGCAAAGCGGTGGTGAAGAAAGCGGTTTCGCCGGTGGTGGCGCAGATGAGTGCCGCCGGGCAAGCCAGAAGCCCGGCCAGCACGGCCCAGGGCCTGGCAGGAAACATGGCGCGCACGCTGACGGCAAGGGCTAAGCCACCGAGCAGCGTCCACAATAACTCCGCCGGGAAAAAGCCCAGGAATTTCAGCCAAAAAAGCGCCAGCAGCAGCGTTGGTGGGTATAAGTACGGGTAGAAGCTATGAAAATCCGGATAAAGCTGCTGTTGGAACGCCGTGAGGGCCGCCGCGTTGTAAAGCTGCCCAGCCGGGTGCGCCACAACAAAGCGCGGGAAAGACCAGAATGCCATGAAGTCGCTATTCAGCCGTGTATGAGTGCCCAGCAGCGCCGCAAGCAGCGTCAGGTTCAGCGCCAGGCTGGCGGCCACTAGAATGGTGATCATCCGCCCGGCGAAGTTGATTGTGGCGCGTTGCGGCATCATCTATGGCCATAAGCTAGGATTTTCCTGTGGTCGAGAGGGGAAGCGATTGATGGCGCGGGCAGGGTCGGTCAATTATCTCTTGGGCACACGCTTTTATAAAATCGCCTTTGTTGAGTTCGGCAACCCCGCTGCGCCGACGGTGGTTTGTGTGCATGGGCTAACCCGCAACGGCCGCGATTTTGATGCGCTGGCGGAAGCATTGTCGGATCGTTTCCATGTCGTCTGCCCGGATTTACCAGGGCGTGGAAAATCCGACTGGCTGCCGGACGGTATTTCCTATCAGCCACCCACTTACGCGGTTGCGCTGGCGCATTTGTTGGCGCAGATCAATAAGCCCGTTTCCTGGGTCGGCACCTCGCTGGGCGGCATTTGCGGCATGATGATCGCCGCCGCGCAGAACACGCCAATCACCCGGCTGGTGCTCAACGATATCGGCCCGCATATTCCCGCCGCTGCCCTGGCGCGCATCCGCGACTACATGGTGGCCGCACCGCAACGCTTCGCCTCACTCGCGGCACTGGCGAAACATTTACGCGAGGTTCATGCGCCGTTTGGCAAACTCTCGGAGGCTGAATGGGCACATCTGGCCCGGTTTTCCGCCCGGCAAGTGATGGACCCGTCTGGCGAGGGCAACAGCATTGCCATGCATTACGACCCGAAGATCGTGGAGCCCATTCGCGCCACCGTGCCGCTGGATGTGGAAATGTGGCCGATCTGGGACATGATACATATGCCAAGGCTGGTGATTCGCGGCGCCAAGAGCGACCTGCTGCTGGCGGACACGTATGACCGCATGCAGAATGAAGGCGCGGAAGGCTATGTGGTGGCCGATGCCGGCCACGCCCCGGCGCTAATGGATTATGAAAGCCAGGCGCGGATAAAGGCTTTCTTGCTGGAAGGCTGAAGCGCAACCTCACCAGCATGTTAAGCTTCCATTACGTGGTTGATCCCGCGCCCTGAATTTTTAAATTGTGTCTATGATCAGGGAAATTCTCAAGCGCAAGCACTGGCCGGTGGTAAGACGAGCAGTGGTTTCCGGCGCGCGCGCCACAGCCAGCCAGCGCGTTTCCCTGGTTGCGGCGGGTTGCGCGTTTTATGCCACGCTGGCGCTGTTTCCAGCCATCACCATGCTCATTTCGCTTTATGGGCTGGTGTTCAACCCAGACACGGTGCAGCCGCAGCTCCACTACCTCCAGAGCTTCATGCCGCCGGACGTCTACAGCCTCATCTCCCAACGGATACAGGGTATTGTGAGCGCGCCCGCGAAAGGGCTTGGGGTATCGTTTGCGGTGTCCCTGCTCATTTCGCTCTGGTCGTCTTCAACCGGCACGCGCTCGGTCATCAACGCGCTCACTTTGGCTTACCAGGAAAAGGAAACCCGCGGCATGATCCGGTTTTATGCCGTGGCGTTGGGCATGACCTTTCTTGCCGTGCTGGGTACGGTTCTGGCGATCGGGTTTCTGGTGTTCGTGCCCATCGCGCTGGCTTATATCGGCCTTCCGGCCAGCATGAAGTTTTTGGTGGCAGCACTCAGCTTTGCTTCCATGGTGGTGTTTGTCATCATCGCGCTGGGTTTACTTTACCGCTTTGGCCCGGCGGGCAAGGGGCGTATTTTCTATGCGCCGGGGGCGGCCATTGCCACCACGGTCTGGCTGGCGGCCTCCTGGGGATTTGGCCTTTATGTGGGGCATTTCGCGGCCTACAGCGCCACCTATGGCCCGTTGGCTACGATGATCGGCCTGATGATGTGGTTTTACATCTCCGCCTATGTGGTGCTGTTTGGCGCGGAACTTAACGCCGCCATCGACAGGGAGTGGCATAAGCGATAGCCACGGCAAGCTGGCAAGCGGGGCCGGTTGATGCTACCCGCGCAACGTGAGCAGCTTCCTGAAATCCCACGCCTTCCAGGCGTTTTTGGCCCGGCTTCTGGCGGGGTATTTACGGTGGGTTTTGCGCTTGCAGTTCGGGCTCAGGGTCGTGGGGCGGGAAAACCTGGCTGTTCTTGCGGAAGATGAGCCGGTTATTGTCGCGTTCTGGCATGAAACCTTGCCCGCCATGCCGGTGTTTTGGCGAGAGGCGCACAAGGCTGGCATGAAGCGCCCCGCCGTGGTGTTGGCCAGCCGCCACCGAGATGGTCAGCTTATCGGCAATATCGCGCGTGAATTTGGCGTGGGGTTGGTCTCTGGTTCAAGCTCCAAGGGTGGTGCTGCCGGAATGCATGAACTGGTGCGGCTGATGAACGGCGGCACCAATGTGGGGTTAACGCCAGATGGTCCGCGCGGGCCAGCACGCCGCGCGGCGGCGGGGGTGGCGGCGCTGGCAGGGCTCACCGGGGCGGCGGTGTTGCCATGTGCTGCGGCGACCAGCCGGTTTATTACCTTGAAGAAAAGCTGGGACAATATGCGGATCCCGCTGCCTTTCGGGCGGGTGATATTGGTGTGTGGCGCGCCCTTGCTGGTGCCGCGTGAGGACTGGCGTGCCGCATTGCCGATGATCGAGGCGGCGCTGGACGATGCCCGCGCGCGGGCGGTGCCATGATTTTGAAAGTTTATGCCAGGGCCACGGGCCTTGCCGCCCCCGCCTTGCGGCAGATGCTCCGGCGCCGGGCCGCCAGAGGCAAGGAGATGACACAACGGCTGGGCGAACGTGAGGGCATCGCCTCTCTGCCGCGCCCTGCGGGGCGGCTGATATGGGTGCACGCGGCCAGCGTGGGGGAAACAATCTCGGCCCTGCCGGTTATTAATCTACTGGCGGCTACGGGGCCGGTGCTGCTTACCACCGGCACGGTAACCTCCGCGAAGCTGGCGGCGGAACGCTTGCCGGAAAATGCTGTGCATCAATTTGTGCCGCTGGATGTTCCGGGCTGGGTGGCGCGATTTATGGACCATTGGCGGCCGGATGCGGCGGTGTTTCTGGAAAGCGAGATATGGCCGAACTTGCTCAGCGCGTGCGATGCGCGGGGCATCAGCCGGTTTCTTATCAATGGCAGGCTCTCCGCGGCCTCTACCCGCAACTGGCTTCGTGTGAAGGGGGTGGCGAAAAACCTCCTGGGCGGGTTCGCCGCTATCCATGCGCAATCCACCGGCGATGCCGCGCATTTCCGCGCCCTGGGTGCGGCGCTGGTTCTGGAATGGGGCAACCTCAAATTCCACGCCGCGCCCCTGCCTTGCGATGACGCTGCCCTTGCTGCATTGCGGGCCGCCATCTCCGGCCCGGCCTGGCTGGCGGCAAGCACCCACCTCGGCGAGGAAGCATTGGTTTTCGCGGCGCACCAGGCCTTGCTGCCAGAATTTCCCGACCTGGTGACACTGCTGGTGCCGCGCCACCCAGAGCGCGGGGCGGAGGTGGCGGCACTTTGCGGCAATGCGCCGCGCCGCGCGTTGGACCAGCCCCCGCAACCGGGGCAGGTTTACGTGGCGGACACGCTAGGCGAGCTGGGGCTGTTCTTTCGCTTGGCCCCTTTCGCTTTTGTCGGCAATTCGCTGGTGGGGTTTGGGGGCCACAACATCGTGGAGCCCGCCTTGCTGGCCCGGCCGGTTATCTGCGGCCCGCATTTGGAAAATTTCGAGGAAGCCGCTGCCCGGCTGCGTGCCGCCAATGCCATGCTCGAAGTTGTGGATGCGCCAGGCCTTATCGCGGCCGTGCGGTACTGGCTGGCTGAACCGCAGGCTGCTGAAGCGGCGGGCAGCCGCGCGGCGGCTATTTTTGCCGATATGGAGCAATTGCCTGAACGACTTTCAAGGCTCATCTTGGATAGCGTGTCATGATCGCCCCGGAATTTTGGACCCATCGCGGACCCGCCGCACAATTATTACGGCCCTTCGGGCTCATTACCCGGATTGTGACCGCGCGCCGGGTGCGACGCCCTGGCCTCTCCATCGGTGTTAAAACCATCTGCGTCGGCAATGCGGGGGTTGGCGGTTCAGGTAAAACAATTGTGGCATTGGACATTCTGGCGCGTCTTCCTGGCCGCCCTTTTGCGCTCACGCGCGGTTATGGTGGCGCGTTGCGCGGCCCGCTGCTGGTGGAGCACGGTATTCATACGGCGATTGAGGTGGGCGACGAGGCGCTGCTGCTGGCGGAGATTGCGCCGACCGTGAAGGCCGAGGACCGCGCGGCGGGCGCCAGGTTGGCGCTGGCGGAGGGTGCCAGCGCCATCGTTATGGATGATGGCTTGCAGAACCCGGCCTTACGAAAGGATTTGTCGCTGCTGGTGATTGATGGTGGCTACGGTTTTGGCAATGGGCTGCTGCTGCCCGCAGGGCCGTTGCGCGAGCCTGTGCACAGCGCTGCGCTGCGCTGCCACGCGGCGGTGCTGGTTGGCGAGGACGAGACGGGCGCGTTGGCGCGGCTGCCGCCCTCTCTGCTGGTTCTGCGTGCCAATATGGTACCAGATTGCGTGGAGCCGCTGGGCCGCCGCCCGGTGATCGCTTTCGCCGGAATTGGCCGCCCGGAGAAATTTTTCCGCTCCGTGCTGTCTCTGGGGGCGGAGCTGGTGAGCAGCCACGCCTACCCGGATCATCATGTCTATGCCGCGAAGGAGGCATCCGCGTTGCTGGCCGAAGCCGCCAATAAAGGGGCGAAGCTCGTTACCACCGCGAAGGATTTCGTGAAGCTGCCGCCCGCCTTGCGCGCGGCCTGCCTGGTCGTGCAGGCGCGGCTGGCGTGGGAGGATGAAGCCACGCTGGAACTGCTGCTGAACGCATGAGCGCGCATGAAGCAAGCCTTGCCCACCGTGCTGAGGCAAAACTTGTGCGCGGGCTTATCAGCTTGCTCAGCCTGCTGCCGCCTGCCGCGGCGTCCAGGCTGGGCGGCGCGGTGGCGGGGTGTATCGGCCCGTTTTTGCCCGTTACGCGCAAGGTAGGCGATGCCAATTTGCGCCTCGCCATGCCGGAACTCTCAGCTTTGCAGCGCAAGACCATTCTTCGGCAAGTTTGGCAAAATCTCGGGCATACCATCGCCGAGCTGGTTTGCCTGCGCGCAATGCGGGAGGTGCCAGCGGGCAGCCAGCAACCCGGCTATGTGCTGGAGGGCTGGGCCGAGCATGTGGCTCCATATTTCACGCCAGGCCAACCGGCTCTGTTCTTCACCGGCCATACCGGCAATTGGGAGGTGATGCCGCTGATTGCCGCCACGCATGGCGTGAATTTCGGCTTCATGTACCGGGCACCATCAAATAAATTGGTGGATGAGCTGCTGGGCCAGCTTCGGCGGAATGCATATGCCAGCCCGGTGCAGATGTTCGCCAAAGGTGCAGCTGGCGCGCGCGGGGCTTATGCGCATGTGCGTCATGGCGGTGCTTTAGGATTTCTGGTGGACCAGAAGCTGGATACCGGCATCTCAGTGCCGTTTTTTGGCAAACCGGCGATGACCATGGATGCGCTGGCGAGCTTCGCCTTGCGCCTGCGCTGCCCGGTATTTCCCATCCATGTAAAGCGCCTGGGCCCGGCGCGGCTGCATGTGGCCTGTGAACCGCCGTTACGCCTGCCAGATTGTGGGGACAGACAGGCGGATGCCCTGGCGCTGACCACAGAGGTCAATCGCATTGTGGAAGGCTGGGTGCGGCAAGCCCCCGGAGACTGGCTGTGGCTGCACCGGCGCTGGCCGAAAGGCACAGTTTAGCGCCGTCATTGCCAGGCGATTTCCAGCTCCTCGCGGAAGGCGAAGCGTAGCAGATGCCGGTCCACGATCTCCTTAAGCCGGGTCAGCCCCGCCTCATCCGCCGCGTTCAATATGATTGAAAGCTTCTGGGCATCCGCGTCCATCGTGCAAAGCCCGGTGGTAAAGCTCACCTCGCCCTGGCTGTTGTCAGGCTCCCGCAAGGCCGGCAGCTTGTGGGAGAAGTGGCTCACGAACTGGCCGAGATAACGCTTGGCGCTGGCTGTGGGGATGATGGCCGTGGCATTCACGCTTTGGTTTCCTTCCTTGGTTTTTGCTGCCTCAGCAGGGTCACAGCGCTTCGATCCTGCGGACAAGTTCGTCGATCATGTCGGTGGCCTGGCGCATGGTCTCCGGGTTCGCGCCCCGCCCGCCGAGCTTCATGCGCAGGGCTGTTTTCAGGTTTTCCATCGCGCGCCGAACGGGCATCACCGCATCCCGACCTGGGCCGCTGGCCAGCCGGGCCAGCATGGCGTCCACCGCCGGGCGGGAGGCAGCAAGCGTTTCCTTGCCAGCTTCGGTAATGCTGAACAGCCGTTTGGTGCCGTTTGCTTCGGAACTTATGTGGCCAAGCTCCTCCAGCATCGTCAGCGTGGGGTAGATAACGCCGGGGCTGGGCGCGTAGGCACCGCCGCTTAAATCCTCCACGGCCTTAATCAGCTCGTAGCCATGGCGCGGCGCTTCATCGATGAGGTGCAGAACCAGCACGCGCAGATCGCCATGCTCCAGCATCCGTTGGCGGCCGCCGGGGCCGTGACGATGGCCATGCTTATGCTCATGCATGAACCGCCGCGCATGAAATATATTTTCTTCACAAAGGGTTTTGAAATGATGGTGAAGTTTCATCTAAAGTCGAACCTTTCGTATCTCAGATATAAATAGATATATCTAAATACAGTCGAAAGTCAAGATTTATTCGGCATAGATCATTTTGCGTGTCATTCCCCCATCGGCGATAAACTCGGCTCCGGTGATGAAGCCTGCTTGCTTGCCCAACAGAAACGCTGTCAGCCCGGCGATATCCTGGGTTTTGCCAACGCGCCCCGCCGGGTGCTGGGCGTTATCCTCGGGGCGGATGGGGTAATGGCCGGTATCTATCCAGCCGGGTGAGATGCAGTTTACCCGCACATCCGGCCCCAGGCTGACGGCCAGCGCATGGGTAAGCGCCAGCAGCCCGCCTTTGGAAGCGGCGTAGGATTCCGTGTCAGGCTCGGACATATGCGCGCGGGTGGAAGCAATGGTGACTACGGCACCCTTGGCCGCCCGCAGCAGTCTCGCACCCGCCCTCACCAACAGAAACGCGGATGTGAGGTTGGTGGCCAGCACGCTGTGCCACTCCTCCGGCGTTAGCTCTTCAATGGGCTTGCGGATCATGAATCCGGCATTGCAGACAATGCCGTCCAGCCGCTCCTCTATCGTCTCGATGCCGGTGATAAGGCTGGCCACCTGGAAAGGGTCTGATACATCGCAGATGACGGAACGGGCTTGGGTTTCAGCAGGCTTTATTTTGTCAGCCACCACCACGCGGTGGCCATCCTGCATCAGCCGCGCCGCAATGCCCGCACCAATGCCTTGCGCGCCGCCGCTGATCAGATAAACGCCCATGCCGTTTTCCTTCCGCTCTGTCTTGTCCAGGCGTGAATCTTTCCCTTGTTGGGAAAGGCTTCAAGCCATTTGGCATTGCACAGAGTAATGAAGCGTTGCGGGCAGCTTTGTGGCTGGAATATGAAAAAACCGGCCATAAACGCCGGTTTTATGAGAGTGCGACGAAAGGCGGGGTTACTGCGCGGCTTGTTCCACCGCGCTCTTTAATTGCCCGCAGGCGGCCAGAATATCCTGCCCGCGCGGGGTGCGGATGGGCGAGGCATAGCCAGCCTGCGACACAATGGCGGCGAATTTCTTCAAGGCCTGCGGCGTGGAAGGTTCGTAATTCGACTCCGGCCAGGGATTGAAGGGGATGAGGTTCACCTTCGCGGGCAGGCCCGCGATGAGGCGCACCAGCTCATGCGCATCGGCCTCTGTGTCGTTCAGCCCCTTTAACATGATGTACTCGAAGGTGATCCGCCTGGCATTGGAGGCGCTAGGGTAGCGGCGGCAGGCGGCGATCAACTCCTTGATCGGGTATTTCCGGTTCAGCGGCACCAGTTCGTCACGCAGGTCATCCCGCACCGCGTGCAGAGAAACCGCTAGGTTCACCCCAAGCTCCTCGCCCGCGCGATCCATCATTGGTATCACTCCGGAGGTGGAAAGCGTGATGCGCCTGCGCGAAAGGGCGATGCCCTCACCATCCATGATAATCTTCATGGCTTTGGCGACATTCTCGTAATTATAAAGCGGCTCGCCCATGCCCATTAGCACGATGGTGGAGAGGAGACGCGGCGTCTCGCCCCTGGGGCTGGGCCATTCGCCGTAAGCGTCCCGCGCCGCCATGAACTGCCCGACGATCTCGGCCGCCGAGAGGTTGCGCGCCAAACGCTGCGTGCCGGTGTGGCAGAAGCGGCAGGAGAGGGTGCACCCAACCTGAGAGGACAAGCACACCGCGCCCCGATCCTCCTGACGGTTGGGGATGTAAACAGTTTCCACCGCCTCATGGTCGCGAAAGCGGAACAGGAATTTGCGCGTCTGGTCTTTGGAAAGCTGGTCTGTCGCCACCTCTGGCCGGCCAATGACGAACCGCTCCGCCAGTTTTTCCTGCAATGGCTTGGCGATGCTGGACATGGCGGAAAACTCCCGCACGCCCTGGTGATAAATCCAATGCCAGAGCTGTTTGGCACGGAACGGCTTCTCCCCGAAAGCCTCCACCTCCTCCAGCAATTCCTCGCGCGAAAGCCCGACCAGATCCCGCCGCCCATCCGGCAGGATATGCGGCGGCGGCGAGAAATGCGCCGCCTTGGCCAGAATCCGCTCGCGCTCGGCGGCGGTGAGGTCAAGTGTTACTGACATGCGGCGGTGATAGCCTTGTAAGCATCGGAGAACCCGGTGAGCGAGAACTGGTCTGTAACCGGGTGGCCATGCGGCCCAGGCCCGGTGGCGGTGGTAGTGTTGCCTGCCTCAAACGCGGCCACCGCATCGGCCCCGCTGGTGGTGAAGGCAACGTTATCCTGCGTGAAGAAATCGAAGCTCTTGCTGCCCACGGCCAGACTCACCTTGGCATCCTTAGGGTAATTATATCTGACGGTGAGGGAGACCTCATGCGGCGAGCCCTTGCGGTCGGTCACCGTGAGCATCGGTTTGCCGGGGGATGCTATGACGGGTGTGGAGCTTTTCGCCGTAGTGAAAGTATAGCAGATTTTGCCATCGCCGGTGCCGAAGGTGGCGGCGGTCCAGTCTCCGAATTTGCCGCCGTTGGGCCCTAAGGCGGCGGGGCCAGCGGCCAGAGCGGCGGCGGGTAAAAGAGCGAGGAGCGAGGAGGCGATAAATATTTTCATGGGGGAAGCATAAACCAGCCGCACAGCGCATCCAAGTTTATGCGACATTTTTAATGCGCCGGGGCCAGCCTGAATAGCAGGTTCAGCGCAGCGCCCAGCATAAACCCAACCAGGGTGCCATTTACGCGGATATATTGCAGGTCTTTGCCCACGCGCAGCTCCAGCTTATCGGTAACTGTTTTGGCGTCCCACGCGCCGATTACGCCGCCGATGAATTTTGCCCCCTCAGCCTGGGCACTTGGTAACATGCGCAGCACGGCTTCGCGCACGGCGCGATTCAGCCGGGCCTGAGCTGCTTCATCACGGCCCAGCACCTCCGCCAGATTGGCGAGTGCCGCCTCAATCACCGCCACTGAACGGCCATTCGGGTTGGCGGCGTCCATCTCCAGTGCCCGGCGCATCCGCGCCCACACATCCCACACCCAGGCTTGCACGGTTTCATGCGCCATCACGCCTTTCAACGCCTGGCCCAGTTCCGCGACGCGCGCCGGATCGGTTTCCAGCTTGGCGATTTCAGCGCGTGCCCAATCGTCGAACGCATCGCGGATTTCAGATGAATCGGGGCTTATCTTATCAAGCTCGGCGTTCACGGCGGAAAGTACGCGCTTGGCGATGCTGGCGCCCACCGCCCAGCCCACCAGCTTGCCGCCATGCTCGGCCACCCGCTCTTTAATCGCCTCGCGCAGGTTTTCCTCCCGCGCTGCCAGCATCTCCTTCACCTGGGCAAGAACGAAGGAGAACATTTCCTGGTGCTTGCCACCCTCCACGAGCCCGGCCAAGGCGCGGGCCACCACCACCCCAGATGCCCGCCCGCCGATAAGTTTCGGCAAGAGCCGGCTCAGCAGCCGCCTTGCGCGTCCATCCTCGATGGTGGCGAGCAGCTTGGGCAGCATTCCGGCCAGGGTTTCAGCCAAAGGTCGGGTTGCCTCTGGGTCGGCCAGAAAGCGCCGCAGAATGGTGGCGCCGTCTAAATCTCCCAGCAGCCGCCGAATATCAGCCTCGGTGAATACATGGTTGGCTACAAACCGGCCCAGCGCGTCGCCCAGGCGCTGCTTCTGCGCGGGCAAAATCGCGGTGTGCGGAATTGGCAGGCCAAGCGGGTGGCGGAACAGTGCTGTCACAGCAAACCAATCCGCCACGCCGCCTATGAAACCGGCCTTGGCGGCATCGCGCAGCAGTCCAGACCAGGAGGAGGGCGGCAGCCAATAACTTCCTACGGTCAGTGCGGCCATAAGCACCAGCAGGGTGGAGGCGAAAAGCTTGTGGCGGTTGAGGTTTCTGCGCAGGGCGGAATCGGGGTCTATCGGCATGGCCATTCCCCTAGATTACTCGCACACCGCGCGATGTCGACCTGAGGAGATACGAAAGCCCGGCAAGCTTTGGGGTTCCATGCGGTTTTTGTTGCATTTTAAGGGGGCTGAGGCGCATAATTGTTTCTCTAAATAAATAACGGGCGATGCGCCTGCAAACGCCGCGGCGTTATCGCAAGATATAGGTATAACATGTTGGAAATGAAAGATTTCAATGCCAGCCTCGCGCGGCATCAGGAACGCCTTCCTCATGGCTTGAGCCGAACGAGCGGCGGTGGAACCATGTTACCCATCGTTCTTGGCGTGGCTTGTGCCGTTCTGGTTTTGGGCGCCCTCTGGCTGGCCTACACCTTCGGCTAGCAGCCCTGCTCGCCAGCGCATTGCCCGGCCCTTTGCCGCATTGCATGGTGCGGAAATGGGATTTTTGACCGAAGCCACGCCGCCACGCCACGCTGCCCTTGACGTTTTGCCGGGGATAACCCGGATCGTCGCCGACAATCCCGGCGTGATGACTTATCACGGCACCAATACTTATCTGTTGGAGCGCGATGATGGGCTGGTAGTGGTCGATCCGGGACCGGAAGATGCCGAACATGTCGCGGATATTCTCAAAGCAGCCGCCAATCGCCCGATCTGCCTTATTTTACTCACCCACACCCATGCGGACCATTATGGCGCTTTGCCAGGCTTGAAGGCTGCCTGCGGCGCGCCCGTGGCGGCTTATGCGCCTTTGCCCAAGCAGGGATTCACGCCGGATATCATGCTTGGTGATGGCGATGAAATTTCGGGTTTTACGGCGGTGTTTACCCCAGGCCACGCGGCCGATCATCTCTGCTTTGCCCTCCTTGGCACGGCGGGAGAAAAGATTTTGTTCAGCGGGGATCATGTCATGTCCTGGTCTTCCTCCATCGTCAGCCCGCCGGATGGCGATATGGGAGATTATTACCGCTCTTTGCAGCTTTTGCTTTCCCGTGACGATGATGTGTTTCTGCCGGGCCATGGGCCGTTGCTGCCTCAGCCCCGCCGCCTCACCGCCCAGTTGCTGGCGCATCGCCAGAAACGCGAACAATCGCTGCTGGCGCAACTGGCGCGACGGGAATGGAGTATCGCCGGGCTGGCCGCCAGGCTTTACGGCAAGCAGGATTTGTTTTTGAAGGCGGCCGCGCAACGCAATGTGCTGGCGCATTTGTTGAAGCTGAAAGACGAAAATGCGGTGAGGGAATTAGAACCCGACACCGTTGAGCATCCGGATAATTTGGCGATGGCGGCGCTGGCTGAGCAGAGCGAAAGCTGGCGTACCCGCGTGGCGCGGCTTCAGGGAGATGCAAGGCGGCGCTTCGCGCTATCTTAGAGCGGTTTCCGTTCACGCCGGTTCATGCAAATCGCTTTAACTCTCTGTTTAAGCGAGCAACTTAATCCGATCAAACGTGTCCGTTTGGTCTGATTTTGCTCTAGCCTTCGCAAAGCCGAAGGGCCAGTTCCTCCGCCGCCAGCGGCTTTGCAAACAAGAAGCCCTGGCCGTGCGTTGCGCCAAGTTCCCGCATCCGTGTCAGTTGTGCGGCGGTTTCAATTCCTTCGGCGATAATATCCTGCAACCGGCTGGCGGCGAGGCGGGTAATTTTCAGAATGAAATTCCGGGCACCTGGGCTGGTATCCATCACCACTGAGCGGTCGAGTTTCACAGCACCTACGGCAGTTTTCATCAACGCGGGCAGAAAAGGCGTGGCCGGCACAATATCATCAAGCGCCAGCTTATACCCGGCATCGCGCAATGCCTTAATGCTTTCTTCCGCCAGCCTGATATCATGAACCGGTTGGGTCTCGGTTAGCTCGAACCGTAATAACCCGGCCGCGATGCCATGGTTTTCCCGCAGGGCTTCAATGCCCTGCACAATACCAGGATGCACCAGAACATTGAGGGGCAAGTTGAAAGCCAGTGGCAGTTGATATGCGCAAAGCCCCCGCGCCTGATACTCGGATAAGGCGCGCTGCATAATGGCGCGTGTGAGGTAAAGGGCCCGGTTTGGGGTCTCCATGGCCGCAACAACGCTCTCGGGGCCAAGTAATTGTCCGTCTTCACTCAATACTCTGGCAAGAACCTCGACATGGCTGATTTCGCCATCCTCCAACCGGATGATTGGCTGGTAGCGTAGCCGAAGTGACGCAACGAGCGTAATATTTGGCTCGCTTAGAGGCACTGTCTAAATAACCAAAATTCGTATAAAAATCTCACGGGCCGCGTGTATCATTTTTATACGCCCGGCGCGATTAAAAAATTAACACGATCTCTATTTCGCAGGTTTTTTAGGCGCGACGGTGGAGCGGCGCAGCCTGTGCTCGCCCAGAAACAGCAGGATAGGTGCGGCAATAAAGATGGAGGAGGAGGTTCCGACCACGATCCCGAACAGCATGATCCAGGCAAAACCGGAAAGTGCCGAGCCGCCAAACAGTGCCAGCGGCAATGCTGCCAGAAACACGGTGCCGGAGGTGCCGAGCGTTCTGTTCAACGTCTCGTTGATTGAAAGATCAATAAGCTCCCGCAGGTTCATGGTTTTGTATTTGCGCAGATTTTCCCGCACCCGGTCATACACCACCACCTTGTCGTTGGTGGAATAGCCGATGATGGTGAGAATGGCGGCGATAGTTACGAGATCGAACGGAATGCGGGTAATGACCATGAAGCCGATGGTTTTGGTGGTGTCCAGAATCAACGTCACCACTGCGCCGACGGCAAACTGCCATTCAAACCGGAACCAGATATAGAGCAGGATCATCACGAAGGAGAGGCCCAATGCCTCCAACCCCTGGGTAAAAAGCTGGTTTGAAACCGAAGCGCCCACAGCCTGAGTTGACTGGATCACCGCACCGGGTGCGGCCTTGTTCAGCGCCGTTTGCACTTCGCCAATGGCGGTTTGGGTGGCGGCGGCGTTGCTGCGGCTTTCCAGACTTATCAGCACCTCGTTACCCTGGGTGCCGGCTGATTGCAGAGCTGCATCCGCCAGCCCGGCCCCGGCGAGGGCCGAACGCAAGGCAGAGAAATCTGTTTTCTGTGGCGTTTGCACTTGCAGCACCACGCCGCCTTTAAAATCCAGCCCCATATTCAAGCCAGGGTGGAAAAACAGGACAATCGAGCCGAGGGAGAGCACCGCCGAGGTGATAAGCCCGGCGAAGCGGCCATTCATGAAGCGGATTTTGGTTCCGTCTGGAACGAAGCGGAAAGCCGGTTTTGTGAACATGGTCGCTCCTAGACGGGCAGGGCAGCAGGGCGGCGGGCGGCATACCAGCGCGAGGTGATAAGCCGCACCACCACCGTGGCGGTGAACATGGTGGTGATGATGCCGGCGCAGATGGTTACCGCGAAGCCGCGCACCGGCGGGGAGCCGAAGATGAACAGCGTGATATGGGCCAGCAGCGTGGTCACGTTGGAATCGATGATGGTGCCGTAGGCGCGCTTATACCCGGCCTCCAAGGCGGCCAGCGGTTTGCGACCGTTCTTCACTTCCTCGCGCACGCGCTCGTTGATGAGGATGTTGGCATCCACCGCCATGCCGAGGGTGAGCAGGATACCCGCCATGCCCGGCAGCGTGAGGGTTGCCCCCATTACCGAGAGGATGGCCAGCATCAGCACCAGGTTGGCAATGAGGGCCACATTCGCGAACCAGCCGAACAGCCCATAGAACAGCGCCATAAAGAACAGCACCAGCAAAAAGCCAGCCCCGAGCGAGAGGGCACCAGCACGGATGGCATCCGCGCCCAGCTCTGGCCCCACGCTTTGTTCTTCAACAATGTTCAGCGGGGCGGGCAGGGCGCCCGCGCGCAGCAGCAACGCGAGATCGGTAGCCGATTGCGGGGTGAAATTGCCGGAGATCTGCCCCTGGCCGCCGGTGATCGGTTCACGGATGACCGGGGCTTCGATAATTTTGCCGTCCAGCACAATGGCGAACAGCTTGCCCACATTTTCGGTGGTCGTGTCTGCGAATTCTCGCGCGCCGACGGCATTGAGGGTGAAGTTCACCACCCATTCGCCGGTTTGCGGGTCTGTGCTGGCCTGGGCATTTTGCAGGCTCGCACCATCCACCGCGACCTGGGTTTGTACCGCCATCTGCTGCTGTGGGTCGTTGTACATTGGCAACCACTCATCACCCAAAGGCGCGGGTTGGCCCGGTGCGGCGCTGGAATCGACCATTTGGAAGGTCATATGTGCGGTGGTGCCGATGAGCGTTTTCACCCGGCCTGGGTCTGAAATGCCGGGGAGCTGCACCACAATCTGGTCTTGGCCCTGGCGCTGGATTTGCGGGTTCAGCACGCCGGAGCCATCAATACGGCGCTGGATGATGGTGATGGCCTGCTGCACCGCCTGGGTGTTGCGCGCGGTTTGCGCCTGGGCGGGGATGGAGAGGGCGATGGAGCCATCCGGCATCTGTGCCACGGCAAGGCTGGGCGTGGGGGAGTTGGGCAGATAGGTGATAAGCCCTTGCAGCGCCGCCAAAGCCTGCGGGCTTTGGCCATCCAGCGGGGTGAGGAGAACCTGATGCGACTGCAAATCCGCGTGCAGGTCTTTATAGCCAAGCCCGGCCTTTACGAGCGTTTGCCGTGCCTCGCCAACCAGCGAATCGAGATCTTGTTTCTGGATGGCGTTCGTGTCGATCTGCAATAGCAGATACGAACCGCCTTTCAGGTCTAGCCCCAGATGCACCTGGTTCCAGGGCATGAATCCAGGCCACCAGCCGGGCCGCGCCCATAGATTGGGCAGGCTGAGCAGCACCCCCAACCCGCAGACGAGCAGGATACCAAATGTTTTCGCACGGCTGAAATAAAGCAACGCGGGCTCCGAAATAATGCCAAACCGCTTGCCGTATGGCGGGGCAAAGCGTTGCGTGCAAGCCCATAGCAGAATAGAGCGCAAAGACATGAGCAAGCGTTTGCAGGTAGGGCTGATCGGGGCGGGGCATTTTGGCCGCTACCATGCGTTGAAACTGGCCGGGGCGGCGCGCGCGGGGCTGATTGGCCTGGCGGACCCGAACCCCGCCCGCGCCAAGGAAGTGGCCTGGGAAGCGGGCTGCCCGGTTAAATCCGTGGAGGAGATTCTGGCCGAGGCGGAGGCGGTGATTATCGCCGCCCCGGCGGAATATCATTACGAACACGCCGCCCGGGCGCTGCGAGCAGGCAAGCATGTGCTGGTGGAAAAACCCATTGCCGCGACGCTGGCGCAGGCGGATGAGCTGATTTCCCTGGCGGCGCAGGCGGGCGTGGTTTTGCAAGTAGGGCATCTGGAGCGGTTTTCCGCGGCACACGGGGCGCTGGCCAGCCGCATGGGGCGGCCGCTTTATATAGAAGCTGTGCGGATTGCACCCTTCAAGCCGCGCGGCACGGATGTTTCCGTGATTCTGGATTTGATGATCCATGATCTGGATTTGATTTTAACGCTGGCGGATTCCGAGGTGGTGAGCGTGGACGCGGTGGGGGCACCCGTGGCCAGCACCTTCGATGACATCGCCAATGCGCGGATACGCTTTGCGAGCGGGGCGGTGGCGACAATTACCGCCAGCCGGATATCGCTGAAGACCGAACGCAAGATGCGGATATTCTCGCAGACTGGCTATTTGACGGTGGATTTCTCGGCACGGAAATTGACGCTGGTGGGACGGGGGATTGGGGTGAAGGTGCCGGGGTTTCCTGAGTTCGGCATTGAGCAGGCGGGCTGGCAGGACCATGACGCGCTTTCCGCCGAGCATGAGGCGTTTTTTGCCGCGTGCCTGGATGGTGCGCCTGTGGTGGTGGACGGGCTGGCGGGCAAGCACGCCTTGGCGGCGGCGCTGATGGTGAGTGCCTCGATTGCCGAAAGCCGGGCGATGGCCGAGGCGAGCGGACTGATACCGAAATTTCCGGAGGTTTGAAGCTCAGCGCATTCTGGATTTTATCTGGATGTGCTCGCCATCCACGGAGAAATTTCCGTAGCCGTGATGGTGCAGCATCGGCGCGTCCTTGAGGTGAGGGTTTTCCCAGGCTTTCACACATTCCAGCACGAAGAGGTTGTAGGGTTTCACCAGCTTCATATCCTTCACCCTGCATTCCAGATTGACCATGGCCTCGCCGATCAAGGGGGCAGCGACGTCCGAGGCGGGCAGGAGGGAGAGGCCGAAGCAGCCGAATTTATCCGTGTCTCCGCCGGTGCAATTGCCAATATCGGTGACGATTTTGGCGAGGCTGGCGGGCGGTACGGCAATCACGCATTCCTGCGTTTTGTGCAA
>JAKBCH010000127.1 GCA_021808055.1 Pseudomonadota bacterium | reverse complement strand
GGGATTTTTGAGTGTGAAGGGGGAGAGCCTTTATCCGCGCGAGGATTTTTTCAACAGCGAGGATCATTTGGCGAGGCCGTGCCAGTTTGAACATTCCGTGGCGGTGGCGGAGGGGTTGGGAAAAATGCTGGGGCGGCGGGTAAATGCGCCGGGTGCGGGGGTTATGGGTATGGCGGGGGAATGTCCCTGAGGGACAAGGCCGAGTGAGGTTGGCGTGTTCAAGAGCTGTTTCTAATTCCCGTGCAAAACATGGCAGGAGAAATCAGAAAATAATGCATTTTTGGTTTTTGTATTTTTCGAAAAAATGATCGACATGGTTTTAGAGCGATCAGCTTTTAGCTGAACGCTCTAGTTTTATATTTGAGCGAGCAATGTGCATTTATCTTGACGCCGCTGCGTCAATCTAAATGTATATTGCTCTAATTTGAGCATGGAATGTATTAGGTCGGCCTGAGATGGATTGCTTCGCTATACGCGCAATGACAGACTCGGTGGGTTTTTGACAATTCGACTCTGCAAACTCGGCTAAAACCTTATTCGGCCCATACGGCCGGCTCACGTGACCTGTATATTGCCGATCTCTTCCGGCGCAGAACGTGAGATCATATCTTCCAACGCCACTGTCTCTGGTAACGTGCCAAGCGCATATCCGCTTGCGTGTTTGAGGCGCGTTGCGCAAAACGCATCAGCGATCTTGGCTGGCGCGTAGCGCAGCAGCAAGCTGGCCGCCAGTGCCAGGGCCAGTTGTTCGCTCAATCGTCTGGCGTTACGCTCCTCGGCGCCGGGCAGTGGCGTCTCCAGCCATGCATCGAGCACCGGGTGCGCACCCTTGGCGCGGCCGATCTCCGTGCGCAGCAGCGCAGCACTCTCCGGCATGCGGGCCAATGCCCGCATCACGTCCAGACAAATGACGTTACCCGATCCTTCCCATAGCCCGTTCAGTGGTGCGTCGCGGTACAGACGGGAGATGTCATGCTCCTCAACAAAGCCGTTGCCACCATGGCACTCCAGCGCCTCAGCAATCACCATGGGCGTGCGCTTGCACACCCAATATTTGGCGATCGGCGCCAGGATACGGCTCAGAACCTGCTCTCCTGCATCGCGGCTGCTGGCATCCAGCGCAGCCGCCGCGCGCATCGCCAGCCATGTGGCGGCCTCGCTTTCCAGCGCCAAGTCAGCGAGCACACTAGCCATGGCGGGTTGTTCAGCGAGCGGCCTGCCAAACGCCGAGCGGTAATGAGTGTGATGCAACGCCAGACGTACGGCCTGGCGCATCTGTCCCGCACTACCCAAGGCACATTCGAGGCGGGTGAGATGGGCCATCTCCAAAATGGTGGCGATGCCACGGCCCTCCTCGCCAATGATCTGCGCCTCAAGACCGCGAAACTCAACTTCAGAGGATGCATTGGAACGGTTGCCGCATTTCTCCTTCAGGCGCTGGATCAATAGATGGTTGCGGCTGCCATCGTCGCGCCAGCCTTGGGCGAGGAAACAAGTGGGACCTGCCGAAGTGCGCGCCAGGGTAAGAAACAAATCTGCCGTCGGCACCGAAAAGAACCATTTATGACCGGTGAGTGCATACCATCCGCCGCCAATGGGCACGGCCTCGGTTGAGATCTGGCGCAGGTCCGAGCCGCCCTGCTTTTCTGTAAGCGCCATAGCCACAATGAGTGCTGGCTTTTGTGCTGGCGGAACGGGGCACGGATCGTAAAGCGGAGAAAGAATTTGTGCCTGGAAGCGAGCCAACAGCTCCGGTGCATGGCGCAGCGCGGCCAGGGACGCGAAGGTCATCGCCGCCGGACAGCCCACCCCCGCTTCACCCTGAGCCCACAAATAGGAAAGCGCGGCCCGCGCGACATGAGCGCCAGCACGGGGCTCGCTCCAGCCGAGGGCGTGAACCTCGTCAGCACGCAACAGCGCCAGCAGTTCATGCCATGCTGGATTGAATTCCACCTCATCGATGCGGTGCCCGTAACGGTCATGCGTACGCAGCTCGGGTGTAAAGCGGTTGGCCAGCCGTGCCAGCGCCAGGACACGCGCCGAGCCAACCCGCGCCCCGCATGCAGCCAAGCGGGGCTGGGCCCAGTCCGCGCCGAAGGCGGTCACCGCCTCGCGTAGTGGCGTATCCCTGGCCCAGGCGTTGAAGTTTTCGAGCGGCGGCGGCTGATTGCGGACCACATGCGTAGCATAGCCTGACATGTCGTTCCTCCCAATATACCGCAATCATACATCGCCAGACCACTCGCGTCATGAAAATAGCGCCCATGCCCCTGACCTGATCCGCCATGATAGAGGGT
This sequence comes from Pseudomonadota bacterium, assembly GCA_021808055.1. The sequence continues at coordinate 1,735 of JAKBCH010000127.1, read as the reverse complement.
GCCGCCCATGCAAGACGGTGCTGGAAGCTCTCTCTCGCACCCCCTAAACCACCTTCCCCTCGAACGGTGGACGATAATCCGCCGCGTCGAATTCCAGCACCCATAAATCGGGGTCGAAACGGGTTTGTTTGGCGATGTACTCATCCGCCGTTTGCTCATCCACCGGTGCTGGGCCGGTGGCGCGCATCCATGCGAGATTGCCCTCCATATCCCGAAACTGGCTGAGCACCACGCACCCCGTGCGGCCATATAATTTCACTAGCACGCCGCCGGCATCCACATCGCCCTTGCGGACCACCACGCCGGGCTTGTTTTCCAACATGCCCATCCGCAATGCCGCGGAGACCCAAATTCCGGCCTTGATCCTGGCTTCGCCCATGGTAATGCACCTTTCGTGACCCTGCATTGGCTTGTTACGCCGGTTCGCAGGTCTTGATATTAATCTCAAGAGTTTGGAGTTGCCTGCATGTTTCGCTCGCTCCGCGTTGCTTTCGCCGCCACCGCCGCGATCACCGCTTTTGTTCCCGCTGCCCACGCCGATACCAAGATCACCTTTGGCCTAGATTGGGTCGCTGAACCTGAATATGGCGGCTATTACGAGGCCCTGGCCGAAGGCCTGTACAAGAAAGCCGGGTTGGATGTGACCATCTACCAGGGCGGCCCGCAGGTGAACACCGCGCAGCTGCTGGTCGCCGGCAAGCTGGATTTCGATATCACCTCCAACGCCTTCCTCGCGCTGAATTTCGCGCAGGAGAACATTCCCTACGAGGTGGTGGCCGCCGGGTTTCAGAAAGACCCGGATTGCCTGATCGCGCATCACGGCCAGGGCAATGACAGTTTTGAGGATATCAAAGGCAAGCCCATCGCGGTTTCAACCGATACGCGGGCCAGCTGGTGGCTCTATCTGAAGTCCAGATTCGGTTATACGGATTCACAGCTGCGCTCCTACGGATTTTCCCTCACCCCGTTCCTGACCAATAAGAAGGATATTCAGGAAGCCTATGTCACCTCGGAGCCGTATCTGGTGCACCAGGCCACCGGCGAATGGCCGGTGGTGCTGGCTTTGCCGGATGCAGGGTTCGACGGCTATGCCAGCCTGCTCGCGACCTCCGATAAGATGGTGCAGGACCATCCGGCGGAGGTGAAGGCGTTCATCGATGCCTCGGCCCAAGGCTGGTACGATTTTCTCTACAAGAACCCGCAACCCGCTTTCGCCGCTATCAAGAAGGACAATCCGGACATGACGGACGGGTTGCTGCAATTTGGCTATGGGCAGATCAAGGCGCGCGGGATCGTCGATTCCGGGGATACCAAGACGCTAGGCATCTACGCGATGACCGATGCCCGCTGGGCGAGCTTCTTCCACCAGATGGTGAAGGCCGGGATGTATGACCCATCGATGAACTACAAAGCCGCCTATACGCTGCAATTTGTCGATCACGGCCGGCCGAAGCAGAACTGATGTTCGCGCTGCGCCAGGTTGCGAAGGTTTTCAGCAACGGCACCAAAGCGCTGGAGGACATTACCGTCGAGATCGCGCCAGGCAGTTTCGTGGCGTTGCTGGGGCCTTCGGGATGCGGCAAATCCACGCTGCTGCGGCTGCTCTCAGGGCTGGATGCGCCCAGCGGCGGCGAGATTTCCTGGGGCCATGCGGGCAAGCCCGCCCCGGGGGAGATCGGCTATGTGTTCCAGGACGCGACATTGCTGCCCTGGGCCGATGCGGCGGAGAATGTGT
>JAKBCH010000126.1 GCA_021808055.1 Pseudomonadota bacterium | reverse complement strand
TCGATATGCGAAACCTCACGCGCGTAAGGCACGCATTGCAGGCGCGAATGGCGATACTCTGCCGCCACGCGCTCGTAATGGGTGTGATACGCGGAGGCATAATGCGTTTCGTGCCACGAATGCTTCGCCGCGACATAGAGATGGTGAGAATAATGCACGGAGGCATAATGCGTTTCGTGCCGCAGATGCTTCGCCGCCACATACACATGGTGAGAATAGTGCTCGGACGGATGGTGAGAGTAGTGCACGGAGGCATAATGCGTCTCGTGGCGTATCGCGCTGTGATGCGTGGTCCTGGCCAGATGCTCAGCCCGCATATGCTCTCGGCTGACCAATTTATGCACGGACAGAGTATGGTGCGGGGAGGTTGTATGCCGCGTGGACACGCGGGTGGCAGTGCGGTGCAAGGCCTCGTGATGAGCGCTGGCATGATGCGTGGAAGCCTGCGCGCACGCCGGAATCAAGACGGAAACCGCCGCGATAGAAACGCCTGCAAGCCAGGCGCGCGCAGCACGGCTGAACGAGCGAGACGGTGCCCTTTCCAGGACCATTTTCTGTCTCACCCGAGCTGACCAAAACACGAAAGAAGCATGTGTGCTGGTTACGGGTGGATTGCAGGCAACGCAATGCGAAACTGCGACAAAATTACAACACTGACATGTTTTTGCCGATCTTGGCGCCATCACGAGACGACGTTTAAGATAATTTTCCTAAAACACAAAACCGTATTCATAACAGTTGCAGCGGGGCTTGCCGCAGGCCGAGTCGTAAAAAAGAGAGAAAAGATCGCTCAGCCAAATTTTTGGCGTGCGCTGGCCTCAGATCAAGCCGCTTTACAGGGAAATCCCGGGCATTGAATAACCCCTACTCGATTGATTCAGAATAGATTTAGAGAAGGAGGGCGGGCCGCGCATGTGGTCCGCTCTGATTCTGTTCGGCTGCAACAGTTAACAAAAAATTGAACCGAAGCTGGGGCTACCGGCAGGCGGTGATCATAATTTCGACAAGGTAGGCCGGGTCCGCCAGCTTGGCTTCCACGCAGGCCCGCACCGGCGCCTGGCCTTCGGGCAGCCAAGCCGTCCATACCTTATTCATCGCTTCTCGGTATGACATATCCTTTAGCCAGATCTGCGCCTGGAGCATGCGGGTATTGTCGGTGCCATGCGCTTCCAGCAAGGCATCGATCTGTTCCAACACGTCCTTGGTTTGTGCGGTGATATCGCCGGAGGTGTCCCTCGCGACCACGCCCATGGTGTAGACGAACCCGTGATACTCAACAGCCTTGGACAGAATTGGGCTGGTTTCGGTGCGAATGATGCGGCTCATGAAAAACTCCGTTTAGTTAACGATATGTGGTGCCACAACCGGCACGTTGTTCACGCTGGGCGTGCCGTTCTGGTTGCCATATTCCTCGCAATTCTGAATCGCCTGGTCGCGCTGGCTCATGGCGCCCATGCGCTCGGCGTCGAAGACCTGCATCGGCGCGCCGTAACGAAGCCCGTTCTGCAGGGTGCGCGCCTGCAGATCCAGCGTGCTGTTTTGGTAGCCGGCATCGGCGGCATTGGTGCAGGCGGTGGCATCCGCCTGGGTGGCCTGGCTTTGCGGCTGGCTTGCACACCCGGCGAGAAGCAGGATGGACGCAGCGGCCAGGAAGCTTGATTTCATGTGCAATACCCGAATTGTCTGCGCGAGCCATATCCGCTTTCGGGAAAAACTCAATCGGCGACGTGCAGCAAGATCTTGCCGATATGGGTGCTGGCTTCCATCAGCGCATGCGCCTGGGCCGCCTGCTCCAGGGGGAACACTTTGTCGATCACCGGGGCCACCTTGCCATGTTCCAGCAACGGCCAAACCTTCTGCTTCAGCGCGGTGGCGATGGCCTCTTTCTCTTGGGCGGTACGCGGGCGCATGGTAGAACCGGTGATGGTCAGGCGTTTGAGCATCACCGGCATCAGGTCGATCTCTGCTTTTGAGCCCTGCATGAACGCCACCTGCACCAGCCGCCCGCGCGGGGCAAGGGTTTTGATGTTGCGCTGGGTGTAGGGAGCCCCCACCATGTCCAGCACCACATCCACCCCGCGCTTATTTGTCAGCTCGGCTATCACCTGCTGAAAATCCCGGGTTTTGTAATTGATGGCGGTGGCGCCGTAACGCTCGACGAAGGCGCATTTCTCATCCGAGCCGGCGGTGGCGAACACGGCCGAGCCCTGCGCCCGGGCAAGTTGGATCGCGGTGAGGCCAATACCGGAGGTGCCGCCATGCACCAGCAGGCTTTCTTGCGGCGTCAGCCCCGCCATGTCGAACACATTCGCCCAGACGGTAAAGAAGTTCTCGGGCAGAGAAGCGGCCTGCAGCGCATCATACCCCTCCGGCCAATGCAGGCACTGCCCGCAGGCAACGGCGACATATTCGGCATAGCCGCCGCCATTGCACAAAGCCGTCACTTTGTGGCCAGGATAGAAACCGCTCGCCATCGGGTCAAGGGCCACCACTTCGCCCGCCACTTCGAGGCCGAGAATCGGGCTGGCGCCAGGTGGAGCCGGATAAAGCCCTTTGCGCTGCTGCACATCCGGGCGGTTTACGCCGGCCGCCTGCACGCGGATCAGCACCTCGTTCCCCTTCGGCACGGGCAGAGGTCCTGTGGCCAGCACCATCACCTCCGGGGCGCCTGAGGTTGGAACATCGATATATCGCATTGTCTGGGGCAGGTTCATGCGCGTATATCGCCGTCCTCTTCGCGCTTGCGTCAACCCTGACCAGGTGCGAGTTGGAGCGCAATGATTGCAACCCCCACCGCCAAGGCAACCGGGGTTGCAATCTGAATCGCCATCTAACTCATTGATGAGATAAGGATTCACGGTTTAGGTTGGGCCAATGCACATAATCCACCGCCGAACGCTGCTTGCCGCCGCCGCCATGCTCGGCCTTGCCGGGCCCGGCCGGGCCGCCAGCCCAACCAGCAAGACCAGCAGCCCCGCGCCCGGGCCGCAATTTGGCGCGGCCTTGCCGTTGAGCGGCCCATACGCCCTGGAAGGGGATGAAACGCTGCGCGGCATCCAACTCGCGATCGACGTGGTGAACGCCGGCGGGGGCATTGCCGGAGCGCCCGTTGCCCTTGCCCAAGCGGATATGCCCGCCCAGCCCGGCGCAGCTGGCGCGGTGAACTGGCTTATTTCCAGCCATAACGTGAACATCTTGCTGGGTAGTGGCGCCTCCGCCCTATCCTACCCAGCCACGGCCGCGGCGGAGCTGGCGCAGACACCCTTTATCGAGCTTACCGCCATGGCCGACGGCATCATGACGCGCGGTTTCAAATATCTGCTGCGCACATGCCCCACCACGGGCATGGCCGGAAAACTCGCGGCCAGCACCATCCAGGCCCACTTTACTGGGCGTGAGCTCGGGCTGCTGTTCAACACCGGGGCCGGGGCGGGGGCGATTGCCGCGGCGGTGACGGCGGCGCTGAACGCGGCCAGGCTGCCCATCACCCTCTCAGCGGGTTACCCGGAGGATGCTGTTGATCTCTCAGAGCAGGCGGAGCGGATGATGCGCGCCAAGGTGGATGTGCTGCTGCATGCCGCCGGGCCGAATGATAGCCTGGCGCTTTTCCAGGCCATGAAAGGCTTGAACTGGAGGCCGGCAACGCTGATCGGCCTTGGCAATGGCTATGAACTGCGCGATACGCAGGCCGCTATCGGTGGCGCGCTGAACGGCACACTGGTGATCGCCGCACCGTTTTTCCCCGGTCCGGCGCAACAAATAGCGGATGCTTACGCGGCCCGTTACGCCGTACCCCCGCGCTCAGCTGAATCGTGCACCGCTTATGTGGGCGCCAAACTGGTATTCGACACGTTGAACACAGTAGGCGCAGATCCCACCAAGCTGCTGAACGCCATGCGGAAACTGAACTTGGCGCCAGGCTTGCTGTTGAACGGCTTTGGCGCCAGATTCGACGCTTCCGGCCAAAACACCGCCAGCTTCGTAACGCTGCAACGCTGGAAAGATGGTGCGCTGGTCGCGGCCCAAACCACATGAAACCGAATTCCGCCAAACTGGTGCCCTT
>JAKBCH010000125.1 GCA_021808055.1 Pseudomonadota bacterium | reverse complement strand
CTCGCCAAGAACCACCCGGAGGTGGGGCGCATCGCGGTGGTTGAGAAAGGCTGGCTGGGTGGTGGCAATATTGGCCGCAACACCACCATCATCCGTTCCAATTATCTGCTGCCTGGCAATGAGCCTTTCTACGAATTTTCCATGAAGCTGTGGGAAGGGCTGGAGCAGGACCTTAATTACAACGCGATGGTAAGCCAGCGCGGCATCTATAATCTCTACCATTCGGATGCGCAGCGCGACGCCTATGCCAGGCGCGGCAATGCCATGATTTTGCATGGCGCTGGGGCGGAGTTGCTGGACCGCGAGCAGTTGCGCCGGGAAATTCCGGATCTGAACTACGACAATGCGCGGTTTCCTGTGCAGGGGGCGCTGGTGCAGCGGCGTGCCGGCACCGCCCGGCATGATGCCGTGGCCTGGGGCTATGCGCGCGCCGCCGACCAGCGCGGGGTGGATATTATCGAGAATTGCGAAGTGACCGGCATTTTGCAGGAAAACGGCGAGGTGACGGGAGTGGAAACCACACGCGGCACCATTCGTGCTGGCAAGGTGGCGATGGCGGTAGCGGGCGCGTCCTCGCTGCTGGCCGCGAAGGCGGGGCTGCGGCTGCCGATAGAGACTCATGCGCTCCAGGCTTTCGTGACCGAGGGGCTGAAACCTCTGATCGACACGGTGATCACCTTCGGTGCCGGGCATTTCTATATTTCGCAGTCGGACAAAGGTGGCTTGGTGTTTGGCGGGGATATTGACGGCTATAATTCCTACGCTCAGCGCGGCAATCTGCCGGTGGTTGAAGATGTGTGCGAAGGCGGCATGGCACTGATGCCGATGATCGGCCGCACGCGGCTGCTGCGCAGCTGGGGCGGGCTGATGGATATGTCCATGGATGGTTCGCCGATTATCGACAAGACGCCGGTGGACAATCTCTTTTTAAACGCTGGCTGGTGCTATGGCGGGTTCAAAGCCACGCCGGCCTCGGGCTATTGCTTCGCGCACCTCATCGCGCGCGGGGAGCCGCACCCGGTGGCCGCCGCGTACAGGCTGGACCGTTTCGCCGAAGGCAGATTGATTGACGAAAAGGGAGTCGGCGCGCAGCCGAATCTGCACTGATGCGTATCACTTGTCCGCATTGCGGCGAACGTGGGGTGGAGGAGTTCACCTACACTCAGGATGCCGAACGCACACGCCCGGACGATGGAGGTGCCGCGCCCACGAAAGAGTGGGCGGATTATGTGTATCTTCGGGACAACCTTAAAGGCCCGCGCAAGGAATATTGGTATCATGCCGCCGGGTGCCATGCCTGGCTGGTAGTGGAGCGTGATGTTTCGACTCATGAAATTCTTTCGGTGACGTTGCCATGACCGGCTACAGGCTTGCCCAGGGCGGGCTGATCGACCGCGCCCGCACGGTGAATTTCAAGTTCGATGGTAAGAGCTATACAGGTTTCGCGGGAGATACCCTAGCCTCCGCGTTGCTGGCCAGCGGCGTGAAACTCTTTGGCCGCAGCTTCAAATATCATCGCCCGCGCGGCGTGTTCGCCTCCGGTTCGGAGGAGCCGAACGCGCTGGTGGAGCTGCGAACCGGCGCTTACCGCGAGCCAAACACCCGTGCCACCATGGCAGAGATTTTCGACGGGCTGGAGTCTTCCAGCCAGAATCGCGGGTTTTCGCTGAAATATGATCCGCTGGCGGTGAATAATTTGCTCTCGCCGTTTCTCTCGGCGGGGTTCTACTACAAAACCTTCATGTGGCCTGCTGGGTTTTGGGAGAAGCTGTACGAGCCGATGATCCGCCGCGCGGCGGGGCTGGGCCGCAATGCGGGTCTGCCGGACCCAGATGTTTACCATAAAACCACGGAATTTTGCGATGTTCTGGTGATCGGCGGTGGCGCGGATGGCCGCAATGCCGCGTTGGAAGCCGCCACCCAGGGCCAGCGCGTGGTTCTCTGCGACGAGAACGCGCCGCTTGCCAATGCGGAGCTTCCAGAAGCGATCAGCTTCTTCTCCCGCACCACGGTGGTTGGTGTTTACGATAGCGGCACTTACGCGGCGCTGGAACGGCTTAACGATCATCTGCCATCCTCCAATGCGCCGCGCCAGCGGCTCATCCGTATTGTTGCCAAACGCAGCGTGCTGGCTGCGGGCGCGCTGGAGCGGCCGATTGCCTTTGGCCATAACGATCTGCCGGGCGTGATGCTGAGCCGCGCGGTGGGCGACTATATCACCCGTTACGGTGTTTCACCCGGCCGCAATATCCTGCTCTATATCAATAACGATGACGCCGCCGCGCTGATTCCCGTGCTGCACGCGGCGGGCGTGAACATCGCCGGTGTGGTGGATGCGCGGCCCCATGGCAGCGATGCGGTGCATGAGGCCGCCCGCGCCGCCAGTGCGCCGGTTTATGCCGGTGCGGCCATCATCCGCGCCTTCGGTATGCTGGGGGTGAAGGGGGCGAAAATTCATCTCGCCAAGGGCGGGGAGCTTTCCCTGCCGTGCGACGTTATCGCCACCTCCGGCGGGTTCAACCCGAATCTGGCGCTGACCTCGCATTTTGATGGCAAGCCGGTCTGGGATTCGGAGATCGCCGCGTTCATCCCGGGCAAAATGCCGCCGGGCATGAGCGTGATTGGCAAGGCGGCGGGGCAGGGGATCAACGCCAACATCCAGCCGGTTTTCCATTCCGGTTACGTGCCCGGCAAATCCTTCCTGGATTTGCAGAATGACGTGACGGTGAAGGATGTGAAGCTGGCCGAACGCGAAGGCTTTGCCTCGGTGGAGCATGTGAAGCGCTACACCACGCTGGGCATGGCGACAGACCAGGGCAAGACCGCGAATGTGAACGCCATCGGCGTGTTGGCGGAAGCGCTGGGGCGCGGCATTGGCGAGACTGGCACCACACGCTTCCGTCCGCCTTACGTGCCGGTTTCCATCGGCGCGCTGGCGGGGGCGCATACGGGCAGGCATTTCCGCCCGACGCGTCTGACCCCCACCCATAATTGGGCGAAGGCGCTGGGGGCGGTGTTCGTGGAAACCGGCCCCTGGCTGCGCGCCCAATATTTCCCCCGGCCGGGTGAGGATTGGCTGACTGCCGCCCAGCGCGAGGTTAAAGCCGTGCGCGAGGCCGTGGGCATCTGCGATGTCACCACGCTCGGCAAGATCGATATTCAGGGGCCTGACGCCGCGAAATTTCTGGAATGCGTCTACACCAATAGCTGGACGAACCTCGCCATAGGCAAAGTACGCTACGGGCTGATGCTGCGTGAGGACGGCATGGTGATGGATGACGGCACCACCGCGCGCCTGAGCGAAACCCATTTCGTGATGACGACCACCACCGCCAATGCCGGGCGGGTGATGCAGCAATTGGAATTCTATGCCCAGGTGTTGTGGCCGGAACTGGATGTATCGCTCATTTCCGTGACTGACCAATGGGGGCAGATTGCCGTGGCGGGGCCGCGTTCCGCCGCCACGCTGGAGAAAATTGTTGATGCGCCCTTCGACCTTTCGGATGAGGCGTTCCCCTACATGGCCTGCGGTGAGCTGACGGTGTGTGGCGGCGTGCCGGCGCGGTTGTTCCGCATCTCTTTCTCCGGTGAGCGCGCTTATGAACTCGCCGTGCCCGCCCGCTATGCCCATGCGCTGGCGGAAAAGCTGATGGAAGCCGGCGCGGAATACGGCATCGCGCCCTATGGCACCGAGGCGTTGGGCATCATGCGGATCGAGAAAGGCCACGCCGCCGGGCCGGAGCTGAACGGCCAGACCACGGCGCATGATCTCGGGCTGCATAAGCTGCTCTCGAAGAAGAAGGATTTTGTCGGCCGCGCCATGGCCGCGCGCCCAGCGCTGATGGACCCGCACCGCCCGGCATTGGTGGGGCTGAGGCCGGTGAACCCGCAGGATATCATCCGCGCGGGTAGCCATTTGCTCACCATTGGCGCTGAGGCGGTGGCGGCGAATGATCAAGGCCATGTTACCTCGGCGGCGCGCAGCCCCACGCTCGGCTCCATTGCCCTCGCCTTGCTGGCCAATGGCCCGGCGAGGCTGGGCGAGACGGTGCGTGTTTACGACCCCCTGCGTGGCGGGGATTTCCAGGCCGTTGTCACCGCGCCCGTGCATTACGACCCGGAAGGGAAGCGCCTTCATGCTTGA
>JAKBCH010000124.1 GCA_021808055.1 Pseudomonadota bacterium | reverse complement strand
TTACCACCCCCGAATCGGGGGTAGAGAATCATCCGATCAAGGAAATATCAACAAGTTTATTGGGTTTTGGCCATAATAGGGAGGCGGATAAAAAGAGTTTTTAAATTGTCTGATGAAACTCCGGCATCAGTAGCTTGGAATCATGTTTTTGAAGAGAAGCTATCTTATCGATCGACATCTTCGTTTCGTTATGTTGTCGATAGAACACTGTATAGACCTCGAGAAATAATTCAATTCTGCAATCAATGTATTGAATTAGCAAATGGCGAGGGGCTCGTCGATTATTCTATAATTGGCAAGGCAGAGAAAGTTTACTCTTTGTCGAGGGTTGATGATATTTCGGCAGAATTTCGGTTTGAATACCCGGGACTAAAGGAAATATTTCAGACGTTTCGAGGGATGATTTACTCGTTTACTAGGGCAGGGCTTGAGCTTCACTGTCTCGAAATAATTACTGGAGAAAGAAAGTGTCCTGCTGCCAAGTCCTGGTTAGATAACTGTGATGAGCAGAAGTTGATTTCTGTCCTGTGGGAAGTTGGGTTTATAAGAGCGCTTGCGGTTGGAGGGATTAAGGCCGACGTCCGTAGCGGCAGTCGATATATCGGAGCTCACCAGTTAATGGGGCTAAGCCTCGTTAATATCAATCAATTTACGATACATCCCATGTTTCATTCGGCGCTGGCTCTGAAAGAAAAATAGAAGATTTCTCTGCCGCATAACAATTTTAGAATTGTTGTGCGGCAGACGAAAGTTACTACCCCCCGTACCCCACGATGCTCTTGATCTCCAGGAAATCATGCATCGCCCAGTCGGCATATTCTCGCCCGTTGCCGGATTGCTTGTACCCGCCGAAGGACGAGTAAAAATCCATGTCCGGGTAGTTCACATAAACCGATCCAGCCCGCATCTTCGAGGCCACGTCACGCACTTTCGCAATATCCTTGCCCTGCACATAGGCGGCCAGGCCATATACGGTGTCATTGGCCATCTCCACGGCCTGGTCCAGCGTGTCATACGGCATAATCGAGAGCACCGGCCCGAAAATCTCTTCCTTCTCAATTGTCATGCCCGGCTTCACATTGCCGAACACGGTGGGCTTGGCGAAATAGCCCTTGTTCAGCCCGGCTGGCCGGCCCAGCCCGCCGCAGGCCAGCGTGGCGCCCTCGTCGATACCGGCTTTTATCAGCCGCTGCACCTTGTCCCATTGCATCTGGCTCACCAGCGGCCCCAGCACCGTGCCTTCGGCAAAAGCCGGGCCGGGCGTCTGCTTGTTCGCCTCGTCCGCCGCAATCCTCACCGCCTCATCATGCAGCTTGGCTGGCACCAGCATCCGCGTGCCCGCATCACAGCTTTGCCCGGTGTTGATAAAGCACACACCAATGCCCTGGCGCACGGCATGGTCCAAATCCACATCATCCAGCAGGATGTTGGCGGATTTGCCGCCCAGCTCCTGGCAGACGCGCTTCACCGTCGCCGCCGCCTCGCGCGCCACAATAATGCCCGCACGGGTGGAGCCGGTGAAGCTCATCATGTCCACATCCGGGTGCCCGGCCAGAACCTGGCCCACATCCGGCCCGGTGCCGTTGATGAGGTTGAACACGCCTTTCGGCACGCCCGCCGCGTGCATCACCTCGGCAAAAATCAGCCCGTTTATCGGTGCAATTTCGGAGGGCTTCAGCACCATGGTGCAGCCCGTGGCCAAGGCCGGGGCCACCTTGCACACAATCTGGTTCAGCGGCCAGTTCCAGGGGGTTATCAACCCGCAAACGCCAATCGGCTCTTTCACCACCATGGTGGTGCCGCGCTTCTCGGTGAATTTGAAGGTTTTCAGCTTCTCGATCGTCGCCTCGAAATGCTTCTGCCCCACCCAGGCCTGCGCCTCCCTGGCAAAGGCAATCGGCGCGCCCATTTCCTTGGCGCACGCCTCGGCAATGTCGTCGAAACGCTTGTTATATTCAGCCAGGCACGCTTCCAGCAGCTCCAGCCGCTCTTTTTGGGAAAAGCGGGAGAAGCTTGCAAACGCGGCCTTGGCAGCGGCCACTGCCTTGTTCACATCCGCCGCAGACCCCCCGGAGATCTCGGTGAAGACCTCTTCGGTCGAGGGGTCGATAACCGCAATGCGGTTGGGCGCCACAGGGTTCACCCATTCGCCGTTGATATAGAATTTCAGATGGTCGGACATGGCACTCCTCATTGGTAAGCCTTATCTGCCATTATGCCAGATTGCGCGCAAACCCGGTTGACCCCGGAATACAGGGTGCTGCCTGTGTTCGCCGGTCAACAAATCCAGGCGGATCGCGTGGCAATCATGCTAGCATGGACCGTACAGGAGTTGGCCTCGCAAAAGCAGAGGTGCTGGTGAACCAGCCGATCATACAGCTTGAAGGGGTAGCCAAGAGATATGGCGGGGCGGTGGCGCTCTCGCGGGTGGATTTGGCCGTGCACGCGGGGGAGTTCTTTACCCTGCTAGGCCCCTCCGGCTCTGGCAAAACCACCACTTTGCGCCTCATCGCGGGGTTTGAGCGGCCGGATAAGGGTAAAATCCTGCTGGATGGCCAGGATGTCGCCGCGCTGCCGCCCTTTGAGCGCGCGGTGAACACGGTGTTCCAGGACTATGCGCTGTTTCCCCACCTTACCCTGGTGGAAAACGTGGCCTACGGACTGCGGGCGAAGAAAATGCCAAAAGCCGAGGCCCATGCGGAGGCGCAGAAAGCCCTTGCCGCCGTGCAACTGGCAGATTTCGCGGGCCGCAAACCCGCCCAGCTTTCCGGCGGCCAGCGCCAGCGCGTGGCGCTGGCTCGCGCCATGGTCAACCGCCCCCGCGTGCTGCTGCTGGACGAACCGTTGGGCGCGCTGGACCTGAAACTGCGTCACCAAATGCAGCAGGAGCTCAAACGCCTGCAGCATGAAACCGGAATCACCTTCGTCTATGTCACCCATGACCAAGACGAGGCGCTCTCGATGTCGGACCGCATCGCGGTTTTCTCCGAAGGCCGGATCGAGCAAATCGGCACCGCGTTCGATTTATACGAGCGCCCGGCAAGCGCTTTCGTGGCGGATTTCGTGGGTTCGTCCAACATTCTTGGCAACACATTGCTGCGGCCAGAAAAACTGCATCTGGTGCCGCACGCCCATGCGGTGCCGGAAGGCTTCGAGAAACGCCACGGCGTTGTGCGCGAGGCTGTGTATCTGGGTGCTGTCACCCGCACCATCGTGGTGCTGGAAGATGGCAGCAGCATGCAGGTTATGGAGGCGAATATCGTGCCCGTGCATGGCAGCTTACGCTTCGTAGCGGGAGATTCGGTAACGGTGGCCTGGCCACGTTCGGCTGGCGCTGTCATCGGCGGTGAAAATAACAAGGGAGAGCAGTGATGAAAAACGATTTCAAACGTAAACTCGCTAAGCTGGCTTTGTACTTGTCGATATCCTTGCCCTTCGCGCAGGGTGCCGCGGCGGCGGAGCCGCTGCAAACCATCGGCCAGGGCGAGGGCGTGCTGAATGTGGTGGCATGGGAGGGCTACGCCCAGGATGACTGGGTGAAGCCCTTCGAGGCTGCCACCGGCTGCATGGTCCATGCTAAATACGCTGGTTCGTCTGATGAGATGGTGGCGCTGATGCGCTCGGGCGGCGGTGACCAATATGATGTCGTCTCCGCTTCCGGCGACGCCACGCTGCGGCTCATTTACGGGCATGATGTGCAGCCTATCAACATGGCGCTCATCCCGGCCTGGAAGAATTTCATTCCACAGCTGCAAAGCCCGCCCTTCAATACCGTCAAGGGGGTGCATTATGGCGTCTCCTACGAATGGGGGCCGAACACGCTGCTCTACAACACCAAGGTGTTCCCCACCGCGCCCAAATCCTGGTCGGTGATCTATAATCCGGCCTATAAGGGCAAGATCACCGTGCCGGATAACCCGATTCAGATCGCGGACGCGGCTTTGTATCTATCCAAGAAGGACCCCTCGCTTGGCATCACCGACCCGTATGAGCTGAACCAAACTCAGATGAACGCGGTGGTGACGCTGCTCAAGGGCCAGTCCAAGCTCATCAAGAAATACTGGGCGCTGGCATCGGATGAAATCCAGCTCTTCACCTCGGGCGATGCCGTGGTGGGGGCCGCCTGGCCCTATCAGACCAATAC
>JAKBCH010000123.1 GCA_021808055.1 Pseudomonadota bacterium | reverse complement strand
CGGTGAAGGATGCCGACAAACCGGCCTTCCTGCCGGTGGCGCGGCGGTTGACGGAGCTTGGCTTCACCCTGCTGGCCACCGGCGGCACCGCGAAGGTGCTGGCCGAGGCCGGGATTCCGGTGAAGCGGGTGAACAAGGTGCTGGAAGGCCGCCCGCATTGCGTGGACGCCATCCGCTCCAACGACGTGCAGCTGATCATCAACACCGCCTCAGGCGCGCAATCGGTCGCGGACAGCTTCGATATTCGCCGTTCCGCCCTTACCCACGGCGTGCCCAACTTCACCACCATAGCGGGCGCCCGGGCGGCGGCGCACGCCATTGCGGCGTTGATGGCGGGCACTCTTGATGTTGCGCCGCTCCAGTCGTATTTTCACCAATCGTTCTAATTCCCCGCCGGCGTTCACGCGCTGGCGGCGGGTTTTCGCGTTACCTCTAACCCATCGGGGGCCCTGGCGCCCTTGAGGAGATGCAGTGCAGAAATTTCCCATGACCGCGGCCGGGCTCGCGGCGCTTGAAGACGAATTGCGGATGCTCAAGGCTGTTGAGCGTCCGGCGATTATCCGCGCCATTGCCGAGGCGCGCGCCCATGGCGACCTCTCGGAAAACGCCGAGTACCACGCCGCGCGCGAACGCCAGTCCTTTATCGAGGGCCGGATTGCGGAGCTGGAGGAGATCGTCTCGGCGGTGGAAGTGATAGACCCGACCGCCCTTTCTGGCGAAACGGTGAAGTTCGGCGCCACCGTGCTGGTGGTGGATGAGGACACCGACCAGGAAGCCACCTATCAGATCGTCGGGCTGTATGAGGCCGATATCAAGCAGAGCAAGCTTTCTGTCACCTCGCCGCTGGCCAAGGCGCTCATTTCCAAGCGCGTGGGGGATACCGTTTCCGTGCCCGCACCTGGCGGCGACCGCTCCTACGAAATCCTGAAAATCAGTTTCGTTTGAAATGATCACGTACGATGATGTCCTGGCCGCGTCCCAGCGGATTCAGGGCGCGGTGCTGCGCACCCCGTTCCTGAAATCAGACGCGCTCTCGCGCCTCACCGGGGCTGAACTGTATGTGAAGCTGGACCATTTGCAGGCCACCGGCGCCTTTAAAGAGCGCGGGGCGGCCAACCGCATCGCGCTGCTCTCCGAGGATGAGCGCCGGCGCGGCGTGGTGGCGATGTCCGCCGGCAACCACGCCCAGGCGGTGGCGCGCCATGCCCAGCTTGCGGGGATTAAGGCCACCATCGTGATGCCCCGCCACACCCCGGCGACAAAAATAACGCGCACGGCAAGCTGGGGGGCCAATGTGGTGCTGCACGGCGAGACACTGGCCGAAGCCGCCGCCGAAGCCCGCAGGCTGGAAACAGAGGAGGGGTTGTTTTTCATCCACCCCTATGACGACCCCGCCGTGATGGCGGGCCAGGGCACCATGGCGCTGGAAATGTTTGAGGATGTGCCGGATCTGGACGCGCTGGTGGTGGCTACCGGCGGCGGCGGGCTGGTGGCGGGCTCCGCCACGGTGGCGCGGCACCTGCGCCCGGACTGCAAGGTGTATGGCGTGGAGGTGGAGCATTACGCCGCCTTCGCCCAGGCACTGGCGGGCCAGGAGATCAAGGTTGGCGGCCCCACCATCGCCGAGGGTATAGCGGTGCGGGATATCGGCCAGAACCCGCTTGCCGTGCTGAAGGCGCTGGAAGTGCCGGTGCTGGTGGTTTCCGAGCACGCGGTGGAAAGTGCGATTGCCGCCTATGTGGAAAACGCCAAACAGGTGACCGAGGGGGCCGGTGCCGCCAGCCTTGCCGCGGTGTTGAGCTTTCCCGAGCATTTCCGCGGCAAGAAGGTGGGTATTTCCATCTGCGGGGCAAATATCGACCCGCGGATTCTGGCCAACACCCTTATGCGCTGCCTGCTGCGCGATGGCCGTCTGCTGCGCCTGGTGCTGGAAATGCCGGACCGGCCGGGGATGCTGGCGGAAGTTTCCCGGCGGATTGGCGAACTTGGCGGCAATATTCTAGAGGTTTCGCATCACCGGCTGTTCTCCAGCCCCTCGGTGCAGGATGCCCAGTTGGAAGTAATGATCGAAGCGCGTGATGCGGGCCATGGCGAGGCCATTGAGGCCTCGCTGGCGGAAGCGTTCGTGCTGCGGCGGCTGTAAGGCCGCCAGCCCTGTTATTTATCTCTTGAACGGCAGCGGCACCCGGTTACGGCCCTGGCGCTCAAGCATCCAGCCCGGATATTCCGCCGGCAATTCGCTCACTGCGTCCAGCCTGGCCATTTCATCCGCAGACAGTTCCAGCGCCGCCGCCGCCAGATTATCGTCGAGCTGTGCAGTGCTCTTGGCGCCGATGATCACGCTGGTGACATGCGGCTTGCCCAGCAGCCAGGCCAGCGCTACCCGCGCCACGGAAACCCCGTGCGCCTCGCCAATCTCGCGCATCACGGCGATGCAGGCGTCCGCGCGCTCGATATTCACCGGCGGAAAATCAAAGCTCAACCGGCGGCTGTCATTCGCTGCCTCGGCCCCTGGCCCGTATTTGCCGGAGAGATACCCACCAGCCAGCGGCGACCACACCATCAGCCCGAGCTTCTCCTCATTTATCAACGGCACCAGCTCGCGCTCTAAATCCCGCCCGGCGATGGAGAATAGGCCTGCAAGGTCTCGAACCGCGCATAACCCTTGGCCTCTGAAAGCCCCAACGCCTTGGCGATTTTCCATGCCGCCCAGTTGGAAACACCAATATAGCGCACCAGCCCTTGGGAAACGAGGTCATCCAGCGCGCGCAGCGTCTCGTCGATGGGGGTGATCGTGTCGTTACCGTGGATCTGGTAGAGGTCGATATGATCGGTGCCAAGCCGTTCCAAACTCGCCTTCACACCGTCCATAATATGCCCGCGTGAGGCGCCGCGGTCGTTCGGGCCCGGCCCCATTTCGCCGAACACTTTCGTTGCCAGCACGATGTCCGAGCGTTTGACACCGAGATTCTTGAGCGCCTGCCCCACCAGCCGCTCGGACTGGCCCATGGAATAAACATCCGCCGTGTCGATGAAATTCACCCCGGCCTCCAACGCCCGGCCGATGATCGCATCCACCTCGCCCTGGCGAAGCTGGCCGATGGCCTTCCAGAAGCCCGCATCCTCATTGCCGCCGAAGGTCATGGTGCCGAGGCAGATTTCAGACACATAAAGGCCGGTGCGGCCAAGCTGCTTGTATTTCATGCTGATGGTCTCCTGAATCGCAGGGATATGGGAAGACAATGGCGGAATGGCAAGCGTGGGGGGCAGACGGGCCGGTTTGGAGCGGCATTGCCATAAGCTGCCGTTGCAACTGGTCCGTCGGCTACCGTCTGCTTTGTCGCATAAATCCTAAGTTATGCGACAATCCTGGACCGACGATTGCAATCGTTGAATGTTTGGCCAAACTTCCCAACACCGGAAGCCATTTGCAGAAGAAAGTAATGTTGGATCAAAATGTTAAGTTTGACTGGCTGAAAATGCTCCATGAACGGGGAGCACTTTCGTCATGGAACAAGCCGGACCTGTCTGATACGATCAGACGGCTGCAAGCCTTTTCCGTTGCCAGCGGGCAAGTGCTTTTCGCGCCTGGACTATTTGGGGTGCATCGGGCTACCCTTTACTGGGCCTTGGAAGAACGCCTATAGTTATGACCGGGAAGGGGCTATCCGATTTTCGACAGCCTAAACTATGCAAATTTGTCGCCAAACGTTGGATCCAGCTAAGATGGTCTCGTCATCGACATCTTGAAAGAAAACCATGGTCTTTAAATGCTCGATTCCCGCCATTCCGACCGTTCAGCGTGATGATGCGGATGTTCGCATTACGCGCTGGGATTTTCCACCTGGTGCTGTCACCGGCTGGCACGGGCATGACTGGCCTTATTTTGTCGTAATGCTGACGGATTCTCTAAGAACCTGACTCTGAATGGTAATTCGCCTAACCTTTTCGTGTAATTTTTCTTGTAAGCAGGCGGATGTGCGCGAGCAGGACCCAAGCGGTTGCACTGGCAATTGTTGCCTCGAAATCCTTGGCGAGACGGCGGCATCTGCCAAGCCAAGCGAAGGTCCTCTCGGCAACCCATCGGCGTGGCAGGAGTTCAAATCCTTCTGCGGTATCGGAGCGTTTTACGATTTGGATGGTCCATTTCCCTATTTTTTCGAGGCGTCCTTGCAGTTTAGGCCCG
>JAKBCH010000122.1 GCA_021808055.1 Pseudomonadota bacterium | reverse complement strand
TTAAGTCAAACTGAGTGGGGTATCATCATGTGGCGAGGAGAGCGGTAAAAAGGTGGGCGGGTTTTATTTGCCTGGGCTGCTGCTGTGGGCGAGCCGGTTCGATGGGGCTTTGGTCGTGCTGGCGGCGCTGGTCTGCCTAACCGGCTCTTACACCGTTCTGGTTGTGTTGCGCCGCGCCGGCATGGTTCAGGGCCGGTGGCGGCTTTTCTGGCTTTTGTTGTTGTGTTTGTCCTTTGGGGGGAATGTCTGGGCTACACACTTCATCGCTATGCTCGCCTTTAACCCAGGCATACCCATTTGTTATGATACCGCGCGCACGGCGCTTTCCATTCTGGCGGCGGTGCTGGGCGCGCTGCCGGCCTTTGCGCTGCTGCTGTGGCGCCCGGCAATGCGCTTTGCCTGGGCCGTGGCCGGGGTGCTGCTGGGCGTCGCCATTGGGACCATGCATTTCATCGGTATGTCGGCGATGAAACTTTGTGGCGGTTTTAGCTACAATCCGGCCTTCGTGGTGGCGAGCCTGGTTTGCGGCGTGATGGCGTCGGCGCTTTCCATGCGCGCCGTGCGCCGCACGGATGTTGCAGGCTTGATAGAGGCCAGCCTTTTGCTTGCGGCCGCTATCTGCGGCCTGCATTTCATCGCCATGGCCGGGCTGGAAATTGCTTCGGTCAATTTAGTGCATGTGAATGTGGTGATCCTTAGCCCTGAGCGAGATAACCTTGCTGCCGCCATTGCGGCGGTCAGTTTGCTGCTGCTGGTTGCATCGCTGATCAGCGCCGCCACGGATGCCAAGCTGGTGGAGCGCCAGCTTGAAGCAAAGCGCCTCTGGCATCTTTCCCGGCATGATGACCTGACGGGCTTGCTGAATCGCCGTGGCTTGCGCGAGCGTCTGTCCAGCATGACGGGGGAGCCGCTTGTGCTGATCAGCATCGGGCTGGCGCGATTGAAGCCGGTGGACGATTTGTTTGGGCGTGAGGTGGTGGACAAGCTCTTCCGCCAAGCGGCGCAACGGCTTACGGCCAACCTTACGCTGGGAGACATTCTGGCCATGCCGGCCGGAGAAGAGTTCGTGGTGCTACGCAAGCAAGGAGGAGCCGCTGAGGACTCGTTGGCCCTTTCGCAACATCTGATCAGCTGCCTGTCGGAACCATTCGAGATCGACGGTGTGACCGTGCAGATTGGCGCCTGCGCTGGGCTGGTTTGCAGTGAAGGCAGCGGAGAGGGTGCCGAGTCGCTATTGAGTGCGGCCGATATCGCGCTGCGCGAGGCCAAGGCCGCCGGGGCCGGGCAGGCGCGGCATTTCACCATGGCGATGAGCGCCCGGTTGCTGCGTCGCCACCAGCTTGAGCAGGAATTTGAGGCCGCGCTGCGCAACCGGGAGTTTCTGCTCTTTTTCCAGCCGCTGTTTGATTGCCGCAGCCTGACGCTGCGCGGCTTTGAGGCGCTGGCCCGCTGGCAACACCCGGAGCGCGGCATGATCGGGCCAGATGAATTCATTCCTGTTGCCGAGGCGGGAGGGATGATCACGGCATTGGGCGAATATGTGCTGGAAGAAGCCTGTCGGGTGGCCTGCACCTGGCCAGAGGAGCTGCGTGTTGCGGTCAATCTCTCGCCCGTGCAGCTCAAAAACCCGGCCCTGCCGGCGAAAATCTTGGCGGCGCTGGCACGCAGCGGGCTGGCGCCGCACCGGCTGGAGTTGGAGCTGACCGAGGGGGCAATGCTGGAGCAAACCGCGGAGGTTCAGCTCAGCCTTGCCGCGTTGAGAGATAGCGGTATCGGCTTTGCCATTGACGATTTCGGGGCTGGTTACTCCAGCCTCAGCTATCTGCACCGCTTCTCCTTCGAGCGGCTGAAGATCGACAAGTCTTTCACCCGCGAGATCACCGCCAGCCCGGATGCGCGGATCATCACCGGCGCCATCATCGGCCTGGGTGCGGCTCTTGGTATGGCGGTATTGGCCGAAGGGGTGGAGACGGAGGCGCAGCTCAACATTCTGCGCAAGGCCGGTTGCGGCCAGGTGCAAGGTTTTCTGCTGGGCAGGCCGATGCCGGAGCGCGAGGTGTTCAACCTGCTGGACCGCGTGGCCAAAGCGGGCGGGCGGTGCCAGCCCTGGGTTAAAGCCGGGCCAGGGCGTTATCCACTTCAGCAGCCAATTCAGAGTCTGCACATGGCAGCCGCCAGACTGGCTGCGCCGTGCCGGTTATTGAAATTTCAACAAAATTCTCCTGGAAACCATGGTCAGATTGCATAAGCACCGTATGCTGGCCCAAGGCCGAGCTGGGTAAAATTTCTGCCCGTATCCTGCCGTTCTGCGGGCAAGCCAGAAACACCAGCTTGCGTTCATGGTCCATGGCCAGGCCCACGCCGCGGTTCAGGAAGCTTTCATCGGGGGTAAAGGGGCGGCGCTGCTGCACCAGTGCCGCCTGTAGCCGCGCCTGTTTTCCTTGCAATCCGCGGGTTTTCACCCATTCGCCTACGCGCACCCAGAACCGGGTTGGCAAGGCGGCCACGGCACAAAGCAGAAGCGTGATTATAATGAACAGCCAGTGAAAAATCATACCGCCACTCCGTGAATCAGCCGGGCATTGCCGCGCCGGCGCTGCAGCGGGGCGCAGCGCTTGTTTATGCGAGAAACCGGCCGTTGAACAAGATTGGCGGCACGGTAAACCGGCTCTGGCCAGCCCCACGGCGGCGCGGTGGATATGTCTGCGTAACTATGCTTGAACCTAGAGACCTTTCGCCACGCCGGATTGTCATGACCCAGCTTCTTTCCCTCATTGTGCCGCTTTATAACGAAGAAGAAACGGTTGGTTTTTTCGCCGCGTCGGTGCGGCCGGTACTGGAAGCGATTCCAGATATGCAATGGGAGATCATCTGCGTTGACGATGGCAGCCGGGACGCCACTCTGCCCCGCCTGCTGGAATTGGCCGCAGCCGAACCGCGCATCCGGGTGGTGGAGCTTTCCCGCAATTTCGGCAAGGAGGCCGCACTTACGGCGGGGTTGGAGGCAGCGCGGGGCGATGCGGTGATTCCGATTGATGCTGACCTGCAAGACCCGCCGGAGCAGATATTGCCGATGGTTGCCGCCTGGCGAGGTGGGGCGGAGGTTGTGCTTGGCCGACGAATCGACCGCTCAACCGACACCGTCCTGAAACGCGGAACCGCCTCGTTGTTCTACAGGCTAAACCGCTCGATCTCAAATATAGAACTACCTGAAAATGTTGGAGATTTCAGGCTTATGGACCGTGCAGTGGTGGAGGCATTGAAACGCCTGCCAGAGCGGCAGCGGTTCATGAAGGGCCTGTTCGCCTGGCTTGGCTTCAAAACGGTGGTAATCGACTATGCCCGAACGCCCAGGGCAGCGGGCAAAAGCAAATTCTCAGGGTTCAAATTATGGAATTTCGCGTTGGAGGGTTTTACCAGCTTCTCTACCACGCCGTTGAAAATATGGACCTATCTGGGAGCTCTGGGGGCTGCTATTGCGCTGCTCTACGCCGTGTTCATCATGGTAAGAACGCTCATGTTCGGCAATGAAGTGCCAGGTTATGCCTCGCTTTTTATCGCGGTGACGTTTTTTGGCAGCGTTCAGCTCATCAGTATTGGCGTGCTGGGTGAATATATCGGCCGCATTTATATGGAAACAAAGCAGCGCCCTATTTATATCGTTCGCAAGTTTCATAATTTCTGACAGTCTCAGCAGGGTGCAGCCTGCATTTGCAGGTGTGTTCCGCCTCGTGACGGCAGCATGAAGCTGGGCTATGCAGATGGTAATGATACTGCAAGCCTTCCGTTTCCGCCGCATATTGCCGGTGTTTAGCCTCGCGGCGCTGCTGGCGGGTTGCGCTGCGCAGCCGGTATCGCATCCTCTGCCGGATACCACGGTCAATGACCTGCAAGCGACGGCTCACGCCGCCTATCGGCAAGGTTTTGAGGCCGGTCGGCGTTATCAGCGCGAGGTGGATTGGCGGCGGCAGGAAGCGAGCAAGGCGGCCACCCTCAAACAGCCACCGGCGCCGCCACCACCTCCCCCGCCGGAGGCGGCAACCACGGCACCCGCCGCGCCTCAGGCTTTGCCTGCTCCGCTGTCGCCATCTTCCAGCTACACAACCTCCGGCCCCGCACAGCCGCTGCAATAAACAGTCCGACGCTTGAACCAAGGCGGCGCCTGGGCCAAACAGCCCGCATGGCGCCGCCCCTTTTATTTCTTACGGATATCTCCA
>JAKBCH010000031.1 GCA_021808055.1 Pseudomonadota bacterium | reverse complement strand
TCTCCGGCCATGTCGGCGGCACCGGCGCTTCCCCGCAAAGCTCGGTGAAATATGCCGGTATGCCGTGGGAGATGGGGCTTTCCGAGGCGCATCAGGTGCTCATGCTCAACCGGTTGCGTCACCAGGTGGTGCTGCGCACGGATGGCGGCCTGAAAACCGGGCGGGATGTGGTCATCGCCGCCATGCTGGGGGCCGAGGAATTTGGCATCGGCACGGCCTCGCTCATTGCCATGGGCTGCATCATGGTCCGGCAATGCCACTCCAACACCTGCCCGGTGGGCGTGTGCACGCAGGACGAAGCATTGCGCCAGAAATTCGACGGCACGCCGGAGAAGGTCATCAATTTGTTCTCCTTCGTGGCGGAGGAAGTGCGCGAGATTCTGGCCTCGCTCGGTTTCCGCTCCTTGCACGAAATCATTGGCCGGACAGATTTGCTGCATCAGGTTTCGCGCGGTGCGGATTATCTCGATGACCTTGATCTCAACCCGCTTCTGGCTCAGGCCGATCCCGGCCCCTATGCGCGCTATTGCACCCGTGAGGGCCGCAATGAAGTACCGGAGACGCTGGACGCGCAGATGATCGAGGATGCCGAGCCGTTCTTTAAAAATGGCGAGAAGATGCAGTTGCAATACAACATCCGCAACACGCACCGCGCCATTGGCACCAAGTTCAGCTCGCAGATCGTCGCCAAATACCGCAAGGCGAAGCTGCAACCAGGCCACGTGACTGTGCGGCTGCGCGGCTCGGCCGGGCAAAGCCTCGGGGCCTTTGCGGTGCAGGGGTTGAAGCTGGAAGTGTTTGGCGATGCCAACGACTATGTGGGCAAGGGGCTTTCCGGCGGCAGCATCGTGGTGCGTCCTGGCCCATCCTCCAAACTTAAAACCAATGAGAACACCATCATTGGCAACACGGTGCTCTATGGTGCCACCTCCGGCAGCTTGTTCGCAGCCGGCCTGGCGGGCGAGCGTTTTGCTGTGCGTAACTCAGGCGCCGTCACGGTTGTTGAAGGTGTGGGTGCCAACGCCTGCGAATATATGACCGGCGGCACGGTCGTTATTCTGGGCGAAGTCGGCGATAATTTTGGCGCAGGCTTCACCGGTGGTATCGCCTTCGTTTACGACCGTGCGAACAGATTCGAGATGCGAGTCAATAAGGAAACGCTGCATTGGCAACGTGTCAACGCCGCGCATTGGGCTGACGTGCTGCGCGGGCTGGTGGAGCGGCATGTGGCCGAAACCGAAAGCCGCTATGCCGCCACGCTGCTGAATGATTGGGACCGCGAGGCCCCGCATTTCTGGCAGGTGGTGCCAACTGAGTACATTAAATACCTGCCCGCAGCACTCGATGACGCACCGGCGCTAAAATCGGCCTGACCGTTATCCAAAGAGGCTGCTTTTTTAAAAAGGCAGCCTCTTTTTCTGGGCTTTTTAGAATGCCATACTCGCGGCCATGCGAGTCCTTTATCACCTTCCGCTCTCCCCCTATTCGCGCAAGGTGCGAATGGTTCTGGCCGAGAAACGTTTGCCGTTCGAGCTTCGGGTTGAAAAAGTCTGGGACCGACAGCCGAGTTATCTGGAGCTGAACCCAGCTTGCACCGTGCCGACGCTGATTGAGGATAATGGTCTCGTCGTGCCAGATTCCCGGGTGATCTGCGAATATCTGGAAGAGGCCTACCCCGACACGTCGCTGCTTAGCCGCGCCCAGCCGGAGCGTGTGGAAACCCGCCGTCTCGTCGCCTGGTTTGATGAGAAATTTTACGATGAGGTGGTCCGCAACCTCTATTGGGAAAAAAATCTTAAACAGGCGCTGAAACTTGGCGCACCCGATGGCAACGCCCTGCGCGCGGGCTATGCGAATTTAAAGCAGCACCTGCTCTATATCGGCTGGCTGGCTGAACATCGGCGCTGGTTGGCGGGGGCCAATCTGTCGGTAGCTGATTTTGCTGCCGCCGCCATGCTTTCCACGCTGGATTTCATGGGCGATGTCGATTGGTCGGTCTCTCCTACCGCCAAAGACTGGTATGCGCGCATCAAATCCCGCCCCTGTTTCCGTGCTATTCTGGCGGACCGGGTGAACGGCATGGCCCCACCGCCACATTACGCGGACCTGGATTTCTAGAGCAACATCCGACCAAACGGACACGTTTGATCGGATAAAGTTGCTTGCTTAAACAGAGAGTTAGAGCGGTTTGCGTGAACCAGCGTGAATGGAAACCGCTCTAGCCTTTTGCCGGGCCAGTTTTGCGCATGAGCCGGTGCGGGATGCCCGCATCCAGAAATGCCTCGCCTTCCGCCGCATACCCCAGTCGCTCATAAAACCCGATCGCATGGGTTTGCGCATCCAGGATAAAAGCGTTGCCGGGGCATTCAGCCTCAATCCCCTGCATCAGCGCCATGCCGATGCCAAATTTACGAAATGCTGCTTTCACCGCCACCCGGCCGATTTTGCATAAACCGGGGGTTTTTTCGACAGCGCGCGCCGTGCCAGCCGGCGTGCCGTTCCATAATGCCAGAATATGCAGGGCGGCATCATCCAGTTCATCCAGCTCGTCTTCAGGCGGCACGCCTTGCTCGCCCACGAAAACTTCCAGGCGGATGGCAAAACACGCTTCAAGTTCCAGCGATCCGGGGTAAACCCGGATAATTTCGATCACTGCGTGACCAGCCCGATGATGGTGGTTTGCGGCGGCATATTGGGTTGCAGCGTGGGCCAGCGTGTGGCCGGGCTGGCAAAGCTCGCGCCGGGCGTGGCCCCTGGGTGGCGCACGGCACCAAATGCGGTTTTGCTGTTGGCATCAAACGCCGCACCGCCCGCCGCCGCGCCAATGGGGGCGAGATAGGCATAAGCCACGGCACCCTGGGCGGGGCCTGTGGTCTGCATCATAAACAGCCCGTCCGCCGTTTGCGTGGTATCGCCGCGCTGGTCCGTGCCGATCCAGAGATTTCCAGCGGGGTCGATGCCTAGCGTGCGGGGTTTGCGTAGCCAGGCCTGGCTGCCAGGGCCATATTGGGTACCTGCATCGCGGGCCGGGTTGCCGGCGATCAACGCAATGCGTGCCGGAAAATGCCGGGCGGTGGGGTCTGCCCCGGGAAGGGTAAATTGCACAATATGCCCGGCCTCACCGCCTGGGTTCAGCGTATCAGCAACGCTGCGGGCGGCATTCCCGGCGCAAGCCAAATAAAGCGCGGTGCCATCCGCACTCATCGCCAGGCCGCCAGGCGCATCAAAACTCTCGCCCCCGGCGTTAATTCCTGCATTCGCGAGTCCCGCCAGGCTTGGCACGTCGCCCGGGATATCCACCCAATCAATCCCGTTTCCACCCAAAACCGCTACGGAGAGCGTGCCGGAATCCAGCGCCGTACCATCGGTTGCGTTTGTTGCCGCGACAAAACGGAACATCATGCCAGCTGCCGCATCTTGCGTGAAAAATACCACCGGGCGGCCATCTGTGGCGGTTGCCGCCAACACCCCGGCCCTGGCGATACGCCCAAGTGCGGTACGTTTCGTGGGAAGGGAAAGCGGGTCGAGCGGGTTGAACTCTACCACCCAGCCATAACGTGCGGCATAGGCCGGGTCAGCATAACCCAGGCCAAGCCCCGTCAGCCGTGTGAGCCATGGCCCGGCATCACCTTCGGCTAGCAGCACATTGCCCCATGGCGTGGCGCTGCCGCCATTCACCGCCAGCACGCCTTGCACGGTGGCACCAATTTGCGCGGCAACGGGGCCAGAAAGTTGGCAGAGCGTGCCATCTGAGAGGCGGCGGGTTTGGTAGCCGCCCAACACTGTTACCCAGCGCCCGGAAAGATACTGCAAATTCACCACCGTAACGCCTTGTTCGCGCCCGGCCACGGCAGGGGAGTCAACGCCGCCATTAAAAAGCATCCGCGCGGGGGCGGTGGGGTTGGCGGTAACAAGCACCAGGCGTGGTACGCCATCCTGCGCGGGCGGTGGCGAAATAAGCGCCACAATCACGGCATCATAAGGAAACTGGCCATTGGCCTGGTCGGTTGTCAGTACCGCCGGGTTGAACGGTGGTGCGTCCGGTTGCAACAGGTCGCCCCACCGGGCGATGACAATGCGGGAAAAGCCGGGACCGGTTTTGTCGTCCAGCGCGGGGGCTTGAAAATTTACCCCCGCCGCGTTGCCAAGTGCGCTTTGCGCCCGCCCGGCTGTAGATGAAATTGCGGCAAGCCCGCCGAGCAGAAAGGGCCGGCGGCGCACGAGCCTAGAAACCGCTGCCAAGGCCGCTGGAGGCACCGTTGCCGCCCAACGCTGAGGCGCCATTAGCGCCTGATGTATCAGACGCAGTGCCAAGCGGGCTGTAGCTGCCAACACCACCGATAAGCTGCTGGAGAAACCCGGCACTACCGCCAGGCACGGGCGTTTTCTTGTTATCCATGGAAACCGGCACGGCATCGCCCAGTGTCTTCTGGGTCGTGGATTCGAAGGTGCCATCGTTATTAAAGGTCACGATCACAACATTCTGGTGCATGACGCCTTCCGTGCGGGCGATGCGCATTTTTGTGATCTGCGAAACATAAACCCAGTTATTCGGGTCATATTGCTCAATGAAAGTCGGCGGCCCCAGCAATTCCTGCACATCAGCTTGTTTAGAAACGCCGGGTGTAAGCTGCTGCAACTCATTCTGTGTCACCGCAATGCCGCGGTAATGCGGTGCATCAGAAAACACGGCGCAGCCAGAAACCCCGAGCAGGGCGGCTAGCAGCAGGCTTTGTGGCAGCTTGGTCAGGCGCACGCTTCAATCCTTAAACTATAGAGCCATCGCATTGCGGGCGATCCCTCGCGTATTTGGGTCTCACGGCAGGGGCTTACGTGTCAATGCGCAAGCTCTATATTACACGAATGCAGGAAGAACTCAGCTACCCGGTCAGGGGGACCCAAATCAAGGATAACAACCAGATTTTTACCGTGCGGGCGGATGCAACGCAGCGTGCGGCGCTGGCGGCGCGCTTTGGCATTCCGGCCATTGCGCGGCTGGAAGGCCGCTTTACGCTCCACCACGAGCGTTCAGGCATTCTCGCCGCCGCGTTAACGATGGATGCAGCCGTCACGCAGGTATGCGTGGTTACGCTCGAACCTTTTGAAGTTGTTATTCAGGATTCAGCCGCGTTGCGTTTCGTGCCTGAGGCGGCGCTGCGCCACGCCCCGGCAGAAGACGCGGCGGAAGAGGACATTACCCCAGACTCTCTCGATTCGCCCGATGAAATTCCCTACGCGAACGATACTCTAGACCTTGGCGCGGCCCTGGCCGAGCAGCTCGCCCTCGCGTTGGATCCGTATCCGCGCAAACCCGCCGCCACCCTGCCGGATAATGCCACAGATCACAGTGCCAATCCTTTTGCGGCATTGGCCACCCGGTTTGGCAAACCAGGCGCGGCATAGCCGCGAAATTAGCAGTCATGACTTGCGAGCCACGCCCGGCTCTGCTACGCGGCTCTTTCCAATAGTTAGTCTGATTCTGTAAGGCGTTTTGTCATGGCTGTTCCTAAACGAAAAACCTCCCCTTCGCGCGCTGGTATGCGTCGTAGCCACCAGGCACTCTCCGCCGAGGCACACGCTGAGTGCTCCAATTGTGGTGAGCTGAAGCGTCCGCACCATGTATGCGCCCATTGCGGCCATTACGATGGCCGTGAGGTTGTGGGTGCAGGCAAGGAAGCCAAGGGCGTCGTCCGCGTCTGAACCCGCTTTAGCCTATGGTTGAAAGCGGTGATATAAAGCCCAAAACAGGGGTAAAATGAGCCAGAGCAGTAAACTGGCGGTGGATGCCATGGGTGGTGACCACGCGCCGGAGGCTATTATTGCGGGGCTAAATGTTGCCGCTGAACGCCAACCAGGCGCGTTTTTTATAATATTCGGGGATGAGGCTCGCCTTATCCCGCTTCTTGCCGCTGCCAAGCATCTTGCGGGCCGGTATGAGCTGCGCCACTGCGCCGAGATTGTCGCCGGTGACATGAAGCCAACCGTGGCGTTGCGCCTGCGCGACTCCTCCATGCGCCGCGCAATCGACGCCGTGCTGGCCGGAGACGCGCAAGGCGTGGTTTCTGCCGGCAACACCGGCGCGTTGCTGGCCCTCTCCAAAATCGTCCTGAAATCTTTAAAGGGCATCGACCGCCCGGCCATGGCCGCCACAGCCCCCTCCGCCAAAGGCGATGTGGTGATGCTCGATCTCGGGCTTAACGTCGTTTACGACGCGCGCAACCTGGTTGAGTTTGCCTTGATGGGCATGATCTTCGCGCGGATTGTGCTGGGGTTGCCTTCGCCGAGCTTCGGCCTGCTGAACATCGGCTCCGAAGAAGGCAAGGGCGATGACACCTTGCGCACCGCCGCAGCCATCTTGCGGGAAGGTCCGTTTGGCGAACAATTTTACGGGTTCGTCGAAGGCCACGACATCGCCGCCGGCACGGTGGATGTGGTGGTGACAGACGGCTTCACCGGCAATGTGGCGCTAAAAACCGGCGAGGGTGCCCTGAAACTGATGGGAGACCTGTTGCGCCGGGTGTTTAACGCTGGTCCGCTGGCCAAAATGGGTTATATCTTTGCCCGTGGCGCGCTGAAGCGGTTGAAGGAAACGCTCGACCCCCGCCGCTATAATGGTGCCGTGCTGTTGGGGTTAAACGGGGTCGTCGTTAAATCTCATGGCGGCACGGATGCCCTTGGGTTCGCCCATGCCGTTGATGTTGCGCTGGATATGGTGGCGCATGATTTCAACATTCATATCGCCGAGGCGCTGGCGGCCATGGACCGCGCCATTCTTTCCGATGAGTCGGTGATACATAACAATGGCTGAACAATCTCTCATAAAGCGCGCGGTGCTAACGGGCACGGGCGCTTATTTGCCAGCACAGATTCTCACGAATGAGGATATGGCGAAACGCGTTGACACCTCCGATGAATGGATCGTGGAGCGCACAGGCATCAAGCAGCGCCATTTTGCGGCACCGCATGAAACCACGGCTTTTATGGGGGCTGCAGCTGGGCGCCAGGCTTTAGAAAATGCCGGGCTGGCACCAGAATCGCTGGGCGCCATCATTGTCGCCACCTCCACGCCGGACCAGATGTTTCCCGCCACCGCTGTGCGTATTCAGGCCGCCCTGGGTGCAAAAAATGCCTTTGGTTTCGACCTTTCAGCCGCCTGTTCCGGTTTCGTCTATGGGCTTTCCGTGGCGGATGCGATGCTGCGCGCCGGGCAGGTGAAAAGCGTGCTCGTGATTGGGGCTGAGGTGTTTTCCCGTCTGCTGAATTTCGAGGACCGCGCCACCTGCGTGTTGTTTGGCGATGGGGCAGGGGCGGTGCTGCTGGAAGCCCGCGTCGTCGAAAAATCTGGCCCCGGCCTGCTCTCCACCCATCTCTACGCGGATGGCGCGCTGGGCGACATTCTTTATGTGGATTGCGGAACTGATGATAACCGCACCTCCGGCCATCTTGTTATGCAGGGGCGCGAAGTGTTCCGCCATGCGGTTAATTTGCTGGCCGGTGCGGTGAACGACGCCCTGGCGGAGAATAACCTCACCGCCGAGGCGATTGATTTGCTGGTGCCGCACCAAGCCAACAAGCGCATCATCGATGGCGTGGGCAAGAAACTGGGCTTGCCAGCGGAACGCGTTGTTATAACAGTACAAAAACACGCCAATACCTCAGCCGCTTCCATTCCTCTGGCGCTGGCGGAAGCTGTGCAGGATGGTCGTGCGGTGCCCGGCAAGTTGCTGCTGCTGGAGGCGCTTGGCGGAGGGCTTACCTGGGGCTCGGCACTGTTGCGACTTTAAAACAACCTGGCGGCACAAAACTCTTTAGAATCAGCGGGCCCCAGCGAGTCGCAGTGAATTCATTGCGAATCGGTGAAGTAACTTGTTGACCCTTAAGCATCTCGTGCTAATCTTGCAAAATGAACACTTTGACCCGTGCACAGCTTACCGAGGCGATTTACGCTAGCGTTGGCCTGTCGCGGCATGAATCGGCTGAGCTTCTGGAACACGTCCTCAACCGCATCGCGGAGGCGCTCGAAGTTGGTAAATCCGTTAAAATCAGTGGGTTTGGAACGTTTTCTGTGAGGCAGAAAGGCCGCCGCGTGGGCCGCAATCCAAAAACTGGGGTGGAGGTGCCAATCCTGCCGCGCCGGGTGCTGGTTTTCCGCCCCAGCCAAATGCTGCGAGACGCGGTGAATGCCGAACCGGCCATGCCGCGCTCGAAGCCTGACTAATCGAAGGATCGCATGGTGGATGAAGAGTATAACGCAGAGCTGGACGACGGCTCTGCATCCGGCCTGAATAACGAGGCAGGACGTCCCCGGGTCCGCAAAGCCGTTGATGCGTTTCGCACCATCTCGGAAGTGGCTGATGAGCTGCACGTGCCGCAGCATGTTCTGCGATTCTGGGAGACGAAATTTCCGCAGGTACGACCGCTGAAGCGCGGTGGCGGGCGGCGCTATTACCGGCCGGAGGATGTGGGGCTGCTGCGCCGTGTTGCGGATCTTCTGTACACCCAGGGTTACACAATTAAAGGCGTGCAGCGGCTGTTGCGGGATGGCGGCATGGCCACTGATGCACCGCCAGAGCGGAGCCCCGCACCTGTGCAGGATTTCCTGATCCCGCCTGAGCCACCGCCGCAACGGGCAGCAAACCCGGTTCCCGAGGCTGAGCTGGAAGACTTCATAGACCCGATTCCAGCCGCTGAGGCTGATCCGGCCTATGACCTGCCCCCGATTCCCGAGCCTATGCGGCCACAGGCAGCAGCCGGGTCCGCTGAGGGTGACGAAGCAACCCGGCTGCGCGCCCTTTTGGCTGAAACACTTTCAGTGCTTGAGGATCTTCGCCGCGCGCTCAACTGATGCGGTTTATTTCCTCGCACCCCCAGCCGCCGCGCGCCATTTGCGGCGGCTTTATTTTGCGCGACGCAAAGAATGCACAAGGGCCCTTGGCGCGGCGGTGTTGGGCTGCTACAGGCTCGGGCACGGCCGGAGCGTAGCGCAGCCTGGTAGCGCATCAGTCTGGGGGACTGGGGGTCGTGGGTTCGAATCCCGCCGCTCCGACCATAAAGGCTTGAAAACAAAGTAAGTTTTCAAGCTGATTTTTCCTCAAAGTTGTCAGTTGTCAAAACGGTTGTCAAAACGCTGGGGGTAGCCGATTCCGCTGCGGCTTGGTTTTCCCAGGCGCGGATGGCGCCGAGGGCGATTTCACCCCGGCGCGGCAAATAAACATCCAGAATTTTTTGGCAGCTCTCGATGGAGTGTCCGGACACGCTGGCGATCTGTGGCGCTGTGGCGCCGGCCTCGGCCATGCGGACCATGCCAGTACGGCGCAGATCTCGGCGTTGCCTATGGCGCGCCGTGAGCTGCTCGCGGACTTCATGCTTCGTCAGGCCGTCCCTAAGCAACTGGCGGGCCTGGCGGTAGAGCATCA
Organism: Pseudomonadota bacterium; assembly: GCA_021808055.1. The sequence goes on along the minus strand of JAKBCH010000031.1, from coordinate 11,773 downwards.
GGCGGACCGCCTTGTCCCAATGGCGGGAGAAGTTGCGCCGGTGCCAGCGGCAGCCCTCTGGGGACGGCACAAGCCACTGCACCACTTCGGATTTCTTTTTGCCGTCCTCGTCCCGCCGTCGGCGTAGAATCGGGGTAGAGATTCTCGCGCGAAGCAGCGCCTCCAACTGAGCATGGACCGGCACGCTCACCCATTCCTGCGTCTTGGCCTGGCGCAACTTGATATAGAGGCGCCCGGCGCGCTCCTCGACGTTATCCGTCGTCAGCCCCAGCATGTCGTCCGGCCGCTGCACTGTGTAGAAGAGCAGCGCCATGCCGAGGCGCACGCGCTCGCTGGCGGCCGCCATGAAGGCGCCGATCGCCGCTTGGTCCCATATTTCCGTGCGCCTTGGCGCGGTGAGGCGGCGCGGCCGGGTTGCTGGGTTGCTGGGTATCGCCTCCAGCTCACGCTCCGCGAAACCCAACAGGATGCGGAAGAGGGCAAGCGTCTGGTTGGCCTTTGCCGGCGTTGCCGCCAGCTTGTCGCGGATGGCGGAGATCATCTTTGGCTTGATGCTGCGGATGGGCAGATCACCATAATCGGTCATCATGCCTTTGAGGTAGCCATCATAAAGACGCCGCGTTCCTGGGCTGCGCCCAAGATACAGGTCGTTTTTCTTATATTTCTGGATCAGCCAGCCGAATGACCCCTCTGGCAAGTCTGCCTCGGCCGGGCCTGATTGCGGGCACAGGATGGGCTGGCGTTTGATCGCCGTCTCGAAATCGTTGGCCAGGAACGTCCCTGAGGCTCGGTCGTAGAAGTATGCGGTCTCTGTGCCGTCTTTGCGGCGCTTCCGGACAACCTTAAGCCCCTGCTTTCTTGGCCTCGCCATTGATGCGCCTCATCCATAAATCCTCGCCGGGATCGGCATTGGGCGGTGGGGCTTCAGTTTGCTGTGTTGCAGGCTGAAACCCGGCCGCCATGTCGGCGACACGGTCCAGCACTATTCTATCCCATGTCAAGCAGCCACCCTTTGCGCCCCGTCGCCGGGGTGCCGGCCACAGTCCTTCGCGCACCTCGTCGTCGAATACATCCACGCTCACACCAAGATAAGATGCGGCTTGGCGCCGGGTGAGGTATCGTGGCCAGAAGGGGAGTGGTTCAGACGCCATCAATGACATGGAAGACCGTGCCCCAAGTGGTGGCACATGCCGACAAGCCTTCTCTTGCCGATGGCGCCGTGAAAACGCTCCACCGCCTGGGTAAGGGTGTAGAGTTGGTCAGCCATCACAGCATCTTTTCGAAGCGAGCAAGCGCGGTGCAAGCTTTCTGCCGCGCCGCTTCAAAACCGGGTGGTGGCTTGTTGTCGAACTTGAAGCCATTAAGTTGAGTCAAACAATCCGAGAGCGCTAAAGCGAGATCGACGCCGCCGGTGGCAAGACAGGCGGTGTTGACGAGGCGTTTGGCATATTCTGGATGTCGCCGCATGAAATCCCGAATGTGATTCTCGGATGCTGCGGCGGTAAATGGGTCCATGGTAGCGCATTCAATGCGCATGGCCGCGACAAGCTGTTCCTGGCTGAGGGGAGTCGATTGAATGGTGTTCGTTGCCTTATTCACCACGCCACCACATCGCGGTTATCGCCGGAATTATTATCCAACTCAGCACGGGCTGCGGCGATTATTTTGGTATCGACGGTTGCGTCGTCGTCCCATTGATCGAGGAGCGCTTTAAGAAGCCAATGCGCCCTCGCAAGCCGTATGGCATGATCAGGTTCCGGTTGGCCGAATGCATAAGGCTTAGGTCCCCATGAACGCCAGGCAATTTCTCCACCCGCCCAAAAGACGATGCCTTCTGGCCACTTTTCCACACGGATGACGCCATGCTCTAGTGTTCTGATTTGAAAGAAGGTGTCCACCATCACGCCACCTTATGGTGGTTATCGGTGGCCGGATTGTCACCATTTGGCGGCATAAGCACGAAGTGAGTGATATATCCTGGCACAAAGGAATACCCGCCGTGCGCCATCCAAGCAGGCTCGCCCCGATGGTTTTTTGCGTACTTCATCCGGTAAATAGATCCGTCAGATGCTAAGCCGATAATTTCACTATCGAGCGGCTCGCCGTCGAATGCGCGCCACACAAAAACAGCGCCTAGGACAGAGGCAGCATCATTACGATACTGCTCTCGACAAAGCCGCGCATCGTGATCTTCACTGAATGCCGCAACACAAGTGCCACTTTCGCACTCATCAAGGCCGGCCTCAAATCCGCACACCTCGTCCCACTTCAAGCCGTGAGATTTTGCTAGAATGGCGGCGCCGAGCTCTACCTGATCGGGCAAGATCGTCTGCCAGAGTTTTTCCACCATCACGCCACCTCGAAGCAGCCGGCGCCAGCCTGGTCTTCGCGGGTGAGCATGCCGGCGCGGGGGCTGTTGGGGTTGGTGCAAACATGGAATTCGCGCGGGGCGGAATAGCAGAGCGTGACGCGGAATTTGCAGCCGTCCATGCAACATTTTGCGGCGCTGTCGTCGGCTGGTGGTTCCGCGTAATCTGTCTCCAGATTCGGTGTAACGCTGTTGAAAGCGTCAAGAATTGCTTTTTCCTCGGCTATGCGGGCTTGGTGTTCGGCAAGCTGCTTCGCCTTGTACTCCTCGGTGCTGAGAATTGGCGCGCGCTGCGGCTGGGGCACGTTCTGAGGGTTCTTGGTGCAGCCGGTAAGGATGGTGACCTCGTAATCCTCATTGTCGATCTGGATGACAGCACCGCCGCCTTTTTCTTTCGAGGTATTGGTCTGGCGAAAACCGGAAGCATGAATGTAAGTGCCTGGCTCAAGAACCTCAATGAATGCCCAATCTTTCTTGAGCTCTTTGGCTTTAGCGCGGACGGCCTTCATCTGCGCTTCGATGGCGGCTTTGCGGTCCGCAAAATAGCGGTCGCCATCCATCTCAACCGTCTCAAGGCCGGATTCATCGATATCGAACAGTGCGTCGGACACGTTTATCAACGTGCCTTTCAGTTCCCATTTAAGGTCGCCTGTATCGATTGTTTCGCCTTCCTCGTATTGGCTTAGGATTTCAGCCTGTGCTTCTTGCGGCGCGGCTGTGAGAATCCGCGCGCCCTCGATGGTTATCATCTTGGTTTCGAGGGCGTGGCGCGCGACGGGGGAGAGTTTGCGCGCAAATGACAGGCGGCTGAAGACGTAGCGTGGGGTGCGGCCGATTTTCTCAGCGATGGCTTTGGCGCTCCAGCGCTCTGGGTCCATGTCTTGCAGTTGGGCGAAGGCATCTGCCTCTTCGAGCGGGGGCACGTCTTGCCGCTGTAGGTTTTCGAGCAGGGCGAGTGCCAGGTGATCGCCATCGTCGGCGTCGATCACGCGGCAGTCGAGCAGCCTGTCTTCCGGCCAGCGGCCATCTTCACGAAGTAGACCGATGGCGCGGTAGCGGCGCTCGCCGGCGATGAGGATGAAGGTGTTTTCATCGGGCGCGCCCTCAAGCGGACGCACGACAAGGTTTTGCAGCAGGCCGTTGGCAGCGATGCTGTCGGCCAGTTCGGCGAGCTCTTGCTCGTCGAATGTCTTGCGCGGGTTAAAGCCGGAGATATGGATATCCTCGAACGCGATGCCGCGCGTGGCGCCGGTATCTTGCGAGGCGCTGGGTGTGGCGGCATCGGCTTTAGCAAGCATCACGGCTTTCGCCAAAGTGCCGCGGTTAATTCCGAGTGTTGCCGCCAGGGCTGTCTGGTCGAACTTTGGGTTTTCGGTGAGGTGCTGCCTTACGGTTTGCAGCACCTCTTCAGTGATTTTGGATTGGGCGGGCATGGGACGCTCCAGTTAATGTGGGTGGGTGAACCGGCCTTTACAGGCCGGTGATATTAGGGGAGCCTTCGATGAGGCAGAGCTTCCAGTCGGCATCTTCGCCAGGGCGTACGATGTCGTTGACCGCGCCATCGAACACATCGGCCATCACGTCCTCGATGCGGAGCAGTTTGAAACCGAGTTTCAGCTTGCCGTCGATGATGCGGTACCGGAAGCGTGCTGGGATTTTGAAGCGTTGGCCGCCCTGGATAGGTGCGATGGCGAGGGTAAATTGCTGCGGCACCGCGAGCTGACCGGCTTTTACCGTGGCGCTCATGTCCTCGGCATGGGTGAAGCGGATCGCTCCATTGGAGAGGTCCACCTGGCTCTTGAAATCGACGTTGCGGACGGCCTGCAGGTAGCTGGCGATTTCCAGCATATCGGCACCGGGTGGGTCGAAGATGTCGTTCATGTTCTCTTCGATGAATTCGGCGAAGTCGACCTGGGCTAGCATCTTGCCGTTCAGCTCGTTCCACTTTTTCCATTCCGGTGTGTGGCGGAATTCGACTTTCACGGCGAAATCGCGATGGCCGGGACCGTCTTGCCCATTGTCGTTCAGGACAGCGACGATTTTGGGCGTGATGGGGTTGGAATCGCAATAGATAGTGATGATGCCGGCATCTTTATTGTGGAATATCCAGCTGTTTAGCGAGGGGACGTTGAACACGGTGATGATGCCGCGTTTACGGCGGGGGGCGGCGAGGCGACCGAATTGATCAAGGTCGACAATTTTCGGCTCGCGCTCTTCGGTGCCAGGAAGTACGATTAAGCTGCTGTCTTGCGGCAGGGTAAAGGGCTGAACCGCCTCTTGCGCCAGCTTGATGATTTCGGAAAAGTCTTGTTTTTCGGTCATATGGTGAAGCCTTGTATTGTTGAAGGTTTACGCGGATGCGATGTCGCGGGGGTCGGATTGGCGTTTGATCTCTTGCAGCGGTAGCTTGTGCTGCTTGGGATCTTCGCGGATGAGGTTGTTCTCCGGCGAGGCGAAGAAGATGCTGCCGGAGGCTTTCTGCTTCGGCAGTTTGGTGATGATGTCGTCCTTCACCATCAACGCGCCTTCGCCGGCATCAGCGGATTTCACGGTGATTTTGAGGGTGAGGGTGGCAGTGCCGCCCTCGTTCATCACGGCGGCAACGGCTTCCTGCAGCGCGTCGCTTAGCTCGTCGTGCAGAATGCCGTTGCGTTGTTCACGGATGAAATCCATGAATGGTCGAGAGTTTGCCATTTAAAATCCTTTTGGCTGGAGGAAAAAGTTCAGCGAACTGGGCGGCCGTTGGCGAGTAACGTGAACACGCGGCCGTGGTGGGTAACGACGACGACATCAGCTTGTTTCGCGAGCTCCTGCATCATTTCCTCGAAATGGCCTATGGTGATTTCTTCGGCCTCAAGGTGATGCAGATGCGGGCGGTTGGCGGTGTGGAGGTGAAGGGATGCAAAAGCGTTCATTCCGCACATCCTTTGCCGATCTGGCCTTTGTCGGTTGGGGAGGTGAACTCCCGCCAATGCACCCAGCCGCGCGGGCAGTGAAAACCCCACTCGCGGATGCGCGGGCCGGTGATGAAGAGAGTCCAGCACGGCAGGTCGGCCAGTTTCACGCTTGGTGTTGGAAACTCAATGGGAATGAGGTGCCGGTCGAGCTCCAGCCTGTGGGCGGCGCGGGCGCGGCGGAATACGATATCGCCTTCATAACGCAGCTGGCCCCTCGGGCTTTCCGGCGTGATTTCGTTGTAAGCGCCGCGCAGCAAGATGGAGCAATTCCACCAGGGATGATCGTGCAGTGCGCGGTCATCGTCGCTGCGCTGGATATGGTGGAGGTAAATATTCAGGAAGCGGTTGCGCGGGATGAGCCACCAGCGGCGTAGATAAGGCACGGTGGCTTCCGCGTTGGTGATGATGAAATCCGGTGAACGGCGTTCACTGCGGGTGATGAGCCATGCGGCGAAACGATCGAATAAAGTCATGTGCGCCAAACCGCGACAGCGATGGCCACAATGACCGCCCAGCTAAGCAGGCCGATAAATAGGGTCACAATGGATGGGATTTCTGCCGGGGGTGCCGGGCGGTGTTGCCGTATTTTCCAGCCGGGACGGGTCATTGCCCACCTGTGGCGAGCCAGAGAACTAGAAACGCGGCGGCGACATATTTAGCGCCGAAACCCAGCGCCAGGCCGGTTATTGCACCGCCAACTGCCTTATAGCGGTTGCGATAGATGACCGGCCAAACCGGTTCATGGGTGGTGGGGAACATGACGCCTCCGAAAGGTACGGAGGCAATGTTTAGTTATACTAAATTATTAGGTCAAGAAAAATTTAGTTACACGAAACCTACTCTTTTTTAGTCACACGCAACCCCTTGCCGAATTCGATCCATCGCGCGAGGTCTTCTTGCGATAAATCCCCGATAAGTTCGGCGGCCTGGGTAAGTGCCTCTGACTTTGGTGTCTCACCGGGCATGAAGAATAGGTCGATCACCTTTACTCCAAAAAACTCAGCTATCCTGGTAAGGTTGAGACTATTCACGGAAATGATGCCGTTCAGCCATTTAGAGACAATGCCCTTCGACACCCCTAGAGTGTTCGCTAATTGTTCCTGCGTTACTCCTTTGTAACTAATCCACGCGGGAATGCAACCTACGATTTTCAGGTTTCGTTGAACTTCATCTCTGGTGAGTTTTTTGTCAGGCATTTTGCCAATATATCAAATACATAAAGTTGTTTCGTCTAAGTGAAACTAAATTACGCTTGCCATTAAAGTTTAGTCACACTAAATAGCTTTACATGACTCTACTCACCTCCCTGTCCGAACGAAAAATTGCTCGCAAGGCAGTCGCGGCGGCGCTCGGCGTGAGTGAGCCATTGGTAAGCCAATGGTGCACTGAAAAGCTCCGCATTCCGGCGGAAAGGGCGATGGAGATACACAAGCGGTTCGGTATTTCGCTTTATGAAATGCGTCCTGATTTGTGGACGCCTGAAATGGCTGCATGATGTCGTCAAAGCAGTTCATCGAGCTTCAACGCGACCATCTCTGCAGCCCACTCCTTCAGGTCTGGGACAAGTTCGCCATGCTCCAGTTCGACAAAATTTCGAATTCTGTCGATCTGAAAGGCGCGCCAATCCTGAGAATCCGCGCAAATGCAGCGGAGAGTGGTGACATCGAAGCTCCCATCATCTTCGGTATATCCTACCGCGCTGATGATGACGGCCTTTCGCGTACGACCAGGTGTGCGGCCGCCCAGATATTCGAACTGCGCTGGGATGCGAATGCCCCTCGCCAGCGTCGACAGGTCGCGTTTTGTCGTCGTGGGCGACGACTTTTGTTTTCTAGTAAGCTTCGGTTGGACGTCAGCGGTATGTTCTCTGGATCGCCTTCTGCCGCGTTTTGCCTGAACTGGTGGAAGTGGCGGGAGATGCGCCGCCTCGTCATGAACCTCCTCCGGTTCTGGCCCGGCGAGCTGCTCGAGCCCGGCGAGTTTCGCCCGTTCAGTATCGAGCATTTGATGCAGAAAAGCCGTCCCAGGGTCAGGTGTCGAAATAGTGACAGTCGGGGTTTTGCGCCTCAGCAATGGAGCCGCGACCCTATACATAAGCCAAACCAGCAGCGCTGCGGCCATGGCGGTGGGAATCAAGGCAATCATGATCGCGGCTCCTCCGATGCACAACATGAGTATCGGATAGGCAACTGGGTTTGCCTAGCCATCTATTGTTTTGGCTGCGCATCAGAGGCCCGAACGCGTCCGTTGCATCACCTCAGCAATGCGTCGGGCCAACTTCCGGCGGCGTTGAATTTTCCGGAAGGCGCAGAGTGCAGCGAGGGCTGCCAAGAGCAGGATTACAAAAAATGCCATGGCCCATCTTTGCCGGCAGGACATCCTTTTGCATCTGAAATCATATCACCAGGGAGTGCGGTTGTATGACCGATGATATTAAGCGCAACTCGATCAAAACGGCCTGGAAGATGCTTGTGCATGATCTTGGTGGGGTTGATGCCACCGCCGCTGCTTGCGGTATTTCCCGGTCGCTCGTTTCGAACTATGGAAATCGCAACAGCGATTATTACCCGCCGGCACAGACCATTATCGCGGCGGAATCTGTGGCATCTGAGCCGCTGGTGACGGCAGCTTTGGCCCGTGCGCAGGGGAGGGAGCTGGTGCTTGTGGAAGCGCCGCGCGGGCGTGGTGAGCTGGCGAGTTTGTTTGCCGCCCTTAGCAAGGATGTGGGCGAGTTATTCGCCACGGCCGCGCATGCGCTGACGCACGACAAGCTGACGCCGAAAGAGCGCGCCGATCTGCTGCGTGAGCTGGATGATATGCGCCGCATTGCCGGCGAGACCATGGTGCTGTTGCAGCAGGATGACCAAGCGTGAAGCGGCCGTCTGTTTGGACGGATGAACGAAACAAGCTGATGCAGGTTTCAAGCTCTCGTGTTCCTGATTTTGAAGTGCTGTTGCGGAAACTGAATGCGATGCCAGGCGTGCCGATTTCCAGTGCTGCCGCCGTGAAGACGCGGTGGTATATGATGCTGAAAACCGGTCGCAAGCGCGGGGATTGGACGCCAGAGCGCACGGCATTGCTGCTTGAATTAAAGGGCCAAGGTTTGCAGCCGCGCGATATTCTGGAGCGGGTGAATGAATTGGATGGGTATCCAATCTCATCAGCTCAAGCGGTGGAGTCAAAGCTTGAGCGTCTCAAGGCGCGTACCGAGCCTTCGCCGAAAGTGGATGGTATTACGATAAAGGTCTCCCCAACTGCCCCTCCGGTTGAACATAAGCCGGAGGGGACTTTTTGTGAGGACGATGGGTCGGGCGTTCTGCTGGTGACGTATGAAGATGCCAAGCGTTGGGCGCGGCGTGCGGGGCTGTTGGGCAAATATTCGGCGCTTAATTTAAAGCGGGCCAATGCTGTGCGGCTATGCTCTGGTCTTCCACCCTTTGCTATCCGGGGCGCGCTTTAATGGCCTGGGATGACGCGAAGATCACCAAATTAACGGAATTGTGGAGCGAGGGGGTTAGCACTGCCGAAATCGGCCGCAGGATTGGTGTGTCAAAAAATGCGGTGATTAACAAAGCGCATCGGTTGAACTTGCCGGGAAGGCCGAGCCCGATTCCGCAGCGAGGTGCCGATTATGTGCCGGTTGAGAAAGTGCAGAAGCCAGCGCCGCTGCCAAAAATAACAAACGCGCCGCTGCCACCGGGGAGAATGGTTGCTTCGTGGCCTTGCCAATGGCCGATAGGAAACCCGCGAGAAGCAAGCTTTCGTTTCTGCAACGCGCGTCGAGTGGATGGAAAGCCTTACTGCGAGGAACATGCGGGAATCGCCTATGTGCGGCGCGGCGAAAAAGAGGAGGCGTGAACGTGAATGATAAAACCGAACAAGATGGCGAGCCGGGAAATGCTCTGATGGATTCCGGGAGACGCATCCTGAATGTGTTGCAGGCGGTATATTCCGAATGTGACTACGCCACGCTTTCCATGGCGCTGGCCACAGCCGCGGGCATGTCGCTGGCGCGGTTTCATTGGCCGCATATGCCCCAAAACATTGATTGCCACACACTTGGAGAGTGTATGGGCAATGGCGTACAGCAGGGTTTTAAAGATAAGACGCGCGCGGAAGTGACTACATGCCGGGGGACGGCATGACCGAAATGCAGCGCATTGAGCATCCGCTCCTCGGCGCCAGGTTGATGGTGCCACCGAATGATGTGCAGGCCGAGCAGGCTCTACTTGGTGCGCTGCTTGCGAATAGCGGGCGCGTCTATGACATGGTTTGCGACTTTTTGGAGCCGCACCATTTCGCTGACCCGATGCACGGCACCATTTATGATGCGATTGCGCGCAAAGCGAGAGCTGGCGAAATTGCTGACCCGATCACCCTTCGCCGCGATCTGGAAAATACCGGCTTACTCGATGCGGTTGGTGGAACATCATATCTGGCCCAATTGCTGAGCGCGATGGTGGGTATCATCAACGCTAAGGATTATGGCCGGTTGGTGCATGATGCCTGGATACGGCGGCAGCTAATTAATGTGTGCTGCGAGACAGTCGACCGCTGCTTTACGCCCCAGGAGGGCGAAACGGGGCAGGATTTGGTTGAGGCGCTGGATGGCGGGTTGACGAAAATTGCCGAGGGTGCAGGTGAAACCAAGCCTCTGCTGAGCGCCGGGGAGGCTGTAAGCCATGCGCTGGATAGTAGTTTGGAGGCCGGCGAGCGTGAAAGCCCGCTGGCGGGCATCACGACAGGCTATGATGCGCTGGACTGCATGACGGGCGGTTTTATGCCAGGGCAGATTTATGTGCTCGGCGCGAGGCCGGCTATGGGCAAGACGGGAATCGGGCTTGGCATCGCGGCGCGTTGCGCCAGCGTTGGACATAGCGTGCTGTTTTGGTCCGGCGAAATGAGCGGCATGCAAATGGGTACGCGCCTGGCTGCAGCGCATGCCGGGATCGACGTCATGTCGGTTTTTCGGGGCAAACGGCTTGGGATTGTTGAGGATGTTGGCGCCAGGCCGCGATATGAGAAGCTGTCGCCGCAGGAATGGGACCGGTTGGTCAAATCGCAACGCGAAGCCGCGAATCTGACCCTGCATTTTGATGACCGGCCCGGAATCAAGGTTTCCGCGTTGCGGGCGCGGGCGCGGCGTTTGAAGCGCTCGAAACGAGGATTGCAGCTTATTGTTGTTGATTATCTGGCGCTGATGAAGGCCAGCGCGCACGCCGAAAGGGCTGGGCAATATGAGCGCACGACGGAGTTAAGCCATGACCTCAAGCTTTTGGCCGTGGAGTTGGGCATTCCGATTCTCGTGCTCTGCCAGCTCAGCCGCGCCAATGAGCATCGGGACAATAAAATGCCGCAGTTGAGCGATTTGCGAGATAGCGGTGCCATTGAACAGGATGCTTATTGCGTGATGTTTTTGCATCGCGAACATTATTACCTGCTGGCGCAAGGCGAGCCAGTGCGTGGCGCCAAGGAAAAGCCGGAAGATTTTGAAGAGCGGAAAGACCGGTATTTCCATCAGCTGGAGCTGACGAGAGATATGGCGGTGGTGCAGGTGGCCAAGAACCGCAACGGGCCGACAGGGCCGTGCCGTGTTCGTTTCCATGCACAGACAATCTGGTTTCGCGATGAAAGTGACCATGGCGAACCAGCCTGGGGCACGGCGCTGGCCGCAGCGTGACGGCGAAAACCGAGAAAACCAAAATACCGTCGCATCGGTTTGCCGGCGTGACGCAATTTACGACTGGGGGCTGATATGGCGAAGCGGTGTGAGTGCAAGGCGCTGATGGATGTTCTGGATGAAGCGCGGATGCGAACGCTGCCGCCAGATACGCGGATGTTGTGGCTCGACATCGCCAGGATGATGCAGCGCGACGGAATTGCGGTTTTGCGGTTCGGTAGCCAGCCCGTGAAACCGAATATGTTATCCAGATTGGTTTTTCGGCCGGAAACCGAAACCGAAACCGAATTGGAAACCAAAATAACCGAATTATGCGAGCGTGGATTGCTCGCCCGCGAGCCGGATGGCGCGATTAGCTGCCCAATGCTGGTGCAGGCCACGACACGCTCTGAAATCAACAAAATCAACGGCTCAAAAGGCGGACGGCCGCGCAAGGATGGTCAACCGCCAGGCCAGCGACACTTGCTTTTACCGATTGATGGAGGTGTGGCTATGAAAACCGAAAAAACCAAATTGGAAACCGAACCTGGGGAAACCGGTTCTTCTATTAATAATAAAGATAATAAAGAATCATTTGATCTTATGAAAACCGGTGGTGAGGTTTTGGATGCGGCGGGCATCGACCCGGCAAGATGGATGGGCAATTACCAGCCGGTGGCGAATTGGCTGAGGCTGGGCGCAACGCCGGAGATGATCGTGGAAGTCGTGGGCGAGGTGATGGCGCGAAGCGCGAAAAAGCCGGAAGAGATTCATTCGCTTGGGTATTTT
>JAKBCH010000121.1 GCA_021808055.1 Pseudomonadota bacterium | reverse complement strand
GGTGCGCTCATCGAGTGGCTGCCGTCATCGAAATTGATCACGGTGAACGTGACAGGTACGCCGACCTTGAGCACGAAGAAGGAGGGGGCGATGGTGTCATGATGCTGGCCATCCGGACCAACGAAACCCATGCCGCCGGGCAGCACGTAAACCGTGTAATGCTGAGACGTAACACCGGCGAAAGCCGCCGACACGGCCGACGCAGTGCCGGGCGTGTTGTCGGCCAGAGCTGGTTGCGCCGCAATAAAGCCCAGGCCGAGCATGGCGGCGCAGGTGGTGAGAAGCGTTTTCATTTGGCTATTTCCTTATAGGTTTAGAAACTTAGTCCACGGGCAACGTTACCAAAATGCCGCATTGGCCGATAGGCCTGGTTTTTGTCTGTTTACATTTTGTAACATGATGTGCCATTGGAGCCGGATGACATGGGATCGAATTGCCTCGGTAATCGCACTCATCTCTGAAGCCGCCTCTGAACCAATCAAGCAGAAGGCGATTCAGACTTGAGTTCCGCGCGCAAAGCGAGCGAACCTGAAGCCATCGCGCTCTAAGTATATTTTCAAGCGCATAAGCAGAATATTTCAGCTGCCGGTTTTCGGCAGCGTTACCACCGGAATCGCCGCCACGGAAATTTGTGCCCCGCGGGACGCCGCATTCTGCAGCGCTGTTCGCAACGCCGGAAGATAATCACTCGCATTTTCATCTTGCGGACGCGATTTTGTGAACAGCGGCACGGAGGATGCGATGCTGATGATCATATCTGTTCCGTAAGGAGCGCTGATCTGCCAACTGGCGCCACCATGCGCGGGGTCACCCAGAACCTTGCTGCTGCCAGCGGGAAATTGTTGCGCGGCATCAGTGGTGGTGGGGTAGAGATGCAGCACGGTGCCATCGTTGGAAAAGTAATCCGTCTCCAGATAGCCATTGAACCCAGGCATGGTTTGGTCGACGGTGAGCAGATCGCCGTCGCGCAGCACGGTCTTGCCGCCGGCTAAGGCTAGGCCAAGCGCGCCGCCCGTGCCCATGAAAAGCGGATGGTAGGGCCGGATCGCGTCCAGCGCCGCGCAATAAGGCCCGTCGATGGTCTGGATACGGTTTTGAATCGTGCTTGAGTTTGGCAGGGAGTTTATCGCCGCTGTTAACGCCGCCTGCGGCGCACCTGCCCCGGCAACGCCGGTTAGTGTGGAACCGTTCGCGTTTAGCAACGTGCAAGGTAGAGAACCTAGCGTGGCGGTGAACGCGGCCTCGTGTTGGGCTACCGTCATTGGTGGCGGGGCTGCGGGTTGCGTGGCGGGTTGGGGTTGTGGTCTTGTGCTGGCGGCTGTTTGCGGCGCCGCCTGCTTGTGGCCGCCAAACAGCATATATCCGCCGCCGCCCAGAACGGCGAGCAGCACGATGGCGCCGCCGCCGAGCAGCATCGGGCTCAACCCTTTCCTCACGGCGGGAATGGGCGTAGGCGGTGGAGGTGCCGCTGGAGTGGTCCGGCGTGGTGCCACCATCGTTGCGTCGCCGCCGAAATCATCCAGGCTCAGGCTGAAACTTTCGGCATGGACAGTTTTTGCTTCGGCGGCATCGCGCAGCGCCCGGGCAAAATCAGATGCTGAATCAAAACGATCTTCCGGCTGCTTCGCCATCGCCTTCTTCACCACCGCGTCCATCGCGGGCGTGACCGAGACGGACAAGGCGGAGGGTGCCGGTGGCTCCGTATGCAGCACCTTGTGCATGATCGCGGTCAGTCCGCCATCGAACGGTTTTTCGCCTGTGAGAAGCTGATAGAGCATCACGCCGGAAGAATAGAGATCTGTGCGCGCATCCACCGTCTGGCCCATGAACTGCTCGGGAGACATATAGGAGGGCGTGCCCAGCATGGTCCCGGCTTGAGTCATCGAGCTGCTCTCGATCCGCGCGATGCCGAAATCCGCGATCTTCACCTCACCCGCCTTGGTAAGCATGATGTTCGCGGGTTTGATATCCCGGTGGACAACGCCACGCCCGTGGCTGAACTGCAGCCCGGTCATCAGCCCGTCCATGATCCGCACGATCTCGGGAATTCCGAACCGCTCGCCTTTGTCCAGCACCTGTTTCAATGTCGTGCCGTCTACGAACTCCATGACGATATAGGCCAGCTCCGGCGTCTCGCCGTAGTCGAACACGCCGACAATGTTGGGGTGGCTGAGCCGTCCGGCGGCCTGTGCCTCGCGCTTGAAGCGGGCCAGCTCCTCCTGCGCCTCCACATCCTCCTGGTCGGGCAGTTTGACGGTTTTAATCGCCACCCGCCGGTCGATGATGGGATCAAACCCCTCATAAACGGTGCCCATGGCGCCCTTGCCGAGCACGTGGCGGAGTTCGTACTTTCCCAGCATTTCGGTCATGATGGTTTATAGACTTGAGGATACGTTGGCGGAAAGAGGCTCCGCGCCGCCATCGCCGATCACGGTAAAGGCCGCCCAATAAAACGGATCCGCGATCTGTGCCGGGAAACTTTTCCCTGCCCCGGCAATCAGCGCCAGCTGTGCCGCCCGCAAGCTGCCCGCCGCCCCGCCCGCATTGCCCGCATGCAGGCGTGAGAGCGTGTCCGCCACCAGATAGGCGGAGACCTGGTCGTTCACCGACCACTGCGTCACCATCATTGCCCGCGCCCCGGCATAGAAGAAGCTGCGGGCCAATCCGGAGAGCGCCTCGCCGCCCGCTTCGCCGCCGCCGGTGTTGCAGGCAGAGAGCACCACGAGATTCGCATCCAGTTTCAGCCCGGTCACGTCGCTCGTTGTCAGCAGCGCGTTATTCGCGGAGTTGGCGCCTGCGGGGGCAGAGGTAACGATGGCCGGCTCCGGCTGGCAGGGCAGGTCCGTCGGCAGCAGCGCGTGGGTGGCGAAATGTAGAATCTGGAAATTCCGCAAATCCGCCTTCTGCACATTCGGCACGGTAAAGGCCGCCCCTAGCAGCTCATCCTGCGGGCCAGCACCAAACACCGCCGCCGCCGCCTGCAATTCCAGCCTTGCATAGGGAAGCTGCGGCAGCCCGGCGAATTCGGCCGCACTTTCAGGGCAGGCGGCGGGGTTGTACGTTTGTTGCGCTTGGGCCAGCGTCACCGGCTTGAAATCGCCAAAGCCGAACCAAGGCTGAGTTGCGGCGGACGTTCCCTGTGCTCGCCGCAATGAAACGAAATTCGCCGCGGCTGGCACATAGGCAAGGCTGGTTTCGCGGATCAGCCAGGGTGCGGCGGCGAGGTTATCCACGCTGGCAGGGCTGGTGGGCAGCAGCGCGAAGGGCAGCGCCAGCAATGCGCCGGAGGGCGCCACCACAAGGCTGTGCACTTGATGCATCTGTGCCGCGAACGGCCCCAGCGTGGCGGCGTAAATCTTCGCCGCATCGCTCATATCAAAGGTCGGCAGGCCACTGGCGCCGGGTTCAATGCTGGCGCGAACAGCTTGTACCAATTTGGCCATCCCGGTCTCGTTCACGGCAGAACGCGCCACCGCCACCCGGCCGTCATGCAGAAAGAACATCCAGCTATCGCCGGGTGTGGTGGTGATGCCCAGAAACGCCTCATCCGGCTTTAACAGCTTCAGCACGGCGGCGGCGGGCACCACCTGCTGCACAAGCTGGCCGTAATTGGGCGCGGCGGCCTGCTCGGCGAGCCCAGCCTGTTGCAAGGTGGCGTTCGCGGTGGCGATCTGCTTGTCCAGCGCGGTAAGGGCCGCGCCGTTGTTGGCCACATGCGCCGCCTGGTCACGCTGCTGGTAAAGCTCTTCAAGCCGGCGCTGCGCATCCTGCTGGGCACGGATGGCCGAAGCCACTTTCGGGTTTGCGGCGCTGGAGGAAAGCCGTGCCGCCGCCTCGGCAATTTCTTGCGTCGTCACGCTGCCCTGGGTCAGTTCGGCGGCCTCGAACATTTCGGCACGCAACGCCTGCGCATGGGCTGGCTCGGCTACGGCCGCAGCGGCATAAACATCAAGGCAAGGGCCAATCAGCGCGGCCGTGCTGCCCAGGCGCAGGGTACGCAGCAGCGCCACGCCGCCGCGGCACGCCGCAAGGGCGCCCTGTTCGTCGCCTGCCTGGTCCAGCGCCGCGCCGCGCAGCAAAGCGGTTTCCGCTACCGGGCGCGTGCCGGGCAACGCAGCGTTGAAGGCGGCCGTGGCGCTGGCAAGATCGTTTGCGGCGGCCTGCGGCTTACCATTGGCCACCGCCAGGGCAGCACCGGTCCGGTCCAGTCTTGCATCCAGCGAAGGCGGTTGCAGCCCGTTATCGTCGGCAATGCGCCTG
>JAKBCH010000120.1 GCA_021808055.1 Pseudomonadota bacterium | reverse complement strand
GTTTTGAAGTCGAGGATTTCTGGCTCATCTACGCTCCTTCGTCGCTACGATGAGCCAGAAATCCTCCCTTATTCAAGATGCCAGTTCTGTCTCAAGGGCGCTGACGGGGGACAGTCGTGGCGACAGACATCCGGGGCTCCAGGTGAACGAATAATTAACGAAAGTTAATTTCACCCTTTGCAGAGTCCGACCAGACATGAAACGACTCTACACGATAAATTTATCTCTCAATGGTCAGGTGTTGCTCAGGCATTTGCTTACCGCTTCCGCCACCTTTATCCCGTCCACCCCGGCGGAGAGAATGCCGCCCGCATAGCCCGCTCCTTCGCCTGCGGGATAAAGCCCGCGCACGTTAAGGGCGCAAAAATCCTTGCCCCTGGTGATGCGCACCGGCGAGGAAGTGCGGGTTTCCACCCCGGTCAGCACCGCATCCGGCCGGTCGAAGCCTTTGATCTGTTTGCCGAAGGCGGGCAGCGCTTCGCGGATGGCGGCGATGGCGTAACCAGGCAGCGTGGAGGCGAGATCGGTAAGATGCACGCCGGGCTTATAACTGGGCTGGACCTCGCCAAATGCCTGGGAGGCGTGCCCGGCGATGAAATCCCCCACCAGCTGACCCGGCGCCTTGTAGCCGCCACCCCCGGCGGTGAAGGCCGCACTCTCCCAGTTGCGCTGGAACTCAACACCGGCCAGCACATGGCCGGGGTAATCGGACGGGGTGATGCCGACCACGATGCCGGCATTGGCGTTGCGCTCGGCCCGTGAATATTGGCTCATGCCGTTGGTGACGACCCGCCCGGGCTCAGACGTGGCGGCAACGACGGTGCCACCGGGACACATGCAAAAGCTGTAAACCGAGCGGCCATTTGTGGCGTGGTGCACCAGCTTGTAGTCCGCCGCACCCAGGATCGGGTGCCCGGCGAAGGGGCCGAAGCGGTGGCGGTCGATCATGCCTTGCGGATGTTCGATGCGAAAGCCGATGGAGAAGGGCTTGGCCTCCATGAACACGCCGCGCTCATGCAGCCGGGCGAAGGTATCACGCGCGGAATGGCCGATGGCGAGAATGACATGCTCGGTTTCGATCCGCTCGCCGTTTTCGAGAATAACCGCGCGCATCTGGCCGTTATCGATCTCGAAATCGTCCACCTTGGCGCCGAAACGGTATTCTCCCCCTAAGGCTTCCACCTTGGCGCGGATGGCTTCGACCATGGTAACCAGGCGGAAGGTGCCAATATGCGGTTTGGCGATGTAGAGAATTTCCTCCGGCGCGCCGGCCTCGACAAACTCCTCCATCACTTTGCGGCCAAGATGGCGGGGGTCTTTGATCTGGGAGTAGAGCTTGCCGTCTGAGAAGGTGCCCGCCCCGCCTTCACCGAATTGCACGTTAGAGGTGGGGTCCAGCTCGCCGCGCCGCCATAGGCCCCAGGTGTCTTTCGTGCGTTCGCGCACCAGCTTGCCGCGTTCCAGCACCAGCGGGCAGAACCCGGCCTCGGCCAAAATGAGTGCCGCTAGAATGCCGCAGGGGCCGGTGCCGATGATGACCGGGCGTTTGGCCGGGCGGCGGGCGGCTTTGGCGGCGAATTGGTAAGCTGTTTCGGGCGTGGGCTCGCCCTTGGCGGATTCAACCGCCAGCGCGGCGTCGATGGTGTAAACCAGCATGATCTGCGATTTTTTCCGCGCATCCCAGGCGCGGCGATGGATGTGCCAGGAGAGAATGGCGCGCTCTGGCACGCCGAACCCGGCGGCGATAGCGGCAAGCAGCTCTGCCTTTGAATGCTCGATGCGCAGACGAAGCTCGGTTAGGCGGCGCATTGGAAGGGACTGAGAAGACATATTAGAAAGGCTGTAAACCGGAGACGACGCGCCGCCAATGACCCTGCCGCCATGACACTCGTGATTGATCTGCGTTGCCTGCAAGACCGGCAATATTACGAACGGGGCATAGGTAATCATGCGCGCAGCCTGCTGCGCCATGCGCCGCCGGGCTGGGTGGGGGTTTTTAACCCCGCATTGCCGGATTTGCCCCAGGAGGTAACGTGGCTGGCGGCCGGGCTTTCCCCCCATGCTTATGTGCCAGGCGCCAGGGTGTTTCTGAACCCCTCGCCTTTTTCACCGGACCAGAATTTTTGTGCCAGGCTGCTAACGGATGCGCGGGTGATGAAAGCCGCCTGCGTTTACGATTTTATTCCGTTTGACGAACCGGCGCGGTATTTGCGCCAGCACGTGGCCCGGCTGGAATATTATTCTGCCCTGGTCTGGCTGCGGCGGTATGATCTGTTCTTCTCGATTTCAGTGCCGACGGACATGCGGCTGCGCGAGCTGTTCGGGGCGGTGCAAAGCGCGACGAGATGGTGGCGGCGCAGGCTGGCTTGGCCACGCCGTTTTCTGAAAATGCGGTTGCAACGAAGGTATTTTCCGATTTGAGGCCGAAGCAGGTGGTGGCGAAACGGCCCAAGCTGGCCCTGCTAACCCCCCTGCCCCCGGCGCGCAGCGGTGTGGCGGACCACTCCGCCGCGTTGTTGGTGGAGTTGCGTAAGCTGGCGGAGGTGGATGTTTTCTCGGCAGCGCCATATTCGCCATTGGCCGTGCAGGATGGGAAATATGATGCTGTACTGTGCGTGATTGGTAATGCGCCGTTGCATGGCGAGATTTATGATCTTTGCCTGCGTTATGGTGCAGCGGCGTTGTGCCATGATGCGCGGCTGCTGGGGTTGGCGACATCTCGCGGCCTGGGTGTGGCGGAGGAGATGGCCTCAGCAGAGCTGGGCCGAGAAGTTTGCGAAGCAGAAGTTGAAACCTGGGCCAGGGATGAAGCCAAACGCGAGGCGAGCTTCCTGGGACCGTTAGCGCAGGCGGCAAGGCCGCTGATGTTTCATGCCCCCCAGCCCGTGGCGTTATGCCGCGAGCGGTTTGGCGTTGAAGCGCTTTGTTTGCCGTTTCCGATGATGCGCCCGCACGTGCCGATTACGTCGGCGGAACGTGAAGCGGCGCGGGCAAGGTTTGGCATTGGGCCTGCTGAAAAGCTGATCGTCTCGTTTGGGTTTCTGGTGCCGGGCAAGGGTATTGCCGAGGCGCTTGCGGCCTTCGCGCTGTTGAAGGCCCGGATGCCCGAGGCGAAGCTGGTTTTTGCTGGCGAGGCGGAGATGGAAATAGACCTGAAGGGCAATGATGGGGTGACCGTCACCGGGTTTTTAAGCGACGCGGATTATAATGCCTGGCTGGCCGCGGCGGATGCCGGGCTGCAATTACGCGTTGGCCAGCCCGGCGGAATTTCGGCAGCGTTGCAGGATTGCATTGGTGCCGGGTTACCCAGCGTGGCAAGCCAAGATTTGGCTGAGAATATCAGCGCACCGGATTATGTAATACGGGTGGCGGACAAGCCAGACCCGGAAGAAAGTTCCATGGCGTTAGAAAAAGCCTTGTTAGAGCCAAGAGACACAGAAAATGCGCGGGCTGATTATGTTGCCGCCCACGCCATGGCTGCCTATGCGGAACGATTATTGGAAATCGTGCTCGCCTGAAGCGCGATGGTGAGCAAGGCCGCTTCCATCTGTATGGCCAGCGCGTTTTCCTTCGCGTCGCGGGCGGCGAGTTCCGCCCGCAGCGCCGCGATTTCTGTGCGGATGGCGTGCAGTTCCGCCGCCAGTTCAGCCCCCATGAACAGGCGCAAACGGCGCAAGATGGCTTTAAGCATGGCGGCGCAGATCCAGGCAGCGCGGATATTCCGGCCCTTCCACCGGCAGCGGCTCAGCACTTGGCCCCGGCGTATGGCCGAAAGGCCAGAAACGAGAGCGGCGGCGCGCTTCGGCTGAATTGGAGTTGACGGGAAAATCCTCATAGGCCCGCCCACCAGGATGCGCCACATGGTGGGTCATGCCGCCGATGGAGCGGCCGGTCCAGGTATCGTACACATCGAACACCAGAGGCACCTGCGCGTTGATGGTGGGGTGCAAGGCGGAATGAGGCTGCCAGGCTTTAAAGCGCACGCCCGCCACATATTGCCCTTGCGTTTGCGTGCGCTGCATCGGCATCGCCGCACCATTGCAGGCCAGCACATAACGCTCATCCACCCAGCCATCCACCTTCACTTGCAGGCGCTCGGCGGAGCTGTCCACATATCGCGCGGTGCCGCCCTGAGCTTGTTCTTCCCCCAGCACGTGCCAGGGTTCCAGCGCGTGGCGGAGTTCTAACTGCATGTCTCGCACCGTGACCTCACCCAGCTTGGGGAAACGAAATTCCAGATGCGGGGCGAACCAGTCCGCCTCCAGCGCAAATCCGT
>JAKBCH010000119.1 GCA_021808055.1 Pseudomonadota bacterium | reverse complement strand
CGGGGCGCGGTGGTGATCTGCGACCGGTTTTATGATTCCACCATGGCCTACCAATCCTACGGCCAGGGTGTGGCACTGGCGGATGTCCGTGCCTTGATCGCTCTGCTCAGGTTAACGCCAGATATCACGTTTTTACTTGAACTTTCTGAAACTGAAGCAAAAAAACGCATCACAATCCGCGCCGGCGGCACGGACAGATACGAAGAGATGGACGAAGCCTTCTTTACCCGCGTGCGTGATGGCTTTCGCGCCATGGCGGCGGCGGAACCGGCGCGTTTCATTAAGATTGACGCCAGCCCGGCACCAGAGGCCGTTGTGGCGTCTCTGCGCCAGGCATTGCGCGAACGGACGGGGTGCTGATGCCGCCTGAACCCCGCGCCAATCCGCATTTCCGGGGCCATGACGGTGCCGTGAACGCGCTCTATCAGGCCGTGCGTGCCGGGCGGCTGCATCATGGCTGGCTGCTGGCCGGGCCGCCCGGCATCGGCAAGGCCACTTTGGCCTACAGGTTTGGACGCTGGCTGCTGGCTGGCGGGCAAACGCCAGACCTTTCCGTGCAGGAAACTTCCGGTGTGTTCCGCCGCGTCGCCGCTGCCACGCACCCGGATTTCTTCACCGTCGAGCGCCGCATCAACGCCAAGACCGAGAAGCTGCAAGGCGAGATCGTCATTGCCACCATCCAGGAGGCGAGTGCCTTCATGCGCCTTACCCCCGCCGAGGGCGGCTGGCGCGTGGTGGTGGTGGATGGCGCCGAGGACATGAACCCCAACGCCGCCAACGCGCTACTGAAACTGCTGGAGGAACCGCCGCCGCGCGCCATCCTGCTGCTGGTCAGCGCCGCACCCGGGCGGCTTCTGCCCACCATCCGCAGCCGTTGCCGGGTGCTGTCCATGTCTCCGCTGCCAGATACCACCATGCGCACCTTGCTGCAGGATTACGCGCCGGAGGCCGATGCGGCACGGCTGATCGAACTTGCCGAGGGCAGCATCGGCAACGCCCTGAACCTCGCGGAAGGCGATGGCGTAGCCGTGGCGGCGCTGGTGGACGAAGCCTTGAACGCCCCGGTGAAACCCGCCCGCGCCCAGGCCATAGCGGACAGCGTTGCCCGCGCGGTGGAAGGTGCGGACAAATTCGAACTGTTCTTTTCCCTGCTGCGCACCCGCCTTGCCGCCCGCACCCGTGCCGCCGCCCGCGCCGGGGCTGCAAATCTCAGCCATAACGTCACGCTTTGGCAGGATTTTGGAAAACTGGAGCGCGAGGTGTTAGGACTGAACCTGGATAAGCGCGCCGCCATCATCCTGGCGCTGGAACAGTTGCACAGGTCATGAAGAAGACGAAATTTTATATCACCACGCCGATCTATTACGTGAACGGCGCGCCGCATCTCGGCCATGCCTACACCTCCACCGCCGCGGACGTTCTCGCCCGCTGGCACCGGCTGGAAGGCGATGACGTGTTCTTCCTCACCGGCACGGACGAGCATGGCCAAAAGGTGGAAGCCGCCGCCCGCGCCGCCGGAATCGAGCCGCAGGAATTCGCTGACCGCGTTTCAGCGGATTTCGAGGACATGGCAAAGACGATGAACATCTCCAATGATGATTTCATCCGCACCACTACGCCCCGCCACAAGCAGGCCTGCCAGGCTATTTGGCGCAAATTGCAGGAAAACGGCTTCATCTATCTCGGCGCCTATGAGGGCTGGTACGCGGTGCGTGACGAAGCCTTCTACGACGAATCCGAAACCGCCTTGAAGCCGGATGGCAGCCGTTATGCCCTGGCCTCCGGTGCTGCCGTGGAATGGGTGGTGGAGCCTAGCTATTTCTTCAAGCTCAGCGCCTTTCAAGACAAGCTTCTGGCCTTCTATGAGGAAAATCCAGGCTTCATCGCCCCCACGGCCAAACGCAACGAAATTCTCTCCTTTGTGCGCGGCGGTCTGAATGATCTCTCCATCTCCCGCACCAGCTTTTCCTGGGGTATTCCGGTACCGGGCGATGAGAAACATGTGATGTATGTCTGGCTGGATGCGCTGGTAAATTACATCACCGCCGTCGGCTACCCGGACGAAGCCGCGCCGCGCTGGGGTTACTGGCCCGCCAGCCTGCATCTGGTTGGCAAGGAGATCATCCGCTTCCATTCCGTCTATTGGCCCGCCTTCCTGATGGGCGCTGACCTGCCTCTGCCGGAGAAAGTGTTCTCCCATGGCTGGTGGACAGTCGAGGGCGAGAAAATGTCCAAATCCTTGGGCAATTTCATCGATGTCCGGCCTCTGGTGCAGGAATTCGGGCTGGACCAGATCCGTTACTTCCTGCTGCGCGAAGTGCCTTTCGGCAATGACGGGGATTTCTCCCGCGAGGCCCTTAAGCGCCGGATCAATTCAGATCTCGCCAACGGCATCGGCAATCTGTCGCAGCGCACGCTCTCCTTCATCGGCAAAAACGCCGGTGCCGCGGTGCCACCCAAAGGCGCAGTGCAGGAAGCTGACGAGGCGCTGCTCGCTACCGCCCGCGCCCTGCCGGAGAAGATGCGCGCTGCATTGGAGAAGCTCGCCTTTCACGAAGCATTGGACGAAGCCTGGCGCGTCATCCGTGCCGCCGATGGCTATATCGACAGCCAAGCCCCCTGGAGTCTTCGCAAAACCGACACAGACCGGATGAACACAGTACTCTATACGCTATGTGAAGTGCTGCGCGTGCTGGGCGTTGTGCTGCAACCCTTCATGCCGGAAACCATGGACAAGCTGCTGGATTATCTGGGCTTGGGCGATGACCGCTCGCTTGCCGTGCTGAACGCCCCGCTGGTGGAAGGCACGGCTTTGCCCACGCCCTCCGGCCTGTTCCCCCGCGTGGTCGAGGCCGGGTAATGCTCATCGATTCTCACTGCCATCTCGATTATTTCAACCAGCCCGGCGAACAGGCGGAGATCGTCGCCCGGGCTGTCCAGGCCGGTGTGGGCGAGATGGTGACAATTGGCGTCACCCTCGCGCAGAGCAAACAGGCCATCGTCATCGCTGAGGCTTACGAGAACGTCTGGGCCTGTATTGGCGTTCACCCCAACCACGCGGCCGAGGTGCTGCCGGTGGTGGAGCCAGAAATGCTGGTCACACTCGCAGCACACCCCAAGGTCATCGGCATCGGCGAATCCGGCCTGGATTATTTCTACGACAAGGCGCCCAAGGATGTGCAGGAGCAGAATTTCCGCAGCCATATCCGCGCCGCAAGGCTGGCGGGCCTGCCCATCTGCATCCATGCCCGCGACGCTGATGACGACATCGCCCGCATCTTGCGCGAGGAGCGGGCCGGGGGGCATTTCGACTTCCTGCTGCATTGCTTCTCCTCCACCCGCCAGTTGGCGGAGGAGGCGATGGAAATGGGCGGGTATTTCTCCTTCTCCGGCATCCTTACTTTCCCGAAGGGCGAGAACGTCCGCGAGGTGGCCACGATCGTGCCGGAGGATAAGATTCTGGTGGAGACGGACAGCCCCTATCTCGCTCCTGCCCCCTATCGCGGCAAGCGCAACGAACCTGCCTACACCGCTTTTACCGCCGCCAAGCTTGCGCAGGTGAGGGGGCTTTCCGAAGCGGCCCTGGCAGAGCTCACCACCCGCAATTTCCGCAGCTTGTTCAAGAAAGCGGCGCGATGAAGATCACCCTGCTGGGCGCCGGCGGCTCAGCCGGGCTGCCGCAGATCGGCGGAGCTGACGGGCGAGGTGATTGGGGCCAGACGGATCCCAATGAGCCGCGCAACCGCCGTTCACGCCCCAGCATCGTTATCCATGGCGATGACGGCAAAACCATTCTTGTCGATACCTCGCCGGACATGCGCTACCAGCTCACCGGTTGCGGCATCGGCAAAGTCGACGCGTTGATTTTCACCCATGCCCATGCCGACCATGTGGCCGGGCTAGACGATGTGCGAATCCTCAACCGCATCCTCGGCGCGCCTTTGCCTGCCTATGCGGTCCCAGATGTCTGGGAGGAATTGCAGCTGCGCTTTGCCTACGCCATGCGGCCCTGGAAAGGCAGCTTCTTCGATGTTTTCGGCACCCATATTCTGCCCATCGACCAGGACCATGGTTATTCCCGCTCTCTTGGCCTGCGGATCGGTGATTTCGCCTATTGCACGGATGTGGTGCGGCTGGATGAAACCGCCCTGGCCGCACTGCAAGGCATAAAAACCTTTGTCGTGGATTGCTTCACCCCCGCCAGCGACCATCCGACCCATGCGGGGCTCGCGACCGTCATGAACTGGGTAGAAATATTGCAGCCTGCCCGCACCATCCTCACCCACATGGGCCCGGCGATGGATTATGGCCGCCTCAC
>JAKBCH010000118.1 GCA_021808055.1 Pseudomonadota bacterium | reverse complement strand
TCGTTCAGCATCAGAACTTTGTACATGGTGGGCTTGCGCGTTTTTGGCCGCGGCTTCGCCACCACGCCAATGCTCGGCCCCTCAGTTCCTTTGCGTTTATCGTTCTCACTCATCTTCGAACACCCTCAGCGACCACCGCGGCCGGCCCTCCCTTCACGGCAGACGCCCCTGCACGGCCGTCGCTCTCGCCCTCACCTTGTAGTAAAGCATATCGAAAGCAAGCCCGGCGATCAAAGAGCGTTTTTATCTGGTTCCAGCGCGAGACTCAAAAACGGCCGCAGGAATGGCTTCAGACACTCTGCCAAAGCGCTCAAGCGACTCGACCGATTGCCCTCGCCCCCAGAACAACATCAGTTCATGAACAACCGCCTTCGCGACGCCGGCATCGGCACAAAAAAGACCGGCCCCATAAGGGGCCGGCCTTGTCTACAACATCACCGCGCCCGCGAGGCACGGGCCATACCCGTGTTTTAATGGGCCTTGCCGAAGGTCTCGACAGCCAGCGTCATCCGTGCGGTCAGCGGCGCCATGGCCTGCTCGGCCAGCTTCATGGAAACATCGGCGAGCTTGTTGCTCTCGGACACCACCTTCTCGATGCTGGATTTGGCAAAGCCGGTCTGCAGGTCCACCGCTTCTTTAACAGATTTCACGCCCATCAAGGACTTGCTAAACACCACCGTCTCCTCGATGGAGGCCTTGGAGGCAGCCGCAACATGCTTCGAGATGTCCTGGAAACCAGCGGCATAAATCTGCGAAGCTTTCATGAGGGCTTCCAGATTGCCCTGGCTGAACGCCAGCACTTCCTCGGAAGTCTTCATGGCTTTTTCAACGCCTTCCTTCAGCTTGGCCTGAGATGTCTCCAGGCCCTTGGTAGCTTTCTCCATGCCCTCGCGCACGGCGGCAACAGATTTTTCAAAAGACTTGATCGACGCCCCAGCTGCACTTTCCACTGTGCTGGCAGCGCTCTCGGCGGCGATTGAAGTCTTGGTTTTAGTTGCACTCATCGTAGGTCAGCTCCCGCTATAATGATAGCTGCTCAGCTCCAAACGGCGAGCGGCGGCACATGCCGCAGCGCAGCAAAAAACTTATAGTGAACCCCGACACCCGCCGTCAAGAAAATATTGTGCGACGCACAAAAAAATATGATGACGTTCTGGCGTCAGCTGCGTGAATTTCGCCAATTCACCCCAGTCAGATACAGTCTCGCAAGGTAAGCCTTTCAATTTTTTGTTCTTTTAACGGCAAGGTCAGCGTTAAGCGCTGGACATGACGCGATCCGGCTGTTTAAAACTGCCCTCAGTCGTTATGCGGGGTGACGAAGAATGCCGATGCGCAGCAAGAGGTGCTTAACCTGGTGGGCAATGGCCGGCCTATGCCTGGCCGGCTTGGCCGCGCCCGTCACCGCATCCGCGCACACAAAACATCACGCTCTGCATCACCGCATTGCCTACCGGACCCATCATGCAGCGAGCATCCTGGCACCGGTCATCCGGGCTGCTTCCTCTGGCTTCGGCCCAACATCGCCGGGCGTCAGCATGATTGTTGTGGATGCGCGTTCCGGCCAAATCCTCACCGCGAACGACGCCAACACCCCGCGCTACCCGGCCTCGCTCACCAAATTAATGACGCTCGACCTCGCTTTTGAGGCGCTTGATGCCAGGCGCATGACGCTGGACACCCGAATCCCGATTTCCGAACATGCCGCCTCCGTGGAGCCGGTGAAGCTTGGCCTGCGCCCCGGCGATACGATATCCGTGCGCAGCGCCATACTGGCGATGACCACGATGTCCGCCAACGACGCGGCAACCGCCCTTGGCGAATATCTCGGTGGCGGCTCCGAAGCGCGCTGCGCCCAAATGATGAACCTGCGCGCCCACGCGCTTGGCATGGCGCAAACCGAGTTCGCCAACGCCTCCGGCTTGCCAAACCCCTATCAGGTGACAACCGCGCGGGACCTTGCCCTGCTGGCGCGCGATATCGTGTTGAACTACCCGCAATTCCAAACCTTCTTCGAGGTGACCTCCTTCGATTTCCGCGGCCGCAAGATATTCAGCAACAATGAGATGCTGAAGAACTATTACGGCGCCACCGGCATGAAGACTGGCTACACCGACCTCGCCCGGCACAATCTGGTTACCTCTGCCGACCGTAACGGCAAGCTGCTGATCGGCGTGGTGCTGCACGAGCCAAACTGGGGAGCCGCTTATGGACAAATGACCGCCATGCTCGATGACGGTTTCGGCGGCCATGTGCCAATGACCAGAACAATGGTGGCCGCCGCCAGCAACCCGGCACCGGCGCATATCACTGTGAGTCTGCCGCGCGTCGAAACCGTGGCCAGCCGGGCACCTGTCCACGCCTTGGAACTGCCTGACTCCACCGGCGAGGCCACCAGTCCCACAAGGCGCTGGGTCGCCCAGCTCGGGCTTTACTACTACAAAACAGACGCCCGCGTTGCCGCCATGAAGGCGCTCCATATGCGTGGGCGCGGCATTGCGCAGATTGAGTATGTGCGGCGCCATGGCAAAGACCTATGGCTGGCGCAGCTCACAGGGCTTAGCTATGAAGGCGCGCACGACACTTGCCGCGTCCTGAATGTGCATAGCCACCAATGCGATGTGAGGCCGCTGGCTTCTGACCATCTGGCCATGCTGAACGAGGCGGACGGCACCTAACCCCTCGCCCGGTGGTTGGCCTGCGGCTTGAACAGGGCTATGGGCGGCCGGTATGCTCATTCCTGGTTTAACCACGATTCTGGCCGCGGTGGCGGGGATACAATTCCTCCAGGCGGCCACCATCATCTCCGGCACCTTTATTCTGGAAGATGCCGCCACCCTGCTGGCCGCCATGCAGGTGGCCTCCGGCAATCTTTCCCTGAAACTGGCCTTGGGCTCGCTTTACGTTGGCATTGTGCTGGGTGATCTCGGGCTATATGGGCTGGGGCGGCTTTCGGCCACCCATAGCTGGGCCAAACGCCTGTTGCCGCAACATCGCCGCAACCTTGGCCAGGAATGGGTCAAGGGCAAAGTCATTCCCCTGGTGCTGGTCAGCCGCTTCATCCCCGGCCTGCGCCTGCCCACCTACACCACGCTTGGGTTCCTCCATGCGTCATTCGTGCAATTCGCGCTGGCGGCGATCATCGCCACCCTCATCTGGACAAGCGGGCTGTTCTTCATCAGCCTGCGGCTTGGTATGCTCATGGCGCATTACCTGGGCATCTGGCGTTGGGCCGGGCTTGCCGTCTTTCTTCTTATCATCATATTCGTGGGGCGGCTGGCCACGAAACTTTACAATCAAAGGAACCCAGAATGAGCTCTGCATCGCTGGCCACAAGCACGGCCAAGCTTAAGGGGTCCGCACGCAAGAGCCCGGTGTCTTTTTTTGAATTCTGGCCAAGCTGGCTGTTTTATGCCCCGGTTGTGGCTTTCTGGGTGGTTAAATCCATCCGCTATCGCAGCATCACCCTGCCCTCACTCGCCAACCCGCCCATTAATGCAGGCGGCATTTGCGGTGAGTCCAAAAACGATATTCTGGGCCTTGCCGGACCAGCCGCACGGCCCTGGATTGCCCCTCACGCGGCCCTTACCGTCTCTGGCCATGTGGATGCCGATGACACAGGCCGGGCGCTGGCCGCTATGGAGCAAGCCGGGCTGAGTTTCCCGGTTGTGGCCAAGCCAGACATGAGCTGCAACGGCGTTGGCGTGCGGGTGGTGCGCGATGTGGCACAACTGGCCGATTACCTCTCCGCCTTCCCCCGAGCGGCCGCCCTGCAATTACAGGCGCTGGTAACTTACGAAGGCGAGGCGGGCATTTTTTATATCCGCCACCCCAATGAGCGCACCGGCCGCATCACCTCCGTGACGCTGAAATACCCGCCCGCCGTGATGGGCGATGGCCGCCAGACCGTGAAGGAACTCATCTCAGCCGATGACCGGTTGAACGCCATCTCGCATATTCTTCTGCCCAAACTCGGTGCCAGGGCGGCCATGGTTCCCGCCCCAGGCGAGCATGTGGCGCTGGTATTTGTCGGCAATCATTGCCGCGGTTCCACCTTTAAAGACGGGCTTTCCATCGTCACCCCTGCCCTTGCTGCCCGTATCGACGAGATCATGCAGGACATGCCGGGCGTGTATTTCTCCCGGATCGACCTGCGTTACAATAACCTGGAGGCCCTGCGCGAAGGCCAGGACTTCAAGATCATCGAGTTCAACGGCTCAGGCTCTGAGGCGACGCATATCTGGGACCCGGAGATGACCCTGGCCCGCGCCTATAAGGACCAGTTTTTTCATTACGGCGAATCCTTCCGCATTGGCGCGCAAATGCGCGAAACCGGCCTGA
>JAKBCH010000117.1 GCA_021808055.1 Pseudomonadota bacterium | reverse complement strand
CAGCACCACAAACCGTACGGCCTAATATAATCCATCTCGACCACGCAGCATGATCGCGCTATCTCAAATGCACTGGTACAAAATATCCGTCAGGCCATTTTCGCTCATAGGTTACTCGGAGCTCAAAAGGCCATATTCATTACAATTTCTCTCAGTGGCGAGGAGAGTCATACAAAGCCGACTTTTAGGCCTTTTTCACGAATTCCTGTTTGATGAAATAATCACCGGCCTCGATGGCGTGGTCACCGCTATGCAGCCGGATGTTTTTCAGCTTGGTACCGACCTTGAGCCCGGTTGAAGAGCCTTTGACCTTCAGGTCTTTAATGACCATTACGGTGTCGCCATTGGCGAGCACGGTACCGTTCGCGTCCTTTATGATGTCTTCGGTCTCGCCCAATTCGGCAGCCCACTCATAACCGCAGGTCGAGCAGACATAATATTCGCCGGAGAGATGCGTCTCTTCCAGGCTGCATTGCGGGCAGGCGGGGGCTTTAATGCTCATATGCGGCATTTAAACATGGCTGCTGTAAGCGTCCAGCCCGGAGGGTGAGCTTGCGGTTTGTTGGTTTTCCTGGGAGAGACGCTCGGTTTAATGTCCCGTCTTACCGCTAATTCCCTGCTGCTTCTGGCTGCCGCCCTTTGGGGCGGGGCGTTTATAGCGCAGGCGCAAAGCACGGCTTATTTGAATGCGGGCTGGTATACGGGCTTGCGCTTCCTGCTGGCGTTTCTGGCGGTGTTGCCTTTGGGCGTGGCCGAGGCGCGGCGGGCGGGCTCGTTTCTGGCCGGGTTGGGCGGGCTTGTGCCGCTGGGGCTGGTGTTCGCGGTATCCTCCCTGTTGCAGCAATGGGGGTTGGAGCTAACGAGCGTGACCCATGCCGGGTTTCTCACCGGGCTTTACGTTATCTTCGTGCCAGTGCTGGAGGTGGTTTTCCTGCGCCGGGAACCACACCCGCTGGTGTGGCTGGCAGCACTGTTGGCCCTGGCCGGAACCTGGTTTCTGGGCGGCGGGTTCGGCTCGCTCGCGCGAGGTGATGTGCTGGTGATCATCTCCGCCTTCGGGTTCGCGGTTCAGATATTGCTGATGCAGCGCGTGGTGCGGGACACGGGCCGGCCGGTGGCGGCAGCACTTGGGCAATCCCTGGCCTGCGTGGTGCTGGGGTCTGCCATGGGTGGCGAGCCGCCGCATTGGCATGCGGTGGCAAGCTGCATGCCGCAGTTATTTTATGGCGGCGTCATTTCCGGTGGGCTGGGCTTTTTGTTGCAGGCCATTTGCCAGCGCCATACCGGCGCAACGGATACAGCCGTGATCCTGATGGCGGAAGCGTTGTTCGCGGCCTTGTTCGCTGCCATTATTTTGCATGAGCGGATGAGCAGCACCGGCTGGCTGGGCTGCGTTTTGTTGTTTGGCGCATTGGTGCTGGCGCAAATTGGCCCGGTGCTGCTGCCCCGCCGCGTTGTTAACAACGGTTTTCCAACGGGCTAGCGGGCAGCGGCGCAGCCCGTTACACTTTCGCCATGGCTGATCTCTCTGTTTGCACTTGTGGTTCTGGTTTGCGGCGCGTGCGTTGCTGTGCGCTTGATTTTGCCACGTTAAGCCCGCCCGAGCTGGGTGGCCTGCTGACGCCGTTGCTGGCTCAGGCGGAAGCGTTGGTGGCCGCCGGGGATAAGGCTGGGGCCGAGGCCAAGCTGCGCCAATTGCTGGAGCTGGGGCCAGGGCATGAAGATGCCCTGCTGCTTTTATACAAGATTTGCCGCGAGCAGATGCGCGGCCAGGCCGCCGAGGCGCTGATCCGCCGCGTGGTGGCGCTGAACCCGAATCATTTCTGGGCCACGAATGAGCTGACCTTGATGCTGCTGGCCAAGGGCGCGCTGGCCGAGGCGGAGGTTCACGCCCGCAACGCCATCCGGATCGCGCCGCAGAACGCCCAGGCGCATAATCTGATGGGGCTGGTGCTGACCGAGGCCAACCGACCACTGGTGGGCGAGTATCATTACCGCCGCGTGTTGGAGCTGGCCGATAGCAAGGAGCCGATCACCCTTGCCAATCTCGCCTGGAACCTGAAGGCCCAAGGACGGATCGAGGAGGCGCGCGCACTTTATCAGGAATCAATGGCACTCAAGCCCGGCGTGGTGCAGACCATTCTGGGCTATGCGAAGATGGAGGAGGCGGACCGCAAATTCGACCGCGCCCTCGAATTGCTGGACGAGGCGGAGCAGCTTATTCCCGGCAACCCTTCCATGCAGCTTACCCGCGCCACGGTGCTCTCGCGCCTGAAGCGCAATGAGGAGGCCCTGGTTATTCTCAACCGGCCAGAGCAGGACGGGCTGCGGTTGGGGCCTTCGGAGCTTTCGGAAAAGGGCCGGCTGCTGGACCAGATGGGGCGCCACGACGAAGCCTTCGCCTGTTTCGATGCGGGCAAGAAGACCGCGCTGGAATTGGGTTCGCGCGTTTACATGGCCGAGGCGGCGGCGGATATGGCAGTACGGCTACGCGGGTTTTTCACCCAGCGGCGTTTGCCGACACTGCCCGTGGCCGCATTGCGGGCGGAATTGCCCCAGCCGGTGTTCATTCTTGGCTTTCCACGCTCGGGCACCACGCTGGTCGAGCAGACGCTGACCGTGCATCCGCGAATTGCGGCCGGTGATGAGCTGCCCTTTATCAACGACATCACGCAGATCATGCCGCGTTTGCTGGCCAGCCCGCTTGCCTATCCGGAAGCGCTAGCGGAGTTATGGATGGGCGACCAGCGCGACGGGCTGGAGGAGCTGCGCGACTACTACCTCAATCGCGCGCGCAAGACGGGGCTTTTTAAAGACGCGGCAAAATTCTTCACCGACAAGATGCCGCTGAACGAGATGCATATGGGTCTCATCTCATTGCTGTTCCCGCAATCGCCGGTGGTTCATGTGCTGCGCCATCCGCTGGATGTGGTGCTGTCGGTTTATTCAAATCATCTGACGCATGGTTATTTTTGCGCGGCACAGCTGGAGAGCATCGCGCAGCACTACAACCTGGTCGCGGAACTGGTGCAACATTACCAGCAGAATTTGAAGCTGCGCTATCTGCCAATACGCTATGAGGAGATGGTGACGGACCAGGAGGCGCAGGTTCGAAAGTTGCTTGATTTCATCGGGGTGGAATTCGATCCGCGCTGCCTCTCCTTCGAACAGAACACGCGCTATGCGCGGACCGCTTCCTATGCGCAGGTGACGGAAAAGCTCTATGACCGGTCACGCTACCGCTACCGGTCTTACATAAAGCATCTGACCCCGGTGGTGGACATTATGCGCCCGGTGATCGAGCGGCTGGGCTATCAGGTTGAAGACTGAAAATACGGCAGTCGCTTCAGGGGCTATGAAGATGCGGCCTTAACGTCAAAACCGGCGCCCTCGATGGCGTTTGCATAGGCTTTCTCGTCAGCCGTGCCGCCGATGCTGACCAGTTTGGTGCCCAGATCAGCCTCCACCGTGGCGGCGGGGTCAACCCGGTGGATGGCCTCTTTGATCGAGCGCACGCAGCCGCCGCAATCCATGTCCGGTACGGTGAAGTGCAGGGCGGGAGAGGTATTCATGGGCGGGTTCCTTCAATACGGATGCTCCATATAAGGGTTCCTATAATTGTAACGTCAAGGCCTTGACCCTCCCATCATGGGAGACCCATATACGCAGGCATGGATCAGACAGTTTCCCCCTCACGGCAGACTGAACTTGCCATTGGCGGCATGACCTGTGCGAGCTGTGTGGCGCGGGTAGAGAAAGTGCTAAAACGCGTGCCGGGGGTGCGGGAGGTTTCGGTGAATCTCGCCACCGAGCGCGCGCATGTGCTGGCCGATGGCGGCGTTGCGGTCGCTAGCTTGCAGGAGGCGGTGACCAAGGCCGGCTACACCGCCAGCCCTGCCGAGGCGCCGCAACCGGACCATGCCAGGCGGGACTTGCTGGAACTGCTGGCGGCGGCCGCGTTATCCGCGCCGGTGGTGCTGGCCATGACGGTGCCGGTGCCGGGCTGGCTGCAACTGGCCTGCGCCACGCTGGTGCAATTCTGGTTGGGGGCGCGGTTCTACCGGGCGGGGTTTCTGGCCGCCAAAGCTGGTTCCGGCAATATGGATCTGCTGGTGGCGCTGGGCACCACAGCGGCTTATGGCCTCTCGCTGTGGGATTTCTTCTCCGGGGGCCCGCTTTATTTCGAAAGTGCCGTGGCGGTGATCTCGCTGGTGCGGCTGGGCAAATATCTGGAAGGCCGGGCCAAGCGGGATGCGGCGAAATCCATCTCCGGCCTGCAAAAATTGCGGCCAGAGCAGGCGCATCTGGCCACGGGTGGGGACGTGCCGATGGCAAGGC
>JAKBCH010000116.1 GCA_021808055.1 Pseudomonadota bacterium | reverse complement strand
TCAGCCCCTTCCTTCGGCGCGCAATTCCCCGCCTATGGCCACGGCCTCTTTCCCCAGCAAAACGGTGGGGCGGCGGGTGGAGATGAAGCCGCGCGGGCGCACAATCATAATCAGCACCAGTGCTATGCCAAAAATCAGCATGCGGTAGATCTGCAAGCCTTGCAGCATCTGCGGCACGCCGATCATGACGCAGGCGGCCAGCACCACGCCAAGCTGGCTGCCCGCCCCACCCAGTACCACAATGGCCAGCACGGTGGCGGATTCGATGAAGGTGAAACTGTCCGGGCTGATGAAGCCCTGCCGCGCGGAGAAGAAGCAGCCCGCGAAACCGCCAAAAAACGCGCCGATGGCAAAGGCGGTGAGTTTGGTGTTGCGAACATTTATGCCTAGCGACCGGCAGGCGATCTCATCCTCGCGCAGGGCCTCCCAGGCGCGGCCCAGGGGTTGGCGGCGAAGCCGCAGCGTTACCCAGTTGGTTAGCAGCGCCAGCCCCAGGATCACGTAGTAAAGAAATGCATCGCGCTGCCAGGGGGCAGGGGTGAGCCCAAAAAACCCGGCGAAGGTGCCAGGCCCGCCCGCCATGGAAAATCTCAGCCCAAATAATGTGGGTTCCGGCATGCCAAGCATTCCGTTCGGCCCGCCGGTGAGCGAGACCCAGTTGGTGATGACCAGGCGGATGATCTCTCCAAATGCCAGGGTCACGATCGCCAGATAATCGCCCCGCAGCCGCAGCACCGGAAACCCCAGGCACATGCCCCAGAAGGCGGCGAGAATCCCCGCGAGGGGCAGGCATTCCCAAAACCCCAGGCCGAAATTGATGGAGATGAGTGCGAAGGAATATGCCCCCACGGCGTAGAAGGCCACGTAGCCAAGGTCCAGCAGCCCGGCGAGGCCGACCACAATGTTCAGCCCCCAGCCGAGCATCACATAGGTCATGATCAGCACACCAAGGTCGATGTAGGCGTTGGGCAGGCCGGGCAGCAGCGGCATTACAATGGCGAAAACCAGCAAGGCTGGGGCTATGAATTTGCCGGTTTTCTGCACCCGCGCGCCAAGCCCAGGGGCAAGCTTCGCCGGGCGGTGGCGGGCCCAGGTGAGGATCAGCAAGCGGGCCGCGAAAACCGCGATCACCGCCAGGGTCAGCGCTTCGGGGCGGGTGAAAAGCCCGAGGTTGCCGGCCTCGTTATCGGTAAGCCGCAGCCCTATGAAGGGGCCAAATATGAGCAGGGCTAAAAACGCGGCGGCAGCGGAATCCTTCAGATCCTCAAGCTGGGCGCTCATACTTTTTCCACCTCATGGCGGCCGAGCAGCCCGCTTGGCATGAACATCAGCACAATCGCGAGGATGGAATAAACCGCGGCATCCTTGTAGGCGACGGTTGCATAACCAGACCAAAATGCCTCGATAAGCCCGATGAGCAGCCCGCCCAGCACCGCGCCGGGCAATGAGCCGATGCCCCCCAGCACCGCCGCGGTGAAGGCTTTAATGCCGGCGTTGAAGCCGATGTAGAAATCAATCACCCCGTAATAGAGCAGGAACATCACCCCCGCGAAGGCGGCCAGAGCCGAGCCGATGATGAAGGTGATGGAGATGGTGCGGTTGGTGTCTATCCCCAGTAGGGCGGCCATTTTGGCGTCCTGCTCCACGGCGCGCATGGCGCGGCCCAGCGGGGTTTTGGTAACAAGGTAAGTGAACGCCGCCAGCAACCCCAGTGTTACCGCCATGATGGCCATTTGCATCCAGGAGAGCTGCACCACGAAGCCGTTCTCATCCATCAGGGTGATCCCGCCGGGAAGCAGGTTCGGAATTGCACGCTCCAGCGCGCCCTGGCTTACCTGCACATAGTTTTCCAGCAGAATGGACATGCCGATGGCCGAGATCAGCGGTGCCAGGCGAAACGAGCCGCGCAGCGGCCGGTAGGCCACGCGTTCTATGGCAAAGCCATAAACCGCGCAGATGAAGGCCGAGAACACAAAAGCCGCCAGCAGCGCCAGCGGCAGGGAGGTAAGGCCGGTAAGCGCGGTGATAACGAAAATACCAACGAAAGCACCGATCATGAACACGTCGCCATGGGCAAAATTAATCATGCCGATGATGCCGTAAACCATGGTGTAGCCAACGGCGATCAGGCCGTAGATCATGCCCAGAGTCAGGCCATTAACGAGTTGTTGTAAGGCGTATGCC
Source organism: Pseudomonadota bacterium (assembly GCA_021808055.1). The sequence goes on along the minus strand of JAKBCH010000116.1, from coordinate 2,158 downwards.
ATGGAATCTCCTTGCCGCGGCCCTATGCCGGCATTGGATATGACCGATGCGTTAAGGTCAATGCCCCCATTGTGGACGAAATGCCGGGATTGTGCATGGATTGCCGCAGAAGGCGGCATTCCTCAAAAATCAGGGAAAAATTTAGGCGTGAGGGCGGGCTTGGGGGCTTCGTGGCAAAAACACCGGGTGCCGGGGCGGCCTGCACCCGGTGCGGCAAAAAACTGCGCCGGAGGGCTTTTCAATATGCTCCATGGCGGTTATAGGGCCGCCATCGCTGTGCGGAAACGCATAACGGCTTGGGTGCATAGCTCAGTTGGTAGAGCAGCTGACTCTTAATCAGTAGGTCCAAGGTTCGAATCCTTGTGCACCCACCAATTAACTAGCAATAACAATATGTTGCGCTAGTCGCTTTTGGTCGAGTTCCGAAGTTCCGAAGGCAGTTCCGAAGCGTTTTCCTCTTTGTTCTTCGCCTCGCGGGCCGCTTGGCGTAAAGCTGCGGCGCGCTGGAATTGCTCCGGCGTGCGCCTGGCGTAGCGGCGGGCCATCGTCACGGTTTTGTGGCCGGAATGGGTTGACATGTCGATCACGGTGGCGCCCGCGTTGCTCAACTCGGTTTGCACCGTGGCGCGCAAATCACGGAATTGAAGATCGGCAGGAATTCCGGCAGCGCGCGCTATTTCCCGGAATTTATGGGCGAACACGTCAGGATGCCATGCGCCCTTGTTCAACTCGCACTGGATGACGTGAGTGCTTGGCGTCCCGGTTGCTTTTTGCCTGGCGCGCTCTGCTTCCACTGCTGCGGCCAGATCGGGGTAAGATGAGAGCACTACCGGCAGCTTGACCTTGGTTTTTGACGTGGTGCGGATTTCGCTTTCCAGAGCAGTCCAGGTGAGGGTAAGGATGTCGCCCTTACGGTGGCCGAAAGCATAGGCGATGCGCGCGGCCAGCGCGATGGATGGCCATGCGCTCACCTCGGCAGCCTCAATGAACGCTGCAACCTGTTCCGGCAGCCAGTATTGGTCTCGTTCCGCCAAGCCTTTGAGTTCCATCGCGGCCCACGGATTGACGGGGCCGACATATTCTTTCCGCGCCGCCCATTTCCACACGCGCCGAGCGAACCGGGCGCAGTAATGAGCGGTGCTGTGTCCGCGCTCTTTCAATATGGCGTCGTGGATAAAATCGGCATGGGACGGCCTGATTGCCATGGCGGTGATGTCACCAAGCACGCGCTCACCAATGGGAACGGCATTGAGGCATTTGGCCAGCCAGCGGTAATCTATCTTCGTCGAGCGGGCCAGGCCGTTAAATCGGTCGGTTTCAAAGAACCGGTCAAGCATCCAGGTGACGGTTCCCGGCACCTTGTCGCCGCGGCGTATGGCCTCAAGTTCTTCGTTCAGCTTGCGGGCCGCAGCCCATGCGGCAGACTGTTCCTCGCCAAGCGGGTGGGATTTAAGGCTGAGGTCGCGCTTGAGCTTCGCGGGGGGCTCCCAATACCAGCGCCCCTTGCGGCAGAACGTGTTGGCAGGCTTACTATCTGATGATGCCACAGGCATGGTCCAAATCCGCCAAATCCGATTGAAAAGAGCCTTTCGGATGGGAATAGCGATTTAGGGCCGAGTCAATGGCCGCGCGGTCCCAGCGGGCGGTTTTTTCGTTCGGAGATACGCCCCATAGGGGCTTGGGAAGCTGGCCGGCAGCCATGCGGCGCTCGATCTCGCACCAGGGTAGCGCGCCCAGGTATCGGCGCAGATCGGCGCGGTCGAGCAGCCGTGTATCACTCACGCCCCACATGCCTCTCGCTCGAACGTGTAGGCGCCGACCATCGGCGCAGAAAACAGGATCGGCTTTTCGTGTGCCCTACTCATTCTCCACCTCCTTTGGTATCACGCCAGCGGCGCGGAGTGCGTCAATTTGGCGGGCGGCTTCTTTGACTATATCCACCCCGCAAGAATTGCATCTAGTTGCCCACACTCGACAATCGTCTAGATTCCACTTCGTATGGCTGTTAACGAACACCCAAACTATTTGCGCCGCCGCTTCCAAAATCGGGTCAGTGAGGGGTTTGGTCATCAAATTAGCCCTTTATCTTTGGCAATCCATTCAGGCATTGCCATGGTTTTGGCATCGCAATCCCACTCTCCAATGCTTTTTGGTATCC
>JAKBCH010000115.1 GCA_021808055.1 Pseudomonadota bacterium | reverse complement strand
CAATTGTCAAAGATCTAAACTAAAAAACAAAACGGCGATCATACAATCGCCGAAAGGCCATCCAGTCTACCCAACCAACCACCGAAGATCAAGTCCTCAGCAACCGCCGGTGGACGGGCTTCTAGCTCTGACTGACCGCCACTGTCAACGCATCGTCATCAACTAAAAATCCCAAAAAACCCCAGGGAAAACCTCATCTCGCACATCAAAACCCCTTGATTTCGTCCAAAAAGCAAAATCGCCATGCGTTTAACGCATAGCTTAGAGATACGCTTCCGTCGTCAAAATTCGGGCAAATCCTGCCGCCAAAGTCACGCAAACCGCCTGGATAATCGCAGGCTGGCGGTACTCTTCCCCCAAATCCGGCGCGCCGGTGGCGTCGGCAATGAAGTCGACAAAATAATCCTTGTCATGCGCCGCGCGGGCCGTGGTCTCGCAGCAGAAATTCGTCATGTACCCGCAAATCGCCAGGGTCTTCACGCCCAGGCTGCGTAAAATCGCCTCCAGCTCCGTGCCCTCAAAGCAGGAATAGCGGTGCTTAGTCATGTGCAGCCCGCCCGGTACAATTTTCAGCCCCGGCACATATTCCGCCTCGACCGAGCCTTCCACAAACCCAACAGGCTCCGCCTCGCCGGAGAAATCAAACATCCGCCCAGCATCGCGTCCATCAGCCCGGTGCACATGCCGCACATAAATCACTGGCCTCCCCATCGCCTCAAAGGCCTCAACCAGTCGGTTGATCCGCCCCAGCGACTCCTCAAACTCCGGCACGCATAAAGACGAGTCCGGCAACGCATAAACATTCTGCACATCAATCACGAGCAGCGCGGTATCGGGCATAAAAAACTCCTCAGGTTCATCACCCGGGGAGCCTATACTTTACGCCGCCTCGGCCAGATGACCGCCGATCACCAATCCTTGTTCAGAACCGGAAACCTTCACGGCATCCCCATCCTTCACAACCCCCTCCAGAATAAGCCCGGCCAACGGGTTCTGCAGGTTGCGCTGGATCACCCGCTTCAACGGCCTGGCACCATAAACCGGGTCATACCCCGCCTCAGCCAGCCAATCCCTGGCGGATTGCTCAAGCTCCAGCCTGATTTTGCGCTCCGCCAGCAGCCCTTCCAACCGTTTGAGCTGGATGGTGACGATGGAGCCCATATCCACACGCTGCAACCGGCGGAACAGCACAATTTCATCCAGCCGGTTCAAAAACTCCGGCCGGAAATGCTCGCGCACCCTGGCCATCACGCCAGCTTCGGCCATCCGCACATCCTCGCCTTCCGCCTGCGCGGCCAGAATGTCGGACCCCAGATTAGAGGTCAGCACGATGATGGTGTTCTTGAAATCCACCGTGCGGCCCTGCCCATCGGTCAGGCGGCCATCGTCGAGCACCTGCAGCAGCACATTGAACACATCCTCATGCGCCTTCTCCACCTCGTCGAACAATACAACCTGATAAGGCCGGCGCCGCACCGCCTCGGTCAGCACGCCACCCTCATCATAGCCCACATAGCCCGGCGGCGCGCCGATCAACCGGGAAACCGCGTGCTTCTCCATGAACTCGCTCATGTCGATCCGCACCATCGCCCGTTCATCGTCAAACAAAAACTCCGCCAGTGCCTTGGTCAGCTCGGTCTTGCCTACACCTGTCGGCCCCAGAAACAGAAAGCTGCCAATCGGCCGGCCCGGGTCCTGCAACCCAGCCCTAGCGCGGCGCACGGCATTGGAAACCGCCACAAGTGCTGCCTCCTGCCCCACCACACGGTGGCGCAGATTATCTTCCATATGCAGCAATTTGGCGCGCTCGCCCTCCAACATCTTTTCCACCGGCACACCGGTCCAGCGCGAGACAACCGCGGCAATCGCCTCTTCCGTCACCGCCTCGTTCAGCAAATTCCCGTCCTGCTTGGCGGAAAGCTGCTTCTCCAAATCCGGAATCCGGCCATAGAGCAACTCGGAAGCTTTGCCCAAATCGCCCTTGCGCTGAGCCATCTCCACCTCGTTGCGGGCCTGGTCCAGTTGCTCCTTCACCTTCTGCACGTCGGCAAGCTCGGCTTTCTCCGCTCTCCACTTGGCCGTCAGCTCGGATGATCTCTCCTCCAGCTCGCCCAACTCAAACTCCAGCTTCTCCAACCGCTCCCGGCTGGCCGCATCGGTCTCCTTGCGCAACGCCTCCCGCTCGATCTTTAACTGGATCAACCGCCGGTCGAGCTCATCCAGCGCTTCCGGCTTGCTATCCACCTGCATTCTGAGGCGCGACGAAGCCTCGTCCATCAGATCGATCGCCTTATCAGGCAAAAACCGGTCGGTGATATAGCGGTTGGAAAGTGTTGCCGCCGCCACCAGGGCGCTGTCGGTTATCCGCACGCCATGATGCAGCTCATATTTCTCCTTAATCCCGCGCAGGATGGAGATAGTGTCCTCAACACTCGGTTCATCCACGAACACAGGCTGGAAGCGCCGCGCCAGCGCCGCATCCTTCTCCACATATTTGCGGTACTCATCCAGCGTTGTGGCGCCCACGCAATGCAGCGCGCCGCGGGCCAGCTCCGGCTTCAACAAGTTGGAGGCATCCATCGCCCCATCCGCCTTGCCCGCCCCCACCAGCGTATGCATTTCGTCGATGAACAGGATAATCTCGCCCTCGGCAGACTCAATCTCCTTCAGCACCGCCTTCAGCCGTTCCTCGAACTCCCCGCGATATTTCGCCCCCGCCACCAGCGCGCCCATATCCAGCGCCAGCACGCGTTTATTGCGTAAGCTCTCCGGCACATCGCCATTCACGATGCGCAAAGCGAGCCCTTCTATAATCGCGGTCTTGCCCACGCCCGGCTCGCCGATCAGCACCGGGTTGTTCTTCGTCCGCCGCGCCAGCACCTGAATCGTGCGCCGTATCTCCTCGTCTCGTCCAATCACCGGGTCCAGCTTCTGGTCCCGCGCCAGTTGCGTCACGTCCCGCGCATATTTCTTCAACGCGTCGAATTGCTGCTCGGCCGTGGCGCTATCCACCTTGCGGCCCTTGCGTATGTCAGCCACCGCCTTCTCCAAGGCCTGGGCGGAAACCCCCGCTGCCTTCAACGCCCGCCCGGCGGCATTATCGCTTGCCGCCAGCGCCACCAAAACCCGGTCCTGCGCTACAAAACTATCCCCGGCCTTGGTTGCCGCCTGCTGTGCGGCATCCAGCACCCGCACCAAATCCGGCGTTATCCCCGGCTGCCCGGCACCCGAACCCGAGACTTTCGGCAGTTTCGCCACGGCGGCATCCACCGCCTGCTTGGCCGCCAGCGGGTCGCCCCCGGCCACACGAATCAGCCCGCTCGCGGCACCTTCCTCATCGTCGAGAAACGCCTTCAGCAAATGCTCCGGCGTGATCTGCTGGTTATATTCACGCATCGCAATGGTTTGCGCCGCCTGAATAAAGCCCCTTGCCCGCTCCGTGAACTTTTCAAAATCCATAGTTCTGCTCCTTTATCGTCCCTGCATCCCAGGCAACGCTCAGGCTACGTCCCTCTTTAGGCAACGCATCCTTGCCAAGTAATATGGGCGGAGCCATGATTTGGCTCAAGTGTTTTGTCCGAAGATATGCCCGCCATGCGCATCGAAACTCTTTTTCGCTACCCGTTAAAAGGTCTGACCCCGGAGACCATGACACAAGCGCGCCTTAGCCCCGGCCGGTGCATCCCGTGGGACCGCGCCTTCGCCCTCAAACAGGGCGACGCTGAGCTGGACGAAGAGAACCGCGCATGGATTCCCAAAATGAACTTCATGTGCCTGGCCAAAAACGCTAAGGCCGCGGCGCTTAAAACCCATTTTGACGACACAACCGGCCTGCTGAACGTCAACGGCCCGGAAGGCCAGCTCACCGCTTCCCCTTTCACCCCGGAAGGCCAGGCCGCGCTCACCCGCTATTTCACCGCCTTCCTGGGCCCGGAAGCCCGCTTCGGCGCGCAGGGCGAGGCACCGCAATTCCGCTTTTTCCCCGGTCATAGTTTCTGCGACCACAGAACCCAGGTGATCAGCCTCATCGGCCTCTCCTCGCTGGCCGCGCTGGAACAAGCGGTGGGTGCCGCGCGGGACAAACGCCGTTTCCGCGCCAATATCTATATTGAAGGCTCCGAACCCTGGGCGGAATTTTCCTGGATGGGCCGTACCATCGCCGTCGGCGAGGTGGAGATGCTGGTGCAGGAGCGCATCGACCGCTGTCCCGCCACCATGGTGAATCCTGACACCGCCGAGCGCGACGCCAACCCGGTGAAGGAACTGCGTGAGCATTTCGGCCATATCGATCTCGGGATTTTCGCCAAGGTCACCAAAGGCGGTGAAATCCGCCCGGGGGATCAGATCAGGCTACTTTAGCCCGCCTCTCCT
>JAKBCH010000030.1 GCA_021808055.1 Pseudomonadota bacterium | reverse complement strand
GCGGCAAGCAAGTTTAAGTCAGCGCCCACCGCCATTAGCCCCGAGGTAATTAGAAACACGGCGGACATTCCGATATGGCCTCCTATGAAGCCGCCGCCAAGAGGGCCCAGAACTTGCCCGGCATATTGTGATGAAATTGAATATCCCATCAGGCCGGCGAGCATGTCCTGCGGCACGCTGTGGCGGATAACCGCGGCGATGCAGGGAATAAGCCCGCCAAGCGCCAGGCCCATGAGAAAGCGTAGCAGAATAAGCTGCCAGCCTGCCGTCACAAAAGCTTGGGGAATGAGCAAAATGGCGGCAATGCCGAGGCAGGCCGATATCACCGTACGATACCCGATGCGGTCCGCCAGATGGCCCAGCCTGCTTGAAGACAACACGGCACCAAGGGCCGCCGCGGCCATCACCAGCCCTGCGACAAAAATAACGTGTCTCTGCGATACAAGCTGCGCAACATACACCGTGATGATCGGCTCGATCGACATGTTGGCGAACATGAGCAGAAAGCCCGTGATCAGCATAACAATTACGGGCCCTTTTTGCGGTATTTGCGCCCAGCGCCTGCCGCTTTTCCTCCGGACCACTGAAACCGGCCGTCGTTCCTCGTGAATGAGGAAGGTGGTGGCGAGAAACGTGATAAAAATAACGGCGCCCGCGAGCAGAAAAGTAGCGCGGATGCCGATGATCGGCGGCAATGTTCCGCCAATGAGCGGCCCTGCCAAATTGCCAGCCATGTTGCCGGTTGTAACCACGCCCAGGGCCCAGCCTGCGCGTTCCTTAGGTGTTTGCGCGGCGATCAACGCCATGCAGCCGGAAGCATAGCCGCCCAGCAATCCGGCCAATAATCTGAGTGTTACAAGCTCCAGCACATTATGCGCCATGCCAATGAGTGACATGGCAACCGCCATGCCCAAACTGGCGCGGATGAGCATAAGTTTGCGGCCGAAACGGTCGGCGAGTCGACCCCATAAAGGTGCTGTCAACGCGGCTGTGAAAAACGTTGCGCCATAAGCAACGCCCGACCATTCAGCAATCGCAGCATGATCTGAAACGCCAAGCTGCCGCACATAAACGGGCAGGAAAGGCAGCAGCAGCGTCATTGCCACTATGGTGGTAAAGGTGCCAAGCGTGCAAACCACCAGATTGCGGTTCCACCGTTCTGAGCCACGCGCCGGAGGCTTGTCGAGCATCGGCATCATCTGTGCATCCTGGGCTCCCTGCGGGGCATGAATTTGGTATCTCAACTCGTTGCTCTGCTCAACTGCACATGCGTTGCGCCGCCCACCGGCTCTATCAGGAAAGCGCCGCATTTCCATACTGCGGTAACGTCAATGTCATAGCTAGAACCGATGGTGTAGTTATAATAGTGGCGGTGTGCGTTAACGCTGATAACGGCATTTGGCGTGACCAAATATTTTGAAGACATAGCGGCAAGGTCTGTGCGCTGTTGAAAGACGCGTCGGTCACGCCCGCGATTGATCGGCTTGCTGTTCACATCCGCAGGGAAGCCGTCAGATACATGTTGGTCTGCACGCCGCTATCCGCACCCGCGTTCTTGAATGATTGTGCGGTCTCGTCAATTTTTGCCGCTTTTATTGGGTGTTGAGAGCAGTTGTACGTAAGCAGGGTGGCTTCAAAACGGCCATAATAACCGTGGCGCAGGCTGTCGGCCAAGCGTAATCTTTGGATAAGATGTTGATTTTATTTGAAAAAATAAATGGTGGAAGGGGTTGGATTCGAACCAACGTAGGCGCACGCCAACGGATTTACAGTCCGTCCCCTTTAGCCACTCGGGCACCCTTCCGCGTGGGGGTCACATGCAACGGGACGAGGCTGGTTGTCAACGCAAGGAGGTGCAGATAGTGAGGGCGCATGGTTCAAAATCGTCCCCCTTTTGGTAAAAACACCCCCAAGCAACGCCATGGCGGCGATGAACGTCCAGGCCAGTCTGGGCAGCGGCGTGGCGGCGGAGGTGGTGGCGGAACCGGTGGGGGGCGTGGCGAACAGCGCCGGGCGCCGGGCGCTCCGGCGGGTGCTGTGTGGCTTTATGGTACCCATGCTGTGGCGGCGGCGCTTAAAAACCCAGCCCGGCTGCTGCGCCGCCTCATTATTACGGAAGAGGCGCAAGCGGCCCTGGCGGCTGAATGCCCAATGCCCTGGCCTATCCATCCCGAGATTACGCCGCGCGATAAAATCGACCAGATTCTCGGCGCCCGGCCCGGTTCTGGCATCGTGCACCAGGGCATTGCCCTGCTGGCGGACCAATTATCCGCCCCGGCCCTGCTGGATGCCTTAAAGCGCCCCGGCCCCATATTGGTGCTGGACCAGATTTTCGATCCCCGGAACGTGGGGGCATTGATGCGCACGGCCCAGGCTTTTGGCGCTTGTGCAATCGTCGCGCAAGATCGCAACGCGCCGGAGGAAACCGGGGCGCTGGCCAAAGCCGCTTCCGGCGCGCTGGAGACGATTCCGCTGCTGCGCATTACGAACATTTCGCGCGCGCTGATTGTGTTGAAATCCGCTGATGTGTGGGTGGTGGGGCTTGATGGCCAGGCGCAAACCAAGCTGCGTGGCGAGAGTTTCGCAGGCCGCCGCGTAGCACTCGTGCTTGGCAATGAAGGCGAGGGCATGCGGCGCCTTACACGCGAAACTTGTGATGAAATCTGCGCTCTTGCAATGCCTGGTGGAATGGAGAGCCTGAATGTTTCCGCAGCCGGTGCCGTGGCCTTATATGAATTGACAAAAATCGGTTGAGTAACCAACCGTTGCGGCTATCGGCGCGGCCACAACTGTTTGCCTGTGCCGCTGCGATCAAGGCTGGGCATGGAGTGAAGAATGCAGAAATCTGCAACCGCTGATCAAGATTCCCAGACGATCTTGGTTGTGGAAGACGAGCCAACTGTGCGGATGCTCGTGATCGAAGTCCTGGCAGAGCACGGCTACATCACGTTCGAGGCAGAAAACGCCCTGGTGGCGCTGGATATTCTGCAAGCCCCTGGGCGGATTGATTTGATGCTGACGGATATCACCCTTCCTGGGCAGAACGGCCGGGAGCTTGCCCAAGCCGCGATACGATCGCGCCCCGAGCTAAACATTCTGTTCATGACCGGCTATGCGCATAATGTTGATCTGAGTATCACCGATGCAAGGCCGGGCAGCATTGATATCATCACCAAGCCATTTTCGCTCGATGGGCTGATCAAGAAAGTTCGAGCGATCATCGACGCAGAGCCTGAAGTCTGAATCGTCCTCTACTTTATTGTTTTAGAAGCGGATTCAGATTTTAGAGCGGATCACTTCCGTGATTCGATCTAAAATCATCCGACTCTAATGCGCGGTTCAGATGATAACGCTATCGGATACGCCATCCGCAATCACGCGTGGATAAACTGAAACCTCATTGAGGGCATAAGCATCGTTCCCAACGGTGCCGCGGCTTTGAAAAGAGGCGGCATTATCAGCATAATGGAGGCGGCTGGCGTCGTGGTTAGTGACGAAGGCGCCGTTGTTATGCGATTGTGTAGCATGAATGGCTGGGCCGGTGGGGCCGAGATCTCTTGGACGCACCTGTGCTGCGAGCGGAATGAGTGCCGCCAACAAAAGCACAGCGATAATGGGCTTAATGAAACTGAACATGCTGGCCGCTCCTTGGTTTGGCGGGGAAATCACTCCGCGGCCTTTGTATGTGTACGTACGTACTTAATCAAACAAATTATGTACGATCGTACTTATATTAGCTATGCATAAGATGCATGGATAAAAGATTTTGAAGCCGGACAGTGCGTGTCGTCCCTCAGGCTGGTTGCTTTAAAAACCGCCCAATCCCGGTTACGGCCTCAGATAATGACGACCGGATAATCAGCGCTTGCTCCGGAAACGCCGTGAGCAAGCGCGAGGGAAATTGCCGGTCTAGCAGCACGAACACGCCTCTGTCGTCCGTGCGGCGGATCAGGCGGCCAAAGGCTTGGCGCAGGCGCAGGCGGACGATGGCATCATCGTAATCGCGAGGTGCGCCATGAGAGAGATGGGTGCGCCGGGTACGGTGCAGAATATCCGGGCGGGGCCAGGGGGTACGTTCAAACACCACCAGGCGGAGCGCATTGCCGGGAATATCAACGCCGTCGCGCATCGCATCCGTGCCCAGCAGGCAGGAATGTTCCTCGGCGCGGAAAATATCTACTAACGTCGCGTTATCCATCGCGTCCACATGTTGGGCGTAGAGGGGGATGTTTTTCTCTTCGAGTGGCGCTGCAATTTTGGTGTGCACGGCGCGCAGGCGAGAGATGGCGGTGAACAGGCCGAGCCCGCCGCCGCCCGCGGCCTCGAATAATGCCCGGTATGCGCCCGCCAATTGTCCGATATCTTGCGTATTTACATCTGAGATCAGCACCACGCGGGTGCGCGCAGCGTAATCGAAAGGGCTGTCGAACGCCGCGCGGATGGCGGGCGCGGCGAGGTGCGCGGCGCCGGTGCGGGATTCAGCATTTTCCCATGCCTCTTCTAGGTCCGTTCCATCGCGCAAAGTGGCGGAGGTGATCAGCAGCCCGTGGGCCGGGGCGGCGATGGATTGGGTGAAGGCTTCCGTGGGGTCCAGAAGATGCGAGAGCAGGGCTATGTCTTTGTCGGTTCCGGCTTCGCGGTCTAGCCGTAAAAATTCCACCCGGGTGGGGCGCTCGCCGGGGACGGGTTCAGATTCAAGCCCATCCAGAATGCGTTTCCAGCCGGAAAGCGGATCGATGGCGCGGCGTTTCAGGCTGCGGGCGGTGCCTTCCAGCCGCTGGCGCATAGCTTCTTCCAAATCTGGCTCGTTTTCCAGCCGTTCCAGCATTCGCTCGCGCAAGGCGCTTAAGGGAACACGAAGTTGTTCCAGGGCCAGAGCAAGCTTGCGGGCGGCGGGGAAGATATCTTTGTTCAGCGGATGGAGGTCGGTCTCGAACCCGCCGGGGCCAGCGAGGTCTGGCGCGCTAGCGCGGGCGCGGGCCTGGGCGCGTATAAGCCGCAGCCATTCTTCCGCCGGGTTGTTGTCTGCTGCCAGTTCCGGGTCCAACCGCACGGAAAACATTGGCGCGGGCAGGGCTTTTGCAAATTTGGCTGCCTGTTCGATGGCTTTGTGCGTGGCTTCGTCAACCGCTGCCATGTCTTCCAGCCGTTTGGCGAGGCCACGCGCGCGGGAACGCGCACCCTCTGCTCCCAACAGCCAGCGGCGCAGTTCCGCCATGGCAAAGCCGGAGAGTTCGATCGAAAAGGCGCTGTCGGCGGCATCGAAAATATGATGGCCTTCATCGAACACGTAGCGCGTGGGTACGTTGTCATCGTCCAGCCCGCCCCAGACGGCCTGGGCCATGACCAGAGCGTGGTTGGCGATGACGAGATCCGCCTGGCGGGCGTCGCCAATCACGCGCTCGATCACGCAGGTGGAGAAATGCGGGCAGGCGGCGTGGATGCACTCGCCGCGCCGGTCCGCGATGCTGGCCAGAAGCGGCTGGCCGTAAAGCTCGGCGAACCAGCCGGGCAGGTCGCCGCCGAAGAGATCGCCATCCGCACTCGCCGCGGCCCAGCGGGCGATGAGGCCGAGCGGGATGGCACGGGTTTCGGCGTTCATCGCGTCTTCGAAATTCAGCAGGCAGAGATAATTCTCCCGGCCCTTGCGCAGCACGACATTGCTGCCGGCGGGCAGGCGTTGGGCTTCCTGCTCGATCTGGCGCTGCAGATGCCGGGTATAGGTGGAGACCCAGACCGCGCCCTTGTTGCGGGTGGCCCAGAGCGAGGCGGGGGCGAGATAGCCCATGGTCTTGCCGGTGCCGGTGCCGGCCTCGGCGAGGACCACTTGCGGGCTGCCCTCGACCTCCCTTGGCGCAAAGGCGGCGGTGGCGGCGGAGCAGAAATCCGCCTGGGCGGGGCGCTGCTCGGCGTCTGGACCGAGCAGGCTGGCAAGGCGGGAGCGGGCTTCCGCCGGGGTGATGGCGAAGCTGGATGGCGGCGGGCGTGGGGCGGTTTCCTCCCATTTTGGCAGGCGCTTCCAGAGGCGCATGGCCATGCCATCCGGCCTTGCATCTGGCGCACCAAGGGCGGCGAGCACGTAAGGCGCCCAGAGCCAGCCCGCAGCACCCATGCGGGCGGCAAGGCCAGCGGCATCCCGGTTGGCGGGGGTGGTTTTGCCCGCTTCCAGGCGGGTGAGAAGCAGTTCCGCCATTTCCGGCAAGGCCTGGGCGGCGGATTCAAGCGAATTGGGGATGGGTAGTTCCAGCGCGCGGGCGAAGCCTGCCGGTGTGGGAGCGATGCTTTGCGCCGGGTGCACGAAGGCAAAGAGTTCCAGCAGGTCGAGCAATTGGATGGACGGGTTGCCGAGGCGTTTGAGCGTGGCAGGGGCGTGGATGCAGAGTGGGATGCTGGCCCCCACCTGGCGAGCGATTGAGCCAGGTTTTAGGGTAAGGATCACGCCATCCGCATCCAGCAGGACAGCGCGGCCATGACCGGCGGCCAGAGCGGGCAAGGCGGAGAGACTCGGCATTGTTTATGTTTATAGGGGGCTGTTCATGGTTTGTCTTGAGCTGGCATATGTTCCACGTGGAACATTGTGTGAACACATCCTCTGGCATGTGGGTTATGCACTTGCGCAGGGGTGCTTGCTTTTAGGCGACAAGGCAGGGTATGGAGTAAATATGGCTTTTGCCCCCACCTTTGCTGGGCTGCTCCTTCGACTTATCCGCCCCTGAGCGATAAGTTCCTTTCGCGCGTGTTTTAAATACCGCGCCCGCCGCTCAGGGGATTGCCAGAAATAACCACCGGCAGAATTTCGGAGCAGAGTGATGACGATCAACCACCCTAATTTTGGCAAGATGGACGCAAACCGCGTTATCATCTTCGACACGACCTTGCGTGATGGCGAGCAATCCCCTGGGTTTTCGATGAATCTGGACGAGAAAATCCGCATGGCGGAAGCCCTGGCGGCCTTGGGCGTGGATGTGCTGGAGGCGGGTTTCCCCATTGCCTCGCCGGGCGATTTCGAGAGCGTGCAACGCATTGCCGAGACGGTGAAGGGGCCGGTGATTACGGGTCTGGCGCGGTCATCTCCCGCTGACATTATCCGGGCGGGCGAGGCGGTGAAAGCTGCCGAGCGCAAGCGCATCCATACTTTCATTTCCACCAGTCCGCTGCATATGAAGTATAAGCTGAAGATGGAGCCGGAGGTGGTGCTGGAGGCGGTGACCAAATCCGTGACGCTGGCGCGGCAATATACCGATGACGTGGAATGGTCTGCCGAGGACGGCACCCGCACGGATATCGATTTTCTGTGCCGCTGTGTGGAAGCGGCGATTAAGGCCGGGGCGACCACGGTGAATATTCCAGACACCGTGGGTTATGCGGTGCCGGAGGATATGGTGCGGATTTTCTCCACCGTGCGGCAGAGGGTGCCGGGGGCTGACCAGATTATTCTCTCCACCCATTGCCATAACGATCTGGGCCTGGCGGTGGCGAACACGCTGGCGGCGGTGCGCGGTGGGGCGCGGCAGATTGAATGCACGATTAACGGCATCGGTGAGCGCGCGGGCAATGCCTCGCTGGAGGAGGTGGCGATGGCCATCCGCACCCGGCCGGATTCCAACCCATACCACAACAATATCGAGACCACGCGGATTTTGCGGACCTCGAAACTGCTTTCCACCATCACCGGCTTTGATGTGCAGCCGAACAAGGCGATTGTGGGCCGCAATGCCTTTGCGCATGAATCCGGCATTCATCAGGACGGCATGCTGAAGAACGCCGCGACCTATGAGATCATGACGCCCGAAAGTGTGGGTTGGCAGAAAACCTCCTTGGTGATGGGCAAGCATTCCGGCCGGGCCGCCTTCCGCGACAAGCTGAACGCGCTGGGTTACGGCGATATTGGCGATAATGCGCTGAACGACGCCTTCACGCGGTTTAAAATTTTGGCCGACCGCAAGAAAATTGTTTACGACGAGGATATCGTTGCCCTGGTGGATGACGAGGTGGTGCGCAGCCATGAGGCGATTAAGTTCGTCTCGCTGGAAGTGTGGGCCGGGTCGAAGGACAAGCCTCGCGCCGTGCTGGATCTGGAGGTGGATGGCGTGGTGAAAGCCGCCGATGAGCGCGGCGACGGGCCAGTGGATGCGGCGTTCAACGCCATCCGCGCCATCTTTCCGCATGAGGCGGAATTGCAGCTATTCTCTGTTGGCGCGGTGACAGAAGGCACGGACGCCCAGGCGCGCTGCACCGTGCGGCTGGCCGAGGATGGCAAGAGCGTGGACGGGCAGGGAGCGGATACGGATACCATCGTGGCCGCCGTGCGCGCTTACATCCATGCGTTGAACAAGCTGGTGACGAAACGGACCAGGCAGGCGCCGGAGGCGATGAGCGCGTAAGGCGAGTGTAAAGACGACTCTGCGGTCCACAGCGTGTGTTTCCAGACGGTCTTGGTACGGCAAATTTGCCGTACAATGCAGGCGCAAAAGCCCCTTGTGCCCCGGCGTTACAGTGAATAAATAAGGTGCATCTCAAAGGGGTGGCCCCGGTGCTTCGGGCCGTGGTTGCCCGCTGCAAAGGAGCATTTAAATGAGTAAAGTCATCGGTATCGATCTGGGTACCACCAATTCCTGCGTCGCCGTGCTTGAAGGCAAGGATGTGCGGGTTATCGAAAATTCAGAAGGTGCGCGCACCACGCCCTCCATGGTGGCTTTCGCTGATTCCGGCGAGCGGCTGGTGGGCCAGAGTGCCAAGCGCCAGGCGGTAACCAACCCGACCAACACGCTGTTTGCCGTGAAGCGCCTGATTGGCCGCCGCTATGAAGACCCGACCGTGGCGAAGGATAAGGGTCTGGTGCCCTATGAAATCGTGAAGGGCGATAATGGCGATGCCTGGGTGCAGGCGCGCGGTGAGAAATATTCGCCGAGCCAGGTTTCCTCCTACATTCTGACCAAGATGAAGGAGACCGCCGAGGCGCATCTGGGCGAGACCGTGACCCAGGCGGTGATTACCGTTCCGGCCTATTTTAATGACGCGCAGCGCCAGGCGACCAAGGATGCCGGCAAGATTGCGGGCCTCGACGTGCTGCGGATTATCAACGAGCCGACCGCCGCGGCCCTGGCCTATGGTATGGACAAGAAGAACGCCGGGACCATCGCGGTTTATGACCTTGGTGGCGGTACGTTCGACGTTTCCGTGCTGGAACTCGGCGACGGCGTGTTTGAAGTGAAATCCACCAATGGCGACACGTTCCTGGGTGGTGAGGATTTCGACGCGCGGGTGATCGATTATCTGGCCTCCGAGTTCCAGAAGGATCAGGGCATTGACCTGCGTAAGGACAAGCTGGCCCTGCAGCGGCTGAAGGAAGCGGCTGAAAAGGCGAAGATCGAGCTTTCTTCTTCCAAGGAGACCGAGATCAATTTGCCGTTCATCACCGCCGACGCCTCCGGGCCGAAGCATCTGGTGCTGAAGCTCTCCCGCGCCAAGCTGGAAAGCCTGGTGGACGATCTGATCGAGCGGACGCTGGCGCCTTGCCGCGCGGCGCTGAAGGATGCCGGTGTGACCGCTGGGGAGATTTCGGAAGTCATCCTCGTCGGCGGCATGACCCGGATGCCGAAGGTGATCGAGGCGGTGAAGAGCTTCTTCGGCAAGGAGCCTGCCCGCAACGTGAACCCGGATGAGGTTGTGGCCATTGGTGCCGCGATTCAGGGTGGCGTGCTGAAGGGCGACGTGAAGGACGTTCTGTTGCTGGATGTGACGCCTTTGTCTCTGGGTATTGAGACACTGGGCGGGGTGTTCACGCGCTTGATCGACCGGAACACGACCATTCCGACGAAGAAGAGCCAGACCTTCTCGACCGCCGAGGACGGCCAGACTGCCGTGACCATCAAGGTCTTCCAGGGTGAGCGCGAGATGGCGGCGGACAACAAGCTGCTCGGCAATTTCGACCTGCAGGGCATTCCCGCCGCACCGCGTGGCGTGCCGCAGATTGAAGTGGCGTTCGATATTGACGCGAACGGCATTGTGTCCGTCTCCGCCAAGGACAAGGCGACCGGCAAGGAACAGCAGATCCGTATCCAGGCTTCTGGCGGGCTTTCCGATGCTGATATCGAGCGCATGGTGCGTGACGCTGAGGAAAACGCGGCGGCTGACAAGGCGCGGCGCGAGGCGGTGGAAGCCCGCAACCAGACTGAAGGCATGATCAATCAGGTTGAGAAAAGCTTGAAGGAAGGCGGCGACAAGGTGGCCGCGGCCGACAAGGCGGAGGCCGAAGCCGCGATTGCCGAGGCGAAAACCGCCCTGGAGGGCGGCGATGCCGAGGCGGTGAAGGCAGCCTCGGAGAAGCTGACCCAGGTGGCGATGAAGATCGGCGAGGCGATGTATAAAGCGCAGGCCGAGCCGCAGGCTGGGGCTGAAAGCGCCGGGCCGAATGGCGAAAAGGTCGTGGACGCGGATTTTGAGGATGTCGACGACAAGAACAAATCCGCGTGAGCCGGGGTTTTTTGTAATCTAAAATGGTCCCGGGGCTCGCTCCGGGACTTTCCATTTCAGCGGAATTTCGAGGATTGAAGCGGCACCATGGCCAAACTTGATTACTATGCCGTGCTGATGGTCGAGCGCGGCGCCAGCGCCGACGATTTGAAGAAGGCTTATCGCAAGCTGGCGATGCAGCACCACCCGGACCGTAACCCAGGCGATGCCAAGGCTGAGCAGAAATTCAAGGAACTCAACGAAGCCTATGACGTTCTGAAGGACGAACAGAAGCGCGCGGCCTATGACCGGTTTGGCCATGCGGCTTTTGAGAATGGCGGCATGGGCGGCGGCGGTTTCGGCGGCGGCGGGTTTGGGTTTGAAGGCGGGCTTGGCGATATTTTCGAGCAGATGTTTGGCGGCGGCCGACGCGGCGGCGGTGGCGGTGTGCAGACCGGCGCGGACATTAAAGCGGCTGTGGAGATTGATCTGACGGAAGCTTTTGCCGGAACCAAGGCGAATGTTCGCGTTTCCACCCGCATGGCTTGCGATGCGTGTAACGGGACCGGCTCGGCTGACAAAAACGCTAGCGCCGATAATTGCACCACTTGCGGCGGGGCAGGGCGCGTGCGCGCGCAGCAGGGGTTCTTCGTGGTGGAGCGCACTTGCCCCACCTGCGGCGGTGCGGGGCGCGTGGTACGCAACCCGTGCCGTGTGTGTTCTGGTGCCGGAACCGTGCCTCGTGAGCGCATGCTTTCCGTGCAGATTCCGGCGGGCGTGGAGGACGGCACGCGCATCCGGCTTTCAGGCGAGGGCGAAGCAGGGCCGCGCGGGGCGGCGCCGGGGGATCTCTATGTGCATGTTTCTATCCGCCAGCACCCGATCTTCCAGCGCGACGGCGCGAATATTTTCTGCCGCGTGCCGCTGCGCATGGGCCAGGCGGCCTTGGGCGGCGAAATTGAGGTGCCGGCGATTGATGGCACGGCTGCCAAGGTGAAAATTCCGGCGGGTACGCAGTCTGGCGACCAATTCCGGTTGCGGAGCAAGGGGTTCTCCGTGCTGCGCTCCACCCAGCGGGGGGATATGTATATTCAGGTGGCGGTGGAGACCCCGCAAAACCTGACCAAGCGGCAGCGCGAATTGCTGGAAGATTTTGAGCAGGAATCCGCCGGGCATGGATCTGTGAGCCCTGAGCATGAAGGGTTCTTCGCCAAGGTGAAGGATTTTCTGAAAAATGTGGCAGAGGGGGGGTAACCCTGTTTTCGCTGCAATTCCTGAATAAATCAGCCAAGAGCTACGAATTGTAATACGGCCAGCTTGCGCGTTGCCCTGTTTCAGGGAGCAGCATAGATCTGATAGGATACGGTAAACGCTTGGTCTTGTACGGGAGTTCAAGATGTTGAGGAAATTAACGGGAATTGCCCTGGTGCCGATGCTGGCTCTGGGAGCTTGCACGGCAACGGTGCCAAACCAGCCGACGGTGGTGGCCTTGCCTGGCCAGGGTAAAAGCTGGAACCAGTTTCAGGCCGATGACGCTTATTGCAAGAGCTATGCGGCTTCGCAAATGCCCGATAGCGGGCAGGTGGCGCAGAACTCGCAGAATAATTCCACGATGACGGCGGCGGCGGGTACATTGATCGGCGCGGGGGTTGGTGCTGCGTTGGGCTCGCTGGCTGGCAATGTGGGTGCTGGTGCGGCTGTGGGGGCTGGCGCCGGGCTGCTTGGCGGCGCGGCCACGGCAGGCAATAATACGCAGGCTACGGCGGATTCCCTTCAGGGCCGTTATGATGTGGCCTACGCGCAATGCATGGTGGGACATGGCGAATCGATTCAACAGCCTGCTGCGCCGTCTTACTACGCGCCGCCAGCCTATTATGCGCCGCCTCCACCGCCGCCACCCGGCTATTATTACCCCGGTTACTGAGATTGTGCCCGCCCTGGAAGGGGCGGAGCTGCTCGTGGCGGGGGAGCATCTGGCCTCGCCTGTGCAAACGCAACGCCGCAACCCATGGGCCTGGGGGGCGGCGTTATTGCTGCATGTGCTGGTTATCGCCGCTTTGCTGCTCATCCATGTGAAGCCGCCGCCGGAGGAGTTACAAAGCCCGCCCGGTGTTGATGTGGTGTTCGACAATGGCGGCACCAGGCCGCAAACGACCACACCCAAGGCTCCGCCCGGCCCGCCGCAAATGGCCGAGGCACCGCCGCCGCCCCCACCCCCGGCCGCACCGCCGCAGGAGCAGGCCCAGGCGGCGACACAGGATGAAGTGCAGGTGCCTGACCTGCCATTGGCGGCATTGCCGAATCCTCCGCCCATGCCTCACCCGCACCCGGCCCCGCAGCACAAAACCAGGCCCGCACCGCAGCAGAAATATGTGTTTTTGAACGGGATGAATTACGGCAATGTTTCGCCTGTGGCGCCACCCGCGCCGCCAGCGCCCAGGGGAATGAATTTTTCTCTACCGACCTCGGACGCGCAGGCGGCCACTGCATCTGATTTCTCAGTGAAGGGCGATGCGGGCGCTGATTGGGATTCCGCATTGACGAAATGGGTGCAGGAACACGCCTATTATCCGCAGGCGGCGGCCGAACAAGGCCAGGAGGGCACGGCGACGGTGCAATTCACCGTGGACCGCAACGGCCACGTGACCGGGTTGAAATTGCTGGATTCGGCGGGTTCGCCCTTTCTGGATCAGGCATGGGAGCAGCTTTTCAACGACAACACGCTGCCGCCTTTTCCGAAGGATGCAAAAGACGGCCATGTGACGGTGCGGTACACTGTGCATTATGTCTTAATCCATTGACGGCCTTGCTGCGACTCGTGGAGCCGGGCTGAAGCATGAATATGGATTCATATGTTTTCGGCATTACCCAGAGCCTTTCCGGGAAAAGCTGGGTCTGGCGGCCGGGACAGCAGGAGCGCCAGGGCGAAGGGCTGGCGCAGCAGCTCGGGGTTCCGGAGCTGATGGGCCGCTTGCTGGCCGCCCGCGGCGTGACGGTGGACCATGCCCCCACCTTTCTGGACCCGACGCTGCGGGCGATGCTGCCCGACCCCTCGAGCCTGATGGACATGGATGTGGCTGCCGCCCGCCTGGCCGATGCGGTTATGCAAAACGAGATGGTGGGGGTTTTTGGCGATTACGACGTGGACGGCGCTTGTGCCTCCGCCTTGATGGTGGCGCTGTTGCGCCAGCTTGGTTGCGAGGTGACATACCATGTGCCGGACCGGCTGATGGAAGGTTATGGCCCAAACACCGAGGCGCTGCGGGCTATGGCGGGGCGGGGTGCGAAGCTGATTGTGTGCGTGGATTGCGGCACCGCCGCGCATAGTGCCTTTGCGCCGCTGCATAACGCCGTGGATATCGTGGTGCTGGACCACCATAAATCCGAGGGGCCACCACCGCCCATACGCGCCACGGTGAACCCGAACCGGCTGGATTGTTCCTCTGGCCTGCGGACGATATGTGCTGCCGCCGTGGCCTTTATCACCGCCGTGGCGCTGCTGCGCACGTTGCGGCAACGAGGTTTTTTCGCCGAACGCGCGGAGCCGGATTTGCGCGAATTTCTGGACCTGGTGGCGTTGGCGACGATTTGTGACGTGATGCCGCTGGCGGGGTTGAACCGAGCCTTTGTGATTCAGGGGCTGAGGGTGATGGCGCGCCGGGCGCGGCCTGGAGTTGCCGCCCTTTTAGACGTAGCGAAGCTGACCGAGGCCCCCACCGCTATGCATTGCGGCTTTATGCTGGGGCCGCGCATTAACGCCGCCGGGCGCATTGCCGAGGCGGATATGGGGCTGCGGCTGCTGCTGGCCGAGGATGCGGAGCTGGCTACCGAGCTGGCTCAGGCGCTGGACGCGGTGAACAAGCAGCGCCAGGGCGTGGAGGCGGGGGTTTCCAGCGATGCCATGGCCCGTGCCGAGGCCCAGGTGGCGGCAGGGCATGGCATTATTCTGCTGGCGCAGGAGGGGTGGCACCCTGGCGTGGTGGGGATTGTCGCGGGGCGGGTGAAGGAGCGATTTAACCGCCCGGCCCTGGTGGCGGGCATAATAGATGGCATGGCCAAGGGGTCTGGGCGGTCTGTGCCGGGGATTGATCTGGGTGCGGCGGTGATTGCGGCCCGGCAGAGCGGGATTTTGGCCACCGGCGGCGGGCACGCCATGGCGGCGGGATTTTCCGCGCCGGAAACAGCCCTTTCGGCGTTTCATGAGTTTTTGAATGACCGGCTGGCCAGCGCCGCATTGATACCGCCCAGTGCGGAGCTGGTGTTGGATGGCGTGCTGGGCGTGGCGGGTGCTGATGCCGCCCTGGCGCAGATGGTGTCCCGACTAGGGCCATTTGGCACGGGCAATGATGAACCGCTATTTGTGCTGCCACGCGCTCGGGTGGTGAAGACCGACCGAATCGGCAAGGATGGTAACACCATCCGGCTGATGGTTGAAGGCGAGGGTGGCGGCCGACTGAAGGCGCTCTTGTTCCGCGCCAAGGAAGGGCCTTTAGCGGAAGCCTTGAGTCGCGCTGGTGGCGCGCCCTTGCACTTGGCCGGGCATTTACGGGCGGAAACTTGGCAGGGCAGGGTTTCGGCAGGTTTTTTCATCTCTGATGCAGCACCTGCTTGACGCGCCTGCCTGGGCATCGTACCAGCGCCCGCACCTTTAGTCCCCATCGTCTAGAGGCCTAGGACACCGCCCTTTCACGGCGGTAACAGGGGTTCGAATCCCCTTGGGGACGCCATTGTATTTCCTGCATATTTTCGTGTTATCCACAGATGTTAATCTGTTCATACGGCATATGTACGGCATACACGGTACGGGACACGTCTAACCTTCCCATCATGGTATATCTCTTTTAGATTTTTCCACGCGTAGATTGGGATACCCATCGGACTCATCCGCGCTTAAATGTAACTGCCATGGTATAATCTACACTTTTTTCTGCGGATGCCTGCGCGGATGAGTGCGATGCCTGTTTTTTGGGGTTAAAAAACCTAGGTTTTCAGCCGTTTTTTTGCAAGAGGCATCCGCGCCGCGCCCTCAATTCGTTACGGTTTCTTTCAATTTTTTCAAAAGATCGTGTATACGCCTTTGCTTTTCTTATTTCATGATCGCCCGGCCTAATCCTGGCCACTCAGACCATGCCGAAACCGACCTTCAAGCAGCAAAAACCCCGGCGCTATGGCCGGGGCTGGGTAGGTCTCTTGCGTGCGAGCGTTCACATGCGCGCGCCCCCGCGTACTGCTTAGCGGACGGAAATGCTGGTTAAGCCCTCGCGCACGGGCGAGCACATGCCCGCGCGTATTGTTCGGAAACTCTTATTCGGGCAGCTTACTCGCGGCTTCGAGATAGGGCCGCAGCTTCTCGGCTGCCTCATCTGGCTTGGCGGCTAGAAGTCCGTCAATCTCCTTCAGCGCCGCATAGAACCGCCGCCGGGCCGCAATGGCTGCGATGCGTAAAGCCTTTGCAGCCTGATTGCGTTTGATTCGCTCACTCATCGCCGGACTTTGCTGGGTCAGGGAAGTGGCGGCGAAGCAACACAAAATCATCCAGCCCCAGGCTCACTATGTCATTCGCCGGGAAAGCTCGGGCTATGGCCAGCAGATGCTCGACACGTTCTGTTTTTTCGTCTCGGGGTTCTTTCTCGTCTTGTATCTGGGCGAGGCGTGCCTTGGCGGCAGCCGCAACGCGCGCGGCGGGGAATTGTGCGTGGGTCATTTTGAGTTTCCGTTCATAAGTTGCTGGTCTAGGCGGCGTAGGGCCTCGCTGGCGGCCTTTGCGGCGGTTTGGCCTATGGGATTGAACATCAGTTTTTTGAGGCGCTGGCGGGCTTCCTGGCTGCCCACGGCGGCAGCGGTTTCAAGGCGCTGCACCAGATCGCGGGCGGCTTGGCATTGCCGCTCGATCTCGCGGCTATCTTCGTACCGTGAGGCGTCCTCGATAGCGCGCCGATGCGCTGCCCATGCAACGGGGGACATATCCCGCCGCGCACGCCAGATGTGGAATTTGACGCGCAACCAAACCAGCCATTGCGGGCGGCGTTTCACTTCCCTTTCCGAATCGGCAAGCGATTGATTCGGCCTCGCCAGGTTACGCCTTGCATAAAGGGCGCAAAATAAGCGGTGATGTCTCCTTCGTAACGAGTAACCTCATGACCAAGTTCCACAGTTTTGACGGGGTGCAGCTTCCCGGAATTGGCCAGCCGGTTCCGCTCGGCTTGTAAATTGCGCTCCGCGTCAGCCGTGGCGCGCTGGGTGCCCGCCAAATGATCGCGGGCTTGCTTCAAGCGGTTATCCATTATTCAGCCTCCGCTTCAGGGCGGTTGTTCAGTTCGTCGCCAGCTTGCGGCAGTGCTGGCAGGCGAAACCAGCCGTGATGATGTTTCATGCCGCTCGGGTGGGACGGAATATCCAGCAATGCCCAAAGCGAGTGATCTTGTGCCATCGCCACCACATCACGGCGCGTTCGGCTTCCTTCCGCCGTGCTGCTAATGTTCACCTGTACGGGGTGCCGCTCGGGAATTTGCGTGCCATCCTCGATGATTCCGCGAAGCCTCTCGATCTCACCGGTTTGCAGGGCAATCGCCTCTTGCAGCGTTTTGGTCAGGGCCGAAAAACCCTGCTCGGCAGCCTGACCGGCCCGCTCTGTCATGGCGCTGAATTTGGCATCAAAGTCTGCATAGTCGTTTCGAGTGTTCATAGCATTTTCCTTTCAGTTTTCAATTTTTCGCAGTTGGAATGTCGCGCCGTTCTTGCGCGCTCCGGCTGCCTCCTGCCGCGTCAGAACAAAGCCACCAAGGCGCGTGCCAGAAAGTTTTCCGATGAATGTTGCGGTAAACTGCCGTCCCCGACCTTGAGGATCGGCAATTTCCCTCACGGTATCGGCAAGCTCAGCAATTTTCATCGGCGCGGTGCGGTGCTCAAGCCACCAGGCGGCAAAAAGTTCTGACACACGCTGGCGCAGCGGATCGCGGGCCTTGGCCTTGGCGATGGCCTCCACCGAATCGGCACAGCCAAGGGTTAGCAGGGGATCGCGTACCCACGCCGCCCATGTCTCGAAACTGCCTAACGGCTTGCCTCGCTGCATTTCGTTTTGTCTGCCCCATCTCCAAATTGTCAGGGCAGCACTCAGCAATTCCGCGCGCCGGGCTTTGATTTCGGCCAGGAAGCCATCGCGGCCCGTGGGGAAGTTGCGCGATTCTGGATCATCGCAATTTGGTTCTAATTCTACCGCCAAGAAGCGCCGCGCCAAGTCCTCGGAGATGGTCAAGCCGTTGCCGGTGACGGCAACCCAGGCCGTGGAGTTCAATTCCGCCATGCGCGTTTCACCAAAGACGCGCACGCGGGCGGGACGCTCTGTGATGACGCTGGCCAGAGTATCCGATTTCAAAGCGGTGCCATTTACGTTGTCGAGAAAAAACGCCGGTCCAGACTGCAAGAGTTCAGAGGCAATGCGCTTTTCCAATTCGGCGCGGTCGCTGCCCGCCGTGAAGGCCGGTGGGGTTTGCCCGTAGGCGATGATGCTGGCGGCTTGGACAAGCAGGCCTTTGCCAGAACCAGCGCCGCTGATTTCCGGGGCGGTGATGATCGCGCCAGGGGCTAGTTGCAGGCTGGGGCGGCATATCGCGGTCATCAGGCACGCCAGGAAGGCGCTCTCCGCCTCGCCTGGGGGTGTGGAGGGGTCCACATGATCCAGGTCATTTGCGGTTATGCGCTGGCTACCAAAAAAGGGGAATGTTGCAAAAACCTTTCTGATTTTCTGCAACGCTGCCTTTGCATTGCTCTGGCTGGGGTGCTCTGGCACGGTTACGCGAGGGGCACGGGCGCAATATAACCGGGTGGCCGGGTCATATCCTTCGGCGCACCGGATGCTTCCATCAGCGGTCAAGAGCGGCGCAGTTGCGATGCCGTCCAGTGGCGGGAACAAAGTCACGGCATCAACGAGCATTTTGGCCGCACGCTCTGGAAATGTGGTGGATTTTTCGAGCCCCTTGTCATCAATCGAAACCGGGCGGCAAAGCTCATGCACCCACATGGTCGCGGCGTGATGCGTCACCGGCACAGCGCGCACCGCGTGGCCGGTTTCATTCTCGATACGGACTAAAAACCCGGCCAGGTTAAAGATGTGCCCCGTTGCGGCCAGCATCTCGCTGGTGGCCCGCACTGCGGCGGGCAGATCGCCTTTGTCGATCATCAGCGCGGGCAGCATGGCGCGGCTCAGCAGAGCCTCAGCGGCGGCGTGGGGGTCGTTCTGCATGTTCATGCCCGGCCCCCGATCGCACTCTGAGCGGTTGCGCGGGCTTCGGGGCGGGGCAATCCGGCTTGTATTCCGGCCGCCTCAATCAGCGCCATCGCATAAGCCGCGCTCAAGGTGCCGTGTCTCACCTGTTCGGCCAAGCGGCACCCGGTCCAGAAAAGGCGGCGGTTACGCTCTCCCTCGGGCGCATGAGCAGCGAAGCGCAGGAGGTTTGAGAGGCTGGCGTCATCCTGCACGCGAGGCGGTGCAGGATCGCGGGGCGCGGGCTTAGGCGGCAGCAGCCATTCCGGAAACGGAGCGGGCGGCGAATCGGAAATGCGCGGTAAGCCGATGGCGGGCCAATAGATCGCAGATGCGCCGGTGCTTCGCAGCTCGACACCGCCGCCGATGCGATTCAAGGCGATGGTTTTCAGGCCATGGCGATACTGAAAAACCCAGTGTTGGCCACCGGATTTTGTGGTGTAGGCTTCCGTCTCCGGCAGCCGGTCCATGTGCCCAGCCAGCCACTCAAGCCCGCCGTGCTGCTTGTCCACGTCCAGCACGACAACGCCGCTCGGCTCGCCGGTTGCGACGGCGGGAACAAGGCCGGGGCGGCTGAACCATTCGCGGAGAATCTCAAGGTCAAGGCTGGCATCCTTCACGCCATGCGCGCAGGCCGGGCGTTTGGTTTCGGGATTCATCGGGAAAACGCGACGGCCAGCGGCGGCCAGGGCGACAGCGTGTTGTTGCAGAATATCATGTGCAGGTTTTGGCATGAGCGTGGTCCGTTTTTTGAGTTGCGGCGTGGCCATGCTTTTGCTAAACACAAAGAGCAGGCTTACCGTTTTTTATTGATGCCCCGAGTTCGCGCTCGGGGTATTTTTATGCGGCGGATGGAATTCGAATGTCCGCGCGCGGTAGGGCATCAAGATGCCGGTCCAGGCTCTCGCGGTCGATCAGCGTGATTTTGCCAGACTTGCGAGCGATGATCTCATTGCGAGCGAGCGCAACATATAGCCTGGTGCGTGAGATGCCGCTGTAGCTAACGGCCTCCGGTACTTTCAAATATCGTGGAGACATGTTCATCCTCGTCCAGTGGAACGATTTTATTAACCACGCCGCGCCAAGCCGGTTCACGAGTCTGCCCCCCTAATCGGGACGGAATAGTGCTAAGCCTCGTCTATGGTTTTTTGAACAAGTTTTGAGATTGCTTTCAAGTTAGGCAAAGACGTATTTCCATAGATAAGTTGCAGTATATCCTGCATGATCCGGATAATTGGCGAATTAGGGCCTGTCGCCACAGTGATTTTATGATTGGCGAGGATCGTATAAATCGTAGGCGAGAGGACCCTCACGATATAGGCCCATTCCTGCCATGTCGGGCCTTGAAGGCTAATCTGACTGATTGCATCGCCTTTTGAATCAGCGGCTCCCCGAGGCAACCTAAGCTGGCCTATCGCTTCAATGAGCGCACGGCGAGGCTCGATAAAGGCGGGGGTGTCCGGCAGGCGTTTTAAATCAGTTTCAAGAATTTTGGCTGCGGCTTCCAATGTTTCCCGCTCGCGCTTTTGACGCCGGATGGCTTCGGTTAGTTCCACAGAATCTTTACAACTCCACGGGCGGCGGGCGTAATTCTTGATTGCGGAAACAACATACACCCACTCATGCGATTCGGGCCGGGTGGCAGTTTCTCCCCACCTGCGCGGGTCGTCGCCTAGCGCTTCCATGACTAAATCATGGAAGCGGCGCTCATCGGCCAAGGCATCAAGTTTTGCGCGAGGGGCGCAGGGTGTGCTATCGCTAGGCCCGGTCTTAGGCATGGCGTCTCTCCATCGTAGGATCATCGGGCCGGGTGGCGCTCCAACGCCTCCGGCCCAACTTTTGCCGGGAACCGCCCGGCGCGGGTCTTTCATCGTTTCAGCACCTTGACGTTGCTTTCCGCCACAATGCCCATGCTGCCAAACCCGGCGCGGATGGCATCGGCCACATGGTCCGGGCTTAAATGGGCGTAGTGCTTGGCGCATATGGCCTCGCCGTTCCCAAGCTGCGCCGCGATGACGGCCAAGGAAACCCCGGCACGGGCAAGGCGGCTCGCATGGGTGTGGCGCAAGATATGAAAGCCAATGGCCGGGGTGATCTTCGCGGCTTCACAGGCGGCTTTCATGGGCCGTTGCTGCTCGCTCTTGCCCCATTCGTTGCCATCAGGGCGGGGCAGCAGCAGCGCCTTGGCGGCCTTGCCAGCGGCTTGCTGGGTGAAGAACGCCGCGCCCTCGTCGGTCAGAGTGATATGCCTGGGCTTGCCGCTTTTGCTCTGCCGAATGTGCAGCGTGGCAGAATCCAGGTTGAAGTCCGCAGCCCGTAAACAGGTCAGCTCGCCCCAGCGCGCGCCGGTCAGTAACGCGGCCTGGATCAAGGGGCGGAAACCGGGGTCGGCGGTATTAACCAGCCGGGCGGCTTCGTCATCGCTCAGAAACCGCACGCGGGCGGCCTCAGCGTTCTTGAACGGCACAACCCGACGCCATGCCTCATCAGAGACAATACGGCCATCCTGAAAGGCTAGGTTCAGGGCGGCTTTCAGCACGGTTAGGATGCGGTTAGCGGATGCACGGCGGGCGCGCTGGCCATCGGCATCATCGGCGGCCACCTTGCGGGTAGCCTGCTTAGTTGCGGCGGCCTTTGTTCGCAGCCGCGCCGGGGCCGTAGCAAGCGCCTGGTGCCAGCGCCGGATTGCCGCATGGGTCAGGTCCGAGGCTTTCTTGTCGCCAAGGGTGGGCAGGATATGGGCTTCTATGGTGTTTTCCAGCCGGTCAGCCGCTTTACCGCCGCGTGCCGCGTAGTCGCGCTGGTAGTCGGCCATGATCTCTTTGATGGCGGGGGATTCGATGACCCGCCCCCCGGCGCGGGTAACGTCCCTAAACCAAGTGCGGGCGGCTTCCTGGGCCTGGGCAAAGGTCAGGGTTGAAACGCCATCGGCATCAAGCAGATCATCGGCAGTGCCAAGGGCCTGATATTTCCGCACCCGTTCACCGGCAGCATCATAATAGCGCGCCAGCCATGTTCCGGCCTTGCCCGATATGCGCC
>JAKBCH010000114.1 GCA_021808055.1 Pseudomonadota bacterium | reverse complement strand
GGTTATCTGCGGCCCACATCTTGAAAATTTCGAGGAGGCCGCCACCCGGCTGCGTGCCGCCGAGGCGCTGCTGGATGTGACGGATGGGACGGGCCTTATCGCGGCGGTACGACGCTGGCTGGCTGACCCGCAAGCGGCAAAAGCAGCCGGTGCGCGTGCGGCCAGTATTTTTGCGGAAGCCGAGCGATTGCCTGAACGGCTTTCAAGGCTCATCTTGAATGGCGTATCATGATCGCCCCTGAATTCTGGACCCATCGCGGACCCGTAGCACAGCTTTTGCGGCCCTTCGGGCTCATAACCCGTATTGCAACCGCCCGCCGGATGCGCCGCCCTGGTATCGCCATCGGTGTTAAAACCGTTTGCGTGGGCAATGTGGGCGTGGGCGGTTCAGGCAAAACCATTGTGGTGCTGGATATTCTGGCGCGGCTTCCCGGCCGCCCCTTCGCGCTCACGCGCGGCTATGGCGGCGCGCTGCGCGGGCCTTTGCTGGTTGAATCCGGCATTCACACGGCTGATGAGGTGGGAGATGAGGCGCTGCTTCTGGCTGCCGCCGCACAAACCGTGAAGGCGGAGGACCGCGCGGCGGGTGCTAGGCTGGCTCTGGCGGAGGGGGCTACCGCCATTGTCATGGACGATGGTTTGCAAAACCCGGCCTTGCGTAAGGATTTGTCGCTGCTGGTGATTGATGGCGGCTACGGCTTTGGCAATGGGCTGCTGCTGCCCGCGGGGCCCCTGCGGGAGCCTGTGCAGAGTGCTGCCAGCCGCTGCCATGCGGCGGTTCTGGTTGGCCAGGACGAAACTGGCGCGCTGGCGCGGCTGCCACCCTCCTTGCCGGTTTTGTACGCCAGCATGGTTCCAGATTGCGCGGAGCCGCTGGGGCGGAGGCCGGTGATCGCCTTCGCCGGAATTGGCCGTCCTGAGAAATTTTTCCGCTCCGTGCTCTCACTGGGCGCTGATCTGGTCAGCAGCCACGCCTATCCTGACCATCACGTCTATGCTGCCAAAGAGGCTTCCGCCCTGCTGGCCGAGGCCAGCACCAAGGGGGCGAAACTCGTCACTACCGCGAAGGATTTCGTGAAGTTGCCACCGGCCTTGCGCGCTGCCTGCCTGGTCGTGCAAGCGCGCCTGGCGTGGGAGGATGAAGCGGCGCTGGAGCAGCTTCTGAACGCATGAGCGCGCTAAAACCAAGCCTGGCCCACCGCGCCGAAGCAAAGCTGGTGCGCGGGTTGGTCCGTCTGCTCAGCCTGCTGCCGCCTGAAGCCGCATCAAGGCTGGGCGGTGCGGTGGCGGTGGTTATCGGCCCGCTCCTGCCGGTTACGCGCAAGGTGGGTGATGCCAATTTGCGCCTCGCCATGCCCGAGCTTTCGCCTGATGCGCGAAAGCAAATTCTTCACCAGGTCTGGCGCAATCTTGGCCAGACTATTTCTGAACTTGTTTGCCTTGGCGCATTGCGCGAGGTTTCCGCTGACAGCCGCGAGCCCGGTTATGTGCTGGAAGGCTGGGATGAGCATGTGGCGCCGCGTCTGGTACCCGGTCAGCCCGCGCTGTTCTTCACTGGCCATACCGGCAATTGGGAGGTGATGCCGCTTATTGCCGCCACGAAGAACGTGAATTTCGGTTTCATGTACCGCGCGCCTTCAAACAGGCTGGTGGACGAGCTGCTGGGCCAGCTCCGGCGGGATGGATATGCCAGCCCCGTGCGGATGTTCGCCAAGGGGGCGGCGGGCGCACGCGGGGCTTATGCACATGTGCGCAATGGCGGAGTGTTGGGGTTTCTGGTGGACCAGAAGCTGGATACCGGCCTTGCGGTACCCTTTTTCGGCAAGCCCGCCATGACCATGGATGCGCTGGCGAGCTTCGCCTTGCGCCTGCGCTGCCCGGTCTTTCCCATTCATGTGAAGCGTCTTGGCCCGGCACGGCTGCACGTGGTTTGCGAACCGCCGCTTATTCTGCCCGAAAGCACGGATACGCTGGCGCTCACCGCCGAGGTCAACCGCATCGTGGAAGGCTGGGTGAGGGATGCCCCAGGAGACTGGCTGTGGCTGCACCAGCGCTGGCCGAAAGGCACGGTTTAGCACGGTTACTGCCAGGCGATTTGTAGCTCCTCGCGGAAAGCGAAGCGCAGCAAATGCCGGTCCACGATATCCTTCAGCCGAATAAGTGCAGCCTCATCCTCAGCGTTTAGAATAATGGAAAGTTTCTGGGCATCCGCGTCCATTGTGCAAAGCCCGTTGGTGAAGCTCACCTCACCCTGCGTATTGTCAGGCTCCCGCAGGGCAGGAAGCTTATGGGCGAAATGGTTTACAAATTGGCCAAGGTAACGCCTGGCACTGGCGGTGGGGATGATGGCAGTGGCATTCATGCTTCCATTTCCTTTCAGGGTTGAGGTTTCGTATCCGTGGTCACAGTGCCTCGATCTTGCGGACAAGCTCGTCGATCATGTCTGTGGCCTGGCGCATGGCCTCTGTGCTGGCCGCGCCGCCGCCGAGCTTCATGCGCAGAGCCGTCTTCAGATTTTCCATCGCGCGGCGCACCGGCATTATCGCGTCCCGCCCAGGCCCGCTGGCCAGCCGCGTTAACAAGGCTTCCACCGCCGGACGGGAGGCATCCAGCGTTTCCTTGCCCGCAGCGGTCATGCTGAAAAGCCGCTTCGCGCCGTTCGTTTCGACGGTGATGTGGCCAAGCTCTTCCAGCATCGTCAGCGTTGGATAAATAACACCGGGGCTGGGCGTATAAGCGCCGCCGGCCAATTCCTCGATCGCCTTAATCAGCTCGTAGCCATGGCGGGGCGCTTCCTCGATAAGATACAGAACCAGTGCCCGCAGATCACCATGCTCCAGCAAGCGACGGCGCCCGCCATGGCCGTGATGATGGCCGTGCTTGCGTTCGTGCATGAAGCGGCGCGCAGGGAATAGCTTTTCTCCGCACATGGCTCTGAAATGTTGGTGTAGTTTCATTATATTCGAACCTTTGGTTATTTAGATATATATAGATATATCTAAATATAGTCTAAAGTCAAGATTCATTCGGCATAGATCATTTTTCGCGTCATTCCTCCGTCAGAGACGAACTCAGCCCCGGTGACGAACCCTGCCTTCGGGCTGAGCAGAAAGGCCGTAAGCTCTGCTATATCCTGGGTGTTCCCCACCCGCCCGGCCGGGTGCTGGGCATGGTCTCCCGGGCGGATGGAGTAATGCCCGGTATCAATCCAACCCGGCGAAATGCAGTTCACCCGCACCTCCGGCCCCAGGCTGACGGCGAGCGCATGGGTGAGGGCCAGCAGCCCACCTTTGGAGGCCGCATAAGATTCCGTGTCTGGCTCGGACATATGGGCGCGGGTGGAGGCGATGGTGACAACGGCTCCCTTGGCCGCTCGCAGCATCCTGGCCCCGGCCTGCACCAGCAGAAACGTGCTGGTGAGGTTGGTGGCCAGCACGCTGTTCCATTCCTCAAGCGTAAGTTCCTCAAGAGGTTTGCGGATCATGAATCCGGCATTGCAGACAATGCCGTCCAGCCGTTCCTCGATCATCTCGATGCCGGTAACCAAGCTCGCCACCTGGGCGGGGTCGGACACATCGCAGATCACGGCGCGGGCTTGCGTCTCGGCGGACTTCAGTTTGTCGGCCACCACCACGCGGTGGCCATCCTGCGCGAGGCGGGTGGCAATGCCAGCACCTATGCCCCTGGCACCGCCGCTGATCAGATACACGCCCATTCCGTCCTCCTTCCGCTTTTCGGTGGGCTTAATCTTTCTCCCGGCGGAGAAAGCTTCAAGCACCCTGGCATTGCGGAGAGTAATGAACCGTTGCGGGCGGCTTTGTGGCCGGAATATGAAAAAACCGGCCATAAGGGCCAGTTTTTGTTGGAAATAAGGCAGTTTACCCGGCGGCTTGTTCCACCGCGCTCTTCAATTGCCCGCAGGCCGCCAGAATATCCTGCCCACGCGGGGCGCGGATGGGCGATGCATAGCCCGCCTGCATGACAATCGCAGCAAACTTTCGTAACGCTTCCGGGGTGGAGGGCTCGTAATTCGAGCCCGGCCACGGGTTAAACGGAATCAGGTTCACCTTGGCGGGCAGGCCCGCGATCAGGCGCACCAGTTCCCGCGCATCGGCCTCGGAATCATTCAGCCCCTTCAGCATGATGTACTCGAAGGTAATACGCCGCGCGTTGGAGGCGCTGGGGTAGCGCCGGCAGGCCGCGATGAGTTCCTTGATGGGGTATTTGCGGTTCAGCGGCACCAGCTCGTCGCGCAATTCATCCGTCACCGCATGCAGGGAAACGGCAAGGTTCACGCCCAGTTCGTCTCCCGCGCGGTCCATCATCGGCACCACGCCGGAAGTGGAAAGCGTGATCCGCCGGCGGGAGAGCGCGATGCCCTCGCCATCCATGATGATCTTCATGGCCTTGGCGACATTCTCGTAATTATACAGCGGCTCG
>JAKBCH010000113.1 GCA_021808055.1 Pseudomonadota bacterium | reverse complement strand
GGACCAGATATTCTCCACGCTGATGGGCGATGTGGTGGAGCCGCGCCGAGAGTTTATTGTGAACAATGCGCTACGGGTGGCGAATCTCGATACGTGATAGGGTGCGTTTTAGTGGTCTGTCTCACAAATAATGAGAAATGCGACTCAAACAGTAAGAATAATTCTCATGTTTGCCGTGACGGATATGGATAGAGCTCTTAGTGTGATTTTCCAGAGAAGCTAGGTTCTAGATACTTATTTTTATGTATTTCAATTCGTTGCGTTGGCTTTGCGAGAGGTTCCGCTTCGGCGCCGCGTCACATTCTTTAGTCTCAAGGCTCCACTTTACGATGCCAGATGGCACGCAAGGAACGCCCGAGAGTCGCGCGGGAACACGGAGGCGGAGGTAGTACATTCCCGTTCAGGGGTCTTTTCAGGGAGATGACATAATCAGTGTTGCCAAGGTCTTGTGTACCTATGCAGCATCAAAAACTCAAAACTTTACATCAACTTACTGATGCTCAACGCTTTCTTGGATGGCTGGTGCCGGGTGAGGGATTTGAACCCCCGACCTTCGGTTTACAAAACCGCTGCACTACCACTGTGCTAACCCGGCGCGCGGCGTGGCTTACTGTAAAAGCTGGGCTGCATCAACACCTGCCAGACCCCAGGCGCCTGGTCTTTGTCGATCAAACATGGGTGAAAACCAACATGACCCGCACACGCGGCCGGAGCCTGCGCGGAACCCCGCTTCTGGCCAAAGTGCCTCATGGGCCCATACAGCCGATATACGGGCATGCACGCAGCAGAGGCTTGGTTATCGTCACGGGTAGTTTGGGAGAATTCCAGCGCGTGCCAGGGCTGAGGTGTGAAGATTGGCAGGTATAGCCCTACAAATTGCACAATTTGATCAGCGCACGATTCAGGGTTTGCCGTAACGATCCCGTTTAATTTATGCATGATCTATCATACAAAACACAACCACGGCTTATGGTGAAACGAGCCTGTGAAAGCGAGATAGGAGAAAGCCAATGAATGTCACTACCTTTCGAGCGTCAATTACGGACGCCGAGCCGCCTCCAAACCTCAACCTCGCCCTTCGCGCCCTTTGGTTTGACGCTAAAGGGGACTGGGAGGCCGCGCATGCCGCTGCGCAGGCTGATAAAGGGGGTGCCGCAGACTGGGTACATGCCTACCTTCATCGCAAGGAAGGTGACGAGAGCAACGCTGCTTACTGGTATCGTCGGGCTCGGAAGCCATTCTTCAACGCTTCGCTTGACTCGGAATGGGAAGAAATCGCAGCAGCGCTGTTGGCGCAGTGCAAATCGGCACCAAAGCCGGCCATGGACTGAATGGTCAGGCCAGGAGTCACATATATGTTCTTTGCACCGTTGCAGGCACGGTGGAGTGTTTATGGCTGGCGCAGGCGATAACCGTCCGTCAGTGTCTTCAGAAACGCGATGATGTCTTGCTCCTCTTGCGGTGTGAGCGGGGGCTTTTCGCCAAGATGCCGGTTGAAAGGAGGGTCCAACGTATCCACGTTGGACCAGAACTGCTTCGGCAGATCATTGAATTTTTCAACTTTTCCATCCGCCGCCATGGGGTAGATTTTACCCGGGTCTGTATCCCTGAAATCATAAAAATCCAGTACCTGCCTAAGGCTATGGTAAACACCGTTATGGAAGAACACATGGCGCGTGGCGGCATTGCGCAGTGTCGGCGTCAGAAACATGCCGCAATACTGCGTTTGTCTGGCAAGGTCAGTCCGGTAAGGCCCGCAAATGCCTTCGTCGAAATAATTTGGGTTTTTATTCACTGTGAGGTCGGGGTTCCGTGGCACGCCTAGCGCCTCATATTGATGGTCTGTAAACAGAGGCGGCTGACCATCCGGTGAAGGCTGGTCAATATGGCACGCGGCGCAGTCACCTTTTTCTGGATTGTTGAACAAGAGATAACCGCGCATCTGCGCTGACGTGAGACGCGCCTTGCCTTCCAGCCAGGCATCGTATTTGCTTGAGAACGGGTGGAAGCTCTCATCCTCGATTTGATAACGCGCCACGGCGAACATCGCCTCCGAGACCAGCATCTGAGGGTCGTTCAGAATGCTCGGGCCGAATAATTGCGTGAATGATTGCGCATAGGGGGCGGCACGCAGTTTCGTGGCAACACGCGCAATGCTGCCGCCATCCATCTCGAAAGGGCTTAGCAGCGGCCCCATCGCCTGCTCTTGCAGCGTGTTCGCACGGCCATCCCAAAACAGCCCGCCCTGCGGCACGATATTCCCCGCCGTCTGTGCCGTGCTCTGCGCGGTTTTGGTCACACGCGGTGCCAAAGCGCCCAATGCCGCGCGCTGTGACAGCGTGGGCAGGATGTCAGCCTCGCCGGCGGGGTCTGGGCCGATGCTGAAATTCAGTTCCGTCTCAAGATACATTAAAGACGGCACGGCCCGCACGCCCTGGCGCGTTAGACTCGGGCCACCAAACATCGCCGGCTGGGCATTTGGCGGCCCGTAGAAATGCTGCGGGCTATGGCAGGAGGCGCAAGACAGCCTGCCTGACGAGGACAGGCTGGCATCAAAAAACACCTGCCTGCCGAGTTGCGCCATGGCTGAAAGTGGCGCCGCCACGGGGCGGACCAACACCACCGGGTGCGGATTCTCGCCCCGTGCCAGTTCAAAACTCGCGGCGGGGCTGGTTAGCCAGTCGCCAGCCGGAACCGGGCTGCGCAGCACGACTACAATCGCAACGCACAGCCCCAGCGCGGCAGCCAGCGCCAGGCTGATAAAAATACGCATAGGCGCTTTATAGTCGTTACTGCGTGGAAGCGGCAGCCTCACCCGTCCCGGCATTCAGAAGCAGCTTCGTCATATGCGGCTTCCGCGTGAAATCGAACATACCCATGATCGACTGGTCCTGCGCGTCGAACGAGCCGCCGCCCAGCCGCTCGCCGTGCAGCCAGTTATCCTCGATGAAGCTGATGACGGAAGCCTGGGTGATCTGGCTGTGGTCGACATAATTCTGCTTCGCCCAAGGAGAAATGACCAGGAACGGCAGGCGCGTGCCGGGGCCGCAGCGTCCGTTCACCGGTTGGCCGTCCACCCCATCCGGCGGGGTGCCGGTGCCGCATGTGCCGGGGCCGTTGAGTTGATCGTCCTTCGCGTTGAAGGAGCTGCTCGTGGTCTTGGCGAAGGCATGGTCGTACCAGCCATCGGAATCATCCCAGGTGACGATAATCGCGGTGTGCTTCCATTCAGGCTGGCGTTGCAGGAAATTGATCAGCTTCACCAGCCCCGCCTGCTCGTCCAGCGGGTCGGAATACCCGGCATGGGCATCCTGATAAGCGGGTAGTTTGATGTAGGAGACGGCAGGGAAATTGCCCGCCGCGACGGCCTGATA
Source organism: Pseudomonadota bacterium (assembly GCA_021808055.1). The sequence continues at coordinate 1,077 of JAKBCH010000113.1, read as the reverse complement.
AAAATCGTTCAGGCCATATTCGTGGTTCGCCGGGTCTTTCTGGCCGTCATGGTCGTAGCTGTAGCCGATATCAGCCAGCGCCTTGGGGCGCAGATGCTGCGGGTTGGCTGTGGAGGCGTAATATTGGAACCAGTCGTGGTGCGGGATGTAATCCACCACGGCCCGCCCGACCACGGTGGACGCCGTGCTGCGCTTGCAGCCGGTGGTGCCGTTGGGGTTTTTAACGGCAAGGTCGAACCCTCCCATGAACCCGCCCCAGGTGATATCGGCTTCGTTCAAAAGGTCGCCGATATTCTTGCCCTCCATCATCACCTGGTTGGATTTTTTCGAGCAGACATCATACCCAGGATCGACATCCGCGATGAGCGCATAATCCGTTTGCCCGTTGATGTCGTTCTTCAGATAATAGGAGGATTTGCTGCTGGCGATGAGCTTCACGCCGTCCGTCTGGCCGGAGACGACTTCCAGTGCGCCCGGCGTGGAGGGGCCGTAAGTGTTGGTATAGGCGTTGTCATCCATGGCGAAATGCTGGGCGTAATTCCAGAGCGCGGTCACGGTATTGCCGTCGTAATACCCCATCACCTGGCCCTTGGTGCCGAACGCGCCAGCGCCGCCCGGCGTGGCCTTGCCGGTATATTTAGGAAACAGATCAGCCTTGCCGCCGTCATAGGCATGTTGTTCGGCCGTATAGCCGTGGTTCTGGTCGGCGGTGGCGGCTTGGGTGCGGTCCAGCCGGAACGGGTTCGCCGCGTTGGCGCCGTTTTCCTGGTTGGTAAAGTTTGGGTTGTTCGTCAGCAAATTGGCATTCGCCAGGTTGTTCACCTGCGGCGTGCCGGAAAGTGCCGTGAATTTCGGCTCGTCAGGCGGGTTGGTGGCCTGCGGGTAGGTAGCAAAATAATGGTCGAATGAAACATTCTCATCGTAAATGACGACCAGATGCTTGATCGGTGTCTTGGTCGCCAGATGCTTCGCCTTGCCAGGCCCGCTGGCCGTGGCGCCGGGCTCATTGGCATAAACGGCCGTGGCCGCGGTGAGCATGGCGGCCACGCAGACCGCCGCGGACAGAAGGAGTTTGCG
>JAKBCH010000112.1 GCA_021808055.1 Pseudomonadota bacterium | reverse complement strand
CTTTACCAGAATACCAAGGTTTCCTTCGTGAACCAGGCGGCCACGCCGCAGGTGTTCCAGAAGAACATCGCCTTCAACGTCATCCCGCAGATCGACGTGTTCATGGATGACGGCGCCACCAAGGAAGAGTGGAAGATGGCGGTTGAGACCAAGAAGATCCTGGACCCGAACGTGCCTGTTATCGCCACCTGCGTGCGCGTGCCGGTGTTCATCGGCCATTCCGAAGCGGTGTATGTGGAGTTCGAAAAGCCGGTTTCCGTGAAGGAAGCCCGCGAGGTGCTGGCCAAGGCGCCGGGCGTGGTGGTTGAGGACCGGCACGTGCCGGGCGGGTACATCACCCCCATCGAATGCCAGGGTGAGGACGCGACCTTTGTGTCACGCATCCGCAAGGACCCGACGGTTGAGAACGGCCTCGCCTTCTGGTGCGTGTCGGACAATCTGCGCAAGGGCGCCGCGCTGAACGCGGTGCAGATCGCGGAAGTGCTGGTGGCGCAGAAGCTGCTGAAGAAGGCCGCTTAAAGCCAGACGCGCTGGCACAGGGCTATGCACAGGCTATTCACTATCGCCTAAGGACCCGCATCCTCCATTCGCCCAGCTAGTGCTGGCCGGGCGTTATTTGGCCCTAAAGGTTAACGGGGTAAAGTGCTCATGACCAGCATGACCAGCATGACCAGAAAAGAGACAGAATTGCCGCCGCATCGTCTCTGGCGTCCTGCACCTGTTTTTGCCCTGGTATTCTTTCTGTTTCTGTCTTTCATCTGGTTTGGCTCAAATGGCGGCTGGTCAACCCGTTATCTCGGTGGCGGCAACGATCCGATTACATTTATGTGGCTCCTGAAATGGTGGCCATTCGCAATTCGGCACGGGCTAAACCCCTGGTGGAGCCGATATATCTGGTATCCATCGGGGTATGATCTAGCCTGGGCAACATCCGTGCCAATCCTGGCCTTATGTGCCGCGCCACTAACATTGAGCAAAGGCGCCGTCTTTGCCTTTAACGTTCTCAGCGTCTTGTCGCCTGGTTTGAGCGCCTGGACGGCATATCTTCTCGGGCGGGAAATAACCAGGGACGACCTTGCATCCTTATTTGGTGGCTTCTTCTTTGGCTTCTCAGCCTACGAATATGGACAGATGCTTGGCCATCTCAATCTCGACTTCATTTGCCTTGTTCCACTTATTCTTCTGCTCGCCGTAAAGCGGTTCGGAGGTACGATCTCCCGGCGCTGGTTCATAACGCTACTAACAATTTTGCTCTTTCTCGAATTCGGCATTTCGATGGAAATCGTGGCGAGTCTGCTGGTGCTGGGGGCATTCGTTTGGGCGATATTCTGGCGCTTCGGAGAGCCGGAAGACAGGCAAGCTCTTTGGAGGCTTGCGTTTGAGGTTGTGGCCTCCATCTTTTGTCTGCTCATTTTGACGATCCCTTACGCTGTTAGCCTTATGCGGGGCGCCTCGACCGTGCCGCCCGAAATCAATTCAGTAGAGTTTTTCTCAGCCAATCTGCTGAATTTTATTCTGCCCACCTGGCCCGAGCGCTTTGGCTACTTCATGGTTAAACCGCTTGTCGATAACTTCACGGGCAATCCTGCGGAGCAAGGCGCCTATCTCGGCATTCCGCTTATTCTTATTCTCATCCTGACCGCGCGGCAGTATTGGGGCGAGCGGCGACTGCGTGCGCTGATTCTAAGTATTCTCTTGCTCATCTTGGCCAGCCTGGGGCCGTTTCTCCACATTACCGGCAAATCCACAGGCATACCGCTACCCTGGTTGCCGATGACAGATCTGCCCCTGATCAAATCAGCCCTCCCTACACGCTTCACCATGTTCGTGTCCCTAGCCGCTGGTATTACGGCGGCGTTCTGGATTGCGAAGAGCAGTGGGATGGCAAGCCGCATCGGGCGTATTGCTTTCACGGCTCTCGCTGCTCTGTTTCTGCTCCCCAATCCGCTGGCCTTTGCCTGGAGCAATATGCCAAAGCTCCCTGCCGCACTTGCAAAACCTGCATTATCCGCGCAATTGGGCAATAAGCCTAATATACTGGTGTTACCCTTTGCCTCGGAGGGGCCGGGCATGGCTTGGCAGCTCGAAGGTAACTTGGATTTCACGCAAAGCGGCGGTTATGTCGGCTTTGTGCCAAATCAAGCCTGGCAATGGGCCGCCGTGCATGACCTTACAATCGGCACTCCCTCTTCAAGCTTTGCCAATTCGATGGCCGCGTTTTGCGTGGGTCAGCACGTGAGCGAGATCGCCATGGCGCCGGATACGCCAGAGATTCTTCAGCAGGCTGTGCTGGCTCTTGGTTGGCCTGTTACCCGCACCGATGGCGCCATTCTGGTAAGGGTGCCGCCTGCTACTTCGTTAGATTATTTCGCTGTGCTCGGGGATTACTGGCCTTCCGGCAAAGCGTTCAACTGGATCGGAAAGAACATCACGATCTCGACCGGCAAGCATGATCTGCTTCTGACAATGCGCGGTCTGAACAGACCCACTAGCCTGCCACCCGTTACGGTCTCCGTAATGATTACCGGCAAGCAGCGCATCTTCCAGGTCAATCGCTCAACGCTGATTCACTTAGTTATTCCAGCCGGAGAGAGTGCGGTCATCCACGCCGGCAAGATATTCGTTCCGGCAAACATCATTCACAACAATGACCAACGGCGTCTTTCCGTCCAAATACATCTTGAACCCGCGCCTTCACCGGCTGAGGAATAGGCTTTTCCACGGCACACCTTAGCAATTCTTAGAGCGCAACCGGACATCATCGCGCGCTAAGCCCCTGGTTCCAGCTCAATCTCGGCGGTAACACTCGCCGTTACCGTTACGTTGTCTGGTGCGGATTGCGGGGCCGGGGCAGCCATTGCCATGGCCATCATGCGCGGGCCTGGCGGCATTGGCCCGCCGCCGGTGTTCACGTTCAGCGTTTTCAACGCGCCAACTTTCTTGTGCAGCGCGGCCGCAATGTCATCGGCCTCGGCGCGCAATTGCGTCAGCGCATCACGGATGGCCGCGCGCTGCGCCTGGTTTTGCCCGGCCTGAGAGAGATCGCCGCTCAACCCATTCAGCAACAGCCCATCAGCCTGCAATTTCGCCAGAAGGCTGGTAAAAGCCTGGTCCGGCACACCGCCCATGGCGGGCTCGGTAAAGGTAATGTTCTGCTGGGCGGTAAATTGCGGTTTCTGGCCATCCTGCGTGGTGGCGTAGGTGTTGTAGCCGCCGGTGGTTACCTCCACGCCCGGCACGGCCTTTGCCGCCGCCATGGCCTTGGCCACCGCCTGATTCACAGCCGCTTGCGCGCTGGCGGCATCCGGCTCCACGGCCTGGGCGTTGAAATTCGCCACCGCTTCGTCGGGTGCCGCCTGGGCGGTTCCGCTGGCGTTCAGTGTCAAAACCGTCTGCGCCGCGGCGGGCAGCGCGACCATGGTGAAAACCGGAACCAGACACAACGTTATCCGCGCCATCGGGGCCTCCTTGGATGTTCAGCCTTGCAGCATCGCCTCCGCCCGGGCCAGGTCGGCGGCGGTGGTGATCTTGAAATTATCTTCGGTTCCCAACACCATTTCCACCCTTAAGCCCGCATGTTCGGCGATCATCGCATCGTCGGTGAAATCTGTCTCTGGCGCGGTACGCACCGCATGGCGGTGGGCGTGCAGAATGTCCTTATAACGAAAACCCTGCGGCGTCTGCGCCCGCCACAGCCCCGCACGGCTCACCGTGCCAGCAACCATGCCATTCTCCACGCGCTTCAACGTATCCGCCAGGGGCACGCCCACAATGGCGGCGGCATTGCGCCCCAGCACCTCCAGCACGGCGGAAATTGTTTCCATGGCAATAAAAGGCCGCACCGCATCGTGAATCAACACGGTCTCAGGCATCAGCGCGCCGATTGCCTCCAGCCCCAGCCGCACGGAATCCTGCCGCTCCTTGCCGCCAAAGCGCACCGGCAGCAGCTTCTCCGCCCCTTCGGTCGCGGCATCGTACAGCGCCTGGTCGTCCGGGTGGATGAGCACCTGCACGGCATCAACCGCCTGATGCCGGGCCAGAGCCTCGATGGTGTGGCGCAGGATGGGCCGCCCCGCCAACGGCAGATATTGCTTGGGCAGCGGCCCGCCGAGCCTGTACCCCCGCCCCGCCGCGACGATGAGCCCGATATTCATGCCGCCAGTGCCGCCTTCTGTGCCGCGAACAATTCCGCCGCCCCCTTGCGTGCCAACCCCAGCAGCGCGTTGAAGGCGCGTTCGTCGAAGGTGGATTTCTCCGCCGTCGCTTGAATCTCAACGATTCCCCCGGCGGCGGTGAGGATGAAATTCGCATCGGCATCGGCGGCGGAATCCTCGGCGTAATCCAGGTCCAGCACCGGGTTGCCCTGATAGATGCCGCAGGAAATAGCCGCCACCTGGCCGATGAATGGGATGGATTTGATCACGTTTTTCTCCCGCAGCTTCCGGTAGGCCAAAGCCAGCGCCACATAAGCCCCGGTGATGGAGGCACAGCGTGTGCCGCCATCGGCGTTCAGCACGTCGCAATCCAGGGTGATGGTGATCTCACCC
>JAKBCH010000004.1 GCA_021808055.1 Pseudomonadota bacterium | reverse complement strand
TGGTGCGCCCGCAAATGGCCGAGAATATCGGCGCGGTGGCGCGGGCCATGGGCAATGGCGGGTTGTTCCATATGCGTATCGTTAGCCCCCGCGATGGCTGGCCGCAGCCGCGCGCCTGGATCACCGGCTCTGGCGCGCATCGCATTCTGGACAATGCCGGGGTGTTTGAAACCGTGGCGGAGGCGGTGGCGGATCTGCACCGCGTGTTCGCCACCTGCCCGCGCCCGCGCCATATCATCAAACCCGTGCTCACCGCGCGCGGCGGGGCGAATGAAATTGTTAGCGCAGGCACAAGGGGTTTGAAAACCGGCATTCTGTTTGGGCCGGAGCGCACGGGGTTGGATAATGACGATATCGCCCATGCGGACAGCTTGATCCGTTACGATCTCAACCCGGATTTCATGTCCCTCAATTTGGCGCAAGCCGTGATGGTGATGGGCTATGAATGGTGGCTGGCGCGCAGCCCGGAACAACCGCCGCGTGAGTTGCAGGTGAACGAGACCGTGCCCGCCACCAAGGGCGAGCTGGATAATTTCATGACGCATCTCATCCGCGCATGCGATGAAAGCGGGTTTTTGAAAAATGAGCAGAAGCGGCCTGGTATGGTGCGTAACCTCCGGCATTTTTTTCAGCGTGGCGAGGTGACGCGCCAGGAGCTGAATACGTTGCATGGAGTGATTACGGAATTGGCTCGCGGGCCGAGATAGGGGCGGGTTTCGACCCAACAAGGCCGTATGATAGCCCTTCGAATGATCTCGAAGTCGGACATTCAGGTGGGCTTAAAAACTGAGTGACGCTGAATTGCACCAGGGCGGACAGTAGGGAACGCCACGCCTCGCGGAAAATTCGTGTGAGGAAAAACAGCCCCGGTCGCGCGGCTCTGAAATTTTAGCCGTTCCCTAGCGAAATCATATTCGGATTTCGTTTCGGGCTGTCCTGCTTGCTCAAGAATCCACTCCAAAGCAGGCTCGGTCAGGACGATGAGGTCAAACATCATCTGCTCGCTGAACGTGACAGAGGCAAACAGCCAGCCCCGGTCAGGATCGCAGTTGTATCGATAGAAGAATTGGTCGATCGTTGGCTTTTTTGCTCGTTCCGGTATTTCAATATTTTTGGCAAAATTGTGAATGTTATTCATCCTCTTTTGTAAGGTTTCCATAGGATCGGTGTAGATGTTGTGCCAACTCTGGAACATGTAGCCATCCAGAATCCGACCTATATGCTTGTAGAATAATGTCTTCCCGAGTTTGGTTATGAATCGACTGACTCTTTGCTTGGTGAGTGGACCAATATCGATCATACCGTATTGCTCCCGACGCAATTCGTCGCCAAGTGGACCAAACGCTTCCCTGAAAGCTCGTTTTCGCCCGCTAACTGATGTTGGGACGTTCACCCGCCACTCCAGCATGATTTCCGGAGCGTTGTTCGTTATTGCCTTGGCTAACTTGGATAACAACTCTTCGATGGCCGGGCTGCTGTTGATAAGGCGCAGGTTGAGCAGGAAAGCCACGACCTGCTCATCGATCCGCGTTTCATCGTTGCACGTCTCGCAGGCCGGAAATTCGAAGCCCTCGGGCCAGTCACGCCGCAGAAAGTATGCCCGCGACGGAATGTGGTCCGTCGTCGTCGCCTGCGCACCGCAGTAGCAGCAGAATGGATTGTGCTGGAGATACTGCTCGCGGTTATACTGCTTGATCTTGTGCTCGCCCATGCCGGAAGCTTAAACGACCTACCGCTCACGTGTGAATAGACAGCTAGTCGGACCAGTCTCAGGTTTCATGGACTTAGCCACCACTCCTCCCGCTCGGTTCCATCGGCCCATTCGAGCCTTACCCCAAACGTCAGCTATTGCAACATCGCTGCTCGATAGCGGACCGGCAAGCTTCCCCCACTTGCCACCCATCCCTCGCCTTCCCATATTCGCGCCATTCAGGAGACAATCAGCATGAAATACAAGCAGCTTGGCCGCACGGGGCTTTATGTGTCCGAAATCTGCCTTGGCACCATGACCTTCGGCGGCAACGAGGATGCGGGGTTCTGGAAGGCCATTGGCCAGCTCCGCCAGGACGAGGTGGATGCCATTATCGCCCGCGCGCTGGAAGCCGGGGTGAATTTCATCGACACAGCGGATGTTTATTCCATGGGCCAATCTGAACGGCTGGTGGGGCAGGCGCTGAAAAACCTGGGCGTGAAGCGCAAGGATGTCGTGGTTGCCTCCAAGGTGTTTGGCGAGATGGGGCCTGGGCCGAATGATCGTGGCGCCTCACGCGGGCATATCATGGATGGCGTGAAGGCCAGCCTGGAGCGGATGGGGCTGGACCATATCGACCTTTACCAGATTCACGGCACGGATGCGGTCACACCCATTGATGAAACACTCCGCGCGCTGGATGACCTCGTTTCCCAGGGGCTGGTGCGCTATATTGGCGTTTCCAACTGGGCGGCGTGGAAAATCGCGAAGGCGCTGGGGCTTTCCGAGGCCAAGGGCTATGCCCGGTTTGAAACGTTGCAAGCCTATTACTCCATCGCCGGGCGGGATCTGGAGCGCGAGCTGGTGCCGATGCTGACCGAGGAAAAACTGGGGCTGATGGTGTGGTCGCCTTTGGCTGGCGGGTATCTCTCCGGCAAATACGGGCCGGGGGCGGAAAAGGCGAATGACAGCCGCCGCCTGAGCTTTGATTTTCCGCCGGTGGATATCGAGCGCGCGGATAAATGCATCGAGGTGATGCGCGAGATTGGCCTGGCGAACGGGGTTTCCGTGGCGCGGGTGGCGCTGGCCTGGCTGCTGGCCAAGCCGCAGGTGATGAGCGTGATTATCGGGGCAAAGACCATCGCGCAGCTGGACGATAATCTGGCGGCGGTAGGGCTGGTGCTGAACGCCGAGGAAATGGCGCGGCTGGATGAGGTAAGCGCGCTGCCGCCGGAATATCCGGGCTGGATGATCACTCGCCAAACGGGCAACCGTGTTCCCAAGCCGTTTGTGAAGTAGCGGGGGGAGACCCCCCTGCTTTTTACAGCCGCCGCAGCACGAACACTTCCGCCAGCGAGGCTTCGATCGCCTCGCCATGCCCGGCATCGCGGGCTTCGATCATGACTTCGAGTTGCGCGTCCTGCACTGAGGGGCTGGAGAACAGGCGATGATGTGAAACTTCCAGAATATTCCCGCCAAGTTCGCCAATGCGGCGGGAAACTTCGGCGAGCATCCCTGGGCGGTCTGGCATCTCCAGCACCAGGCGCAGCAGCCTGCCATCGCGCAGCAGGCAGCGCATAAGGGTGTTGGCCAGAATCCGCGGGTCGATATTTGCCCCACAGATGGAAATGCCCACTTTCTTGCCCCGGAAGTGCTCGGGAAAGCTCAGCACCGCCGCGAGGCTGGCGGCTCCGGCACCTTCCGTCACCTGCTTGGCATTCTCCACATAAACGGCGATTGCACTTTCCACCGCGTGTTCGGAGACGACGAGAACCGGAACTTTCAGCGCTTTCAACACGGAAAGCGGTTTCTGCCCGATATCGCGCACCGCGATGCCTTCGGCGATGGTGGGGCCGCCGACCTTGATCTCCTGGCCCGCCAACGCCTGGGCGAAAGCGGCGTAATGCTCCACCTCAACGCCATAAACCTTGCATTCAGGGCGCAAATGCCGCGCCACCACGGCGCTGCCGGAGATGAGGCCGCCGCCGCCAGTGGCCACCACCAGCGCGTCCAGATCCGGCACATCCTCGAACATTTCCAGCGCCATGGTGCCCTGGCCCGCCATCACCGCTGCATTGTCGTAAGGGTGGATGAAATAGAACCCTTCCTGGGCCTCCAGCCTGCTCGCTTCAGCCGCGGCATCGGCCAGCGTTTCCCCATGCAGCACCACATTGGCACCCCAGCTGGCGGTGCGGGTGATTTTGGTGGCCGGGGTGTGGCGGGGCATAACAATGGTGGCTTTAATGCCCGCAAGCTGGGCATGGCGTGCCACGGCCTGGGCATGGTTGCCAGCAGAGACGGCGATAACGCCGCGCTTGCGTTCCTCGGCCGAAAGCAGAGCGATGCTGTTGGCGGCTCCACGCTCCTTGAAAGCGCCGGTGGCCTGAAGATGGTCCAGCTTCACGTATAGCTCTGCACCGGTGAGGCGGGAGAGTGCATCCGACTTCAAAAAGGGCGTGCGAACCACAGCACCCTTAATGCGCTGCGAGGCGGCCAGAACATCCGCGTAGGTCAGCATCTCAGACGTAGCTGATTTTCAGGATTTCGTAGGAGCGGTCCCCGCCAGGGGCGGGCACAGCCACGGTGTCTCCCACGCGCTTGGAAATGAGCGCCTTGGCCAGCGGTGAGGTAACGGAAAGCTTCGCCTGCTTGATGTCGGCCTCATACAGCCCGACGATCTGGTAGGTGGCTTCCTGCTCTGTATCCTCGTCCACCAGCAGCACGGTGGCGCCGAATTTAACGGTATCACCCGAAAGGGAGGTGGGATTGATCACTTCCACCGCCGAGACGATTTCCTCCAGTTCCGCGATGCGGCCTTCGGTGAAGGATTGGCGTTCGCGCGCGGCATGATATTCGGCGTTTTCCGAAAGGTCGCCATGGGCGCGGGCCTCGGCAATGGCACGGATAATCGCCGGGCGCTCAACCGCTTTGAGGTTCCGCAATTCGTCTTCAAGCGCCACGAGGCCAGCCGCGGTCATAGGAAATTTCTGCACTGCATCTCCTCAAGGGCGCTGAGGCCCCCGATGGGTTGGAAGTTACGCAAAAAACCGCCACGGGCGCGTGAACGCCCGCAGGGGTCAGAAAGATTGATGAAAATACGACTGAAGCGGCGCAACATCAAGAGTGCCGCCGATCAGGGCCGCGATGGCGTGGGCTGCCGCTCTGGCCCCGGCAATGGTGGTGAAGTTCGGCACGCCATGGGTGAGCGCCGAACGGCGGATGTCGTAACTGTCAGCCACAGATTGCGCGCCGGAAGCGGTGTTGACGATGAGCTGCACATCGGCCGAGCGGATGGCGTCTACACAATGCGGGCGGCCCTCCAGCACTTTATTCACGCGTTTTACCGGGATTCCGGCCTCGGCCAGGCATTGCGCCGTACCGCCGGTGGCGAGAATTGAGAAGCCGAGCTCTGTCAGGCGCCGCGCCACGGGCAGGATGGCGGGTTTATCAGCATCCTTTACCGAGACAAAGGCCGTGCCCTTTAGCGGCAGTTTCACACCAGCGCCAAGCTGCGCCTTGGCGAAGGCGCGGGCGAAATTATTGTCCAGCCCCATCACCTCGCCGGTGGATTTCATTTCCGGCCCCAGCAGCGTGTCCACATTCGGGAAGCGGGCGAAGGGGAACACTGCCTCCTTCACCGCCACATGGCGCGGCTGCACGCTGTCATCCAGGTTAAAGCTGGCGAGCTTTGCCCCCGCCATCACCAGCGCGCCGATTTTGGCGACCGGCACGCCGGTGGCCTTGGCAACAAACGGCACGGTGCGCGAGGCGCGGGGGTTCACCTCCAGCACGTAGATCATGTCGTTCTGGATGGCGTATTGCACGTTCATCAGCCCCACCACGCCCAAAGCCTTGGCCATGGCGACGGTTTCCGCCCGAAGCTCCGCGACGATGGCCGGCGAGAGCGAATAGGGCGGCAGGGAGCAGGCGGAATCCCCGGAATGGATGCCGGCTTCCTCGATATGCTCCATAACCCCGGCCACATAAACATCGGTGCCGTCGCAGATGCAGTCCACGTCCACTTCGCTGGCCTCGTTAAGGTAGCGGTCGATCAGCACCGGATTGTCGCCCGAAACCCGCACGGCCTCGCGCATATAGCGTTCCAGCCCGGAGCGGTCATAGACGATTTCCATCGCCCGCCCGCCCAGCACGTAAGAGGGGCGGATGATGACCGGGTAGCCGATGCGCTCGGCAATGGCCTCCGCCTGCTCGGTAGAGCGGGCAATGCCGTTATCCGGCTGACGCAGGCCAAGCTTTTTTAAAAGTTCCTGGAAACGCTCGCGGTCTTCCGCCAGGTCGATGGCGTCCGCCGAGGTGCCAAGAATGGGGATATGTGCTGCTTCCAGCGCCTGGGAAAGCTTCAGAGGCGTTTGCCCGCCATATTGAACGATGCAGCCCAGCAGCGTGCCTTTTTCTTGCTCCTTGCGGAGAAGCGAAAGCACATCTTCATCGAAAAGCGGTTCGAAATAGAGCCGGTCGGAGGTATCGTAATCGGTGGAGACGGTTTCGGGGTTGCAATTGACCATGATGGTCTCAAACCCAGCCTCGCGCAGGGCGTAGGCGGCGTGCACACAGCAATAATCGAACTCGATGCCCTGGCCGATGCGGTTGGGCCCCCCGCCAAGGATGACGATTTTTTTGCGCTCCGATACATCGGCTTCGTCCAGCGGCGTGCCGTAAGAGCCTTCATAGGTGGAATACATGTAAGAGGTGGCGGAGGCGAACTCGCCCGCGCAGGTGTCGATGCGTTTATAGACCGGCTTCACGTCCAGCTTCAGCCGCGCGGCGGTCACCGCGCTTTCCTTCTGCCCGGTGAGCTGCGCCAGGCGTTTATCGGCAAAGCCCATGGATTTCAGGCGGCGGAAACCGAACGCATCGCGCGGCAGGCCGTTGGCTTTCACTTCGTTCTCGGCAGCGATGATGCCCTGCATCTGCTCCAGGAACCAGGGGTCGAACTTGCAGGCGGAATGCACCTCTTCGACCGAAAGACCCGCGCGCAGGGCCTGAGCGGCGACGAGCAGGCGGTCTGGCCGGGGGGTGGAAAGGGCAGCGCGGAACGCATCCACCCCGCCATCGCCAGGGGCGGGCATTTCATCAAGGCCGGAGAAGCCGGTTTCCAGAGAGCGCAGGCCCTTCTGCAGCGCCTCCTGGAAATTGCGGCCAATCGCCATCGCCTCGCCGACGGATTTCATCGAGGTGGAGAGCAGCGCCGGTGTGCCGGGGAATTTCTCGAAGGTGAAGCGAGGGATTTTGATGACCACGTAGTCGATCACCGGCTCAAAAGAGGCAGGTGTGGCCTTGGTGATGTCGTTTTGCAATTCATCAAGCGTGTAGCCGACCGCAAGCTTCGCGGCGATTTTGGCGATGGGAAAGCCTGTGGCCTTGGAAGCCAGAGCGGAAGAGCGGGAGACGCGCGGGTTCATCTCGATAACGACGAGGCGGCCATCCACCGGGTTGATGCCGAACTGCACGTTGGAGCCGCCGGTTTCTACCCCGATGCGGCGCAGGCAGGCGATGCTGGCATCGCGCATGATCTGGTATTCTTTATCCGTCAGTGTCAGTGCCGGGGCAACTGTTACAGAATCGCCTGTATGCACGCCCATCGGGTCGATGTTTTCGATGGAGCAGATGATGATGCAGTTATCCGCTTTGTCGCGTACAACCTCGAATTCATATTCCTTCCAACCGAGCACGGATTCTTCCACCAGCACCTCGTTGGTGGGGGAAGCCTCAATGCCGCCCAGGCAGATTTCAAAAAATTCCTCGCGGTTATAGGCGATGCCACCGCCCGTGCCACCAAGCGTGAAAGAGGGCCGGATCACAGCGGGCAGGCCCACAACATCCAAGGCTGCGGCTGCTTCTTCCCGATTATGGGCGATGGCGGATTTGGGGCCCATGATGCCGATCTCGGCCATCGCGTCGCGGAATTTCAAACGGTCCTCGGCGCGGTCGATCACTTCGGCATTCGCACCGATCAGCTCCACGCCAAGCTTTTCCAGAACCCCGGACTTGGCGAGGGACATGGCGGTGTTAAGCGCCGTCTGCCCGCCCATGGTCGGCAGCAGCGCGTCGGGCTTCTCCTTGGCGATGATCTTTTCCACCATCTCTGGCGTGATCGGCTCCATATAGGTGGCATCCGCGAGCGACGGATCGGTCATGATTGTCGCCGGGTTGGAGTTCACCAGAATGACGCGGTAGCCTTCCTCGCGCAGCGCCTTGCAGGCCTGGGCGCCGGAATAATCGAACTCGCAAGCCTGGCCGATGACAATCGGTCCGGCGCCGATGATCATGATGGATTTGATGTCTGTGCGTTTGGGCATTGGAAATTCCTAGATAGACTATCTGAGTTCTCAAAGTTCATTGGAGGTGGGGATTTAAGGTTTTAGAAATCTCACAAGTTAAACTTGAACATTTGAAACTCAATTCCTTCATCGGAGTTGTCTGGTCGTGGTTTGATGTCGTTCCGAATAGCTTTCATCAGAGGAGTTAGATGTCGTTTATTGAGGCGATCCTGTTGGAATTGAAAGAGAAATTTCAATACCCCTGGTGATGCTATCAACATCAGGCTATGCGAAGCGTCTAAGTAACGATCTTGAGCACTGTTGTCTGCTCTGCCCTCAACCATTCCTGATATGGCGGTAACGTATTCGCGATAAATTTCTAACTTTAGTTTCCGCCAATCAGCCTCCCGGTCGCGGCGGCTGTTATTGGTTGTAGTTAGAATAGCAACCAATAGAGCCGCCACGGCACCGATAAAAGCGGAAGTGAGCGTGATGATCATTAGCTCGTCATCCCATCAACTCGACAAAACGCTTAAACAAATACGCGCTGTCGCTCGGCCCGGGCGAAGCTTCCGGGTGATACTGCACGGAGAACACTTTCTTCGCCTTCGCCTGGATGCCTTCGTTCGAGCCATCAAACAGCGACACATGCGTCACTTCCACGCCTTCAGGCAGGGATTTCTCATCCACCGCGAAGCCGTGATTCTGCGAGGTGATCTCCACCTTGCCGGTGGTCAGGTCCTTCACCGGCTGGTTGGCGCCGCGATGGCCCCGCTCCAGCTTGTATGTCTTGCCACCGAGGGCCGTCGCCAGCAATTGGTGACCAAGGCAGATGCCAAAAATCGGCACGCCCGCCTGCATCAATTGCTGGATCACCGGCACGGCATATTTCGCCGTTGCCGCCGGGTCCCCGGGGCCATTGGAGAGGAACACGCCATCCGGAGTAAACCCCAATATCTGCTCGGCCGTATAGGTGGCGGGCACCACCGTCACCTGGCAGCCGGCGGAGGCCAGCGAGCGGAGAATATTGCGCTTGGCCCCGTAATCGATGGCGACCACACGCTTGCCGCCGTTGGTTTCGGCAAAGCCGTTTTCCCAGCTCCAAATGCCATCCGCCCATTTATAAGCCTGGGTGCAGGAAACTTCCTTGGCCAGATCCAGCCCCTCCAGCCCGGCCCAGTCGGCGGCCTGTTTAGCCAGGGCCTTCAGGTCAAATTTGCCGTCCTCCGGGTAGCACAATACCGCGTTCGGCGCGCCGAGGTCGCGGATGCGCAAGGTGAGTGCTCGCGTATCCACCCCGGAAATGCCGGGAATGTTCAGGCTCTTCAGCCAGCCGCCGAGGTTATTCGTGGCGCGGTAATTGGAGGGGGCAGTGAAATCCTCTTTCGTCACCAGCCCGCGCGCGAAAATCTGCGGGGCCTCCATATCTTCCTTGTTCGTGCCCACATTACCGATATGCGGGAAGGTGAACGTCACAATCTGCCCGGCGAAGGAGGGGTCTGTCAGGGTTTCCTGATAGCCGGTCATGCCCGTGGAGAAGCACAGCTCAGACGGCTTGGTGGTTCCAAAGGCACCAAAGCCTCTTCCCCAGAACACGGTGCCATCGGCCAGAACCAGGGCGGCGGTGGCACCTGGCGGTACCTCCGTGCTATCCGGCACGCCCGAAAAATCTTCCCAGGCGAGGCCGGTTGCGGCCATAATGGCGGGCCAGTGGCGCGGCGGGATGGCCCCGGCGCTGCGCCATTTGCGAACAGCTTCGGGAGAGATTCCGGTGAGGGTGGCGGCAGCCTCGTTGCCGCCGAGGCGGCGCAGGATTTCATCGATGGGCGTGTGCATGATAAAGTCTTTAGCGGAATTTTAATCCGGCCTCAACAACGCTATACATGGGCCGGAAATTTTTTCCGGACCTGGAGATGAAGATATGAGCCTACGTGAAAAACTGACCGCTTCCGTGAAAGAGTCGATGCTGGCCCGCAACGGCGAGCGCACTTCTGCCCTGCGTCTGATCCAGGCCAAGCTGAAGGATACGGACATCGCCGCCCGGCCAAAGGGCGTGGAGCAGATTTCCGATGACGAAATTCTGGCCATGCTGCGTTCTATGATCAAATCTCGCCGGGATTCCGTGGCAATGTACCGCCAGGGCGGGCGCGAGGATCTGGCCGGCAAGGAGGAGCACGAGATTGCCGTGATTTCTGAGTTTCTGCCGCAAACTCTGGAAGGCGAGGCGCTGGATGCCGCGATTAAAGAGGCTATTTCTGCAACAGGTGCGACCAGTGCGAAGGATATGGGCAAGGTGGTTGGCGCGCTGAAGGCCAAGCATGGCGCAGCACTGGATATGGGCATGGCCTCCGCTGCGGTGAAGGCGGCTTTAACTTAAAAAAACTTTTTCAAAACCCGCTAGGCTGAGCCGGATGGTGGTGCCTTGCGAGCACCGGAGCGGAGCGTACAGTAAGGTACGTGAGCACCGGAGCACAGCAACGCGCCGCTAGACGGCCAGCATAGTAGGGTTTGGAAAGAGTTTTATGGCGCTTCCGGCGAATTTTCTTGATGAGCTAAGGGCACGCACGCCGATCGCCGCGGTGATCGGGCGCTCGGTCAAGCTCACCCGCTCCAGCCGGGACTGGAAGGGCTGCTGCCCCTTCCATGGAGAAAAAACGCCATCTTTTTATGTGTATGACGACCACTATCATTGCTTTGGCTGCGGCGAGCATGGGGATGTCATCACCTTTGTGATGAAGAGCACCGGTGCTGCGTTTATGGAGGCGGTGGAGGATTTGGCCGCCCAGGCCGGATTGGAAGTGCCCAAGCCCACCCCCCAGGCCGCCGAGGCGGAGGCCCGCCGCGCCGGGCTTTCCGATGTGTTGGAGGCAGCCTGCAAGCAATATCAGCTATGGCTTTGGGGCCAGGAGGGCCGGCCGGCGCTGGATTATTTGCGTGGGCGGGGGCTGGCGGATGATACCATCCGCCGCTTTCAGCTCGGCTGGTCCGGCGAGGGCCGGGGGGCGATTGCCGCCGCTCTGCGCGGGCAGAATATCAAGCCGAACCAGCTTATCGAGGCTGGGCTGATGAAACAAAGCGAGCGCGGGCCCACGGACATGTTCTTTGGCCGGGTGATGTTCCCCATTCGGGACCGGCGCGGGGCGCTGATCTCCTTTGGCGGACGGATTATGGGCGATGGTCAGCCGAAATATGTGAACGGGCCGGAAACCCCGCTATTCTCCAAGCGCCGCTCGCTCTACGGGCTGAATTTGGCGCGGGAGGCCGTGCGCAAGGGGGCGGCGATGATCATCGTCGAGGGCTATATGGATGTCATCGCCCTCTCCCAGGCCGGGTTTGGTGGCGCGGTGGCACCGCTTGGCACCGCGCTGACGGAGGAGCATCTGGATGAGATCTGGAAGCTCACACCTGAGCCTGTCATCTGCTTCGATGGAGACGCGGCGGGCCAGCGGGCGGCGCTGAAAACTGCCGAGCTGGCGCTGACGCAATTAACGCCTGAGAAGTCGCTGAGGCTATTGCGGCTGCCACCCAAGGATGATCCGGACAGCCTGATCAAGCGCGGTGGCCGCCAGGCCTTTGAGGCGGAGCTGGCCAAGGCCAAGCCTCTCTCGGCGGTTTTGTTCGATATGTTGAAAGCCGGGCAGACGCTTTCCACCCCGGAGGGCCGGGCGCGTTTCCGTCAGCGTTTGGTGGAAGCCGTCAACACCATTCCGGAGAAGATGCTGGCGGGGGAGTACCGCGCGGCGCTGATGGATCGCTTTTTCGAGGGCCGCGCCCGCCCTGCGCGCGGGGGAGTTCAGCCTCGCAGCAAGGGCCGTTTTGTACCAGCACCACCGCCTGTGCCAATTCCGCCGCGTATGGCCCCGGATGCCGAGGCCGCACAGCGCCGCCGCGCCCGGCTGATGCTGTCGGTTTTGCTGGCGTTTCCGGCATTGATTCCGGATGTGGAAGAAGCCTATTCCCATGTCCGACTTCCGGCGGAGGATGAAGTGCTGCGGGAAGCACTGCATGATTTCGTTTCGCAGGCTAAAACCCTTGACACGTCCTCCCTGTTCTCCCATCTCGACAGCCTCGGCCTGGGCGGCCAGGCTCGTGCGTTGCAACAGCAGGTTCGGGCGGAATTCCGCCTGGCGCCGGATGCGAGCACGGCGGAAGCCGCGCGTAATTGGTGGAGCTTGTACGAATTGATGGATTTCAGCATCGACATGTTGCGGGCGCAGCGTGACGAAGCCCAGGCGCTTTGGCTTACCAACCCTGATGACCGCGCCGCCTGTGACCGGCTTATGCGTTATAACGAGCTTTTGGCCCGTGCGCGCTCAGGTGCCGCCGGGCTTGAAGAAATCTGACTCGAATCGGGCGCACATGTTGCCTAGTTATTGACTTGTAAAATATACGAGCCGCTTAGACCGGAGACTTTATCTGACCATGGCCACCAAGCCGACCGCCACCACGGAAACCGCCGCCCCCGAGGCTGAGGCCGATGCCAATGTGCTGGACACCCAATCCGCCGCTGTTAAGCGGTTGATCGCAAAGGGCAAAGAGCGCGGATACATCACCTTCGACGAGTTGAACGCGGTTCTGCCGGCGGAGCAAAACAGCTCCGAGCAGATCGAAGACATCATGGCGATGCTCAATGAAATGGGCATCCAGGTGGTGGAATCCGAGGAAAGCGAGGAAGCTGAAGCCGCCTCCGCGCCCAAGGAAGAGGCGGATGACGAGGAGCAGGCGGGGAACATCTCCGAGGCTTCCGTAAGCCGCACGGACGACCCGGTGCGCATGTATCTGCGCGAGATGGGCACGGTGGAGCTGCTCTCGCGCGAGGGCGAAATCGCCATCGCCAAGCGCATAGAGGCCGGGCGGGACATGATGATCCGCGGGCTTTGCGAAAGCCCGCTCACCTTCCGCGCCATCATCGCCTGGCATGAGGCGCTGAATAATGGCCGGGTGCTATTGCGCGACGTGATCGACCTTGAAGCCATGCAGGCGGGGTCGGAACCGGGCGAAACCAGCTTTGATGCCTCCGAGGAGATGGAGGACGACGAGGATGGCGAGGGTGCGGGCATGTCCCTCTCTGCCCTGGAAGAAAAGCTGAAGCCCGAGATTTTCCAGAATTTCGACGAGATCGAGAAGCTCTACGACAAGCTCTCGAAGATGCAGACCAAGCGCATTGATAACCTGACATCTGGTGGCGACGTGAATTCGCGCTCCGAAAAGGCTTATGAAAAGCTGCGCGATGAGCTGGTGGCCAAGGTTGAGCAGGTGCGGCTGCATAATAACCGCATCGAGGAGCTGGTGGCGCAGCTGAAAGTGCTGAACCAGCGGTTGAACGGGCTGGAAGGCCAGCTTTTGCGCCTGGCAGAGAACACCAAAGTAAGCCGCGACGAGTTTTTGCAGCATTACCGGGGCCGCGAGATGGACCCCGGCTGGGTGCAATATGTGGCCGAGCTGCCGGGCAAGGGCTGGAAGGAATTTGCCAAAAAGCACGAGGGCCAAGCCGCCGAGCTACGTTCGCAGATCGGCAAAGTGGCCAATGAGGCCGGGTTGCCGATTGAGGAATTCCGCCGGGTTTACACCACGGTTTCGCGCGGCGAGCGTGACAGCACCCGGGCGAAGAAGGAAATGATCGAGGCCAATCTGCGCCTGGTGATCTCGATTGCAAAGAAATACACCAATCGCGGGTTGCAGTTCCTGGATCTGATTCAGGAAGGCAATATTGGCCTGATGAAGGCGGTGGATAAGTTCGAGTATCGCCGCGGGTATAAGTTCAGCACCTACGCCACCTGGTGGATCCGCCAGGCGATCACGCGTTCCATCGCTGACCAGGCCCGCACCATCCGCATTCCGGTGCATATGATCGAGACGATCAACAAGCTGGTGCGCACCAGCCGGCAGATGCTGCACGAGATCGGCCGGGAGCCGACGCCAGAGGAGCTGGCCGAGAAGCTCGGCATGCCGCTGGAAAAAGTGCGCAAGGTGCTCAAGATCGCCAAGGAGCCGATCTCGCTGGAAACGCCGATTGGCGACGAGGAAGACAGCCATCTGGGTGATTTCATCGAGGACAAAGCGGCGATTATTCCGCTGGATGCCGCTGTGCAGGCGAATCTGCGCGAGGCGGCGACGCGCGTGCTCTCTAGCCTGACCCCACGCGAGGAGCGCGTGCTGCGGATGCGCTTCGGCATTGGCATGAACACCGACCATACTCTGGAAGAAGTGGGTCAGCAGTTTAACGTGACGCGTGAGCGTATCCGCCAGATTGAGGCGAAGGCGCTGCGGAAGTTGAAGCACCCATCTCGTTCCCGCAAACTGCGCAGTTTCCTGGATGATTGAGCGCGCCCCGATGACGGAGCGGTGTGAGCCGCGTCGTCTGAATCGGGCCGCGTAAAAAGAGGGTGGTCGATGCCTGAGATTCTGGATTACGCGCGGCCCGCCCCCGGAGAACCAACGCAGCGCGCCATTGTAACCGTGGTATTCATGCGCATGATGCAACGGCCGCAGCGCCCGAAGGCAACGCTGCCAAACGGCGTGACCGTAACGCGGGAACGGCCAGACATAGCGCGATATCGTGCGCTTTATACCGAAGTTGGCGGCCCGTGGCTCTGGTGGCTACGCCGGGTTATGCCGGACCATCTGCTGGAACGGCATCTCGCCAGCAGCACTGTCTCTGTTCATGTGCTGCGGGTGGATGGTGAGGTAGCCGGGTTTTTTGAACTCGATGCCGGGCATTGGCCCTATGTGAACCTGAATTACTTTGGGCTGCTGCCAGGATTCATCGGGCGCGGCCTTGGCAGATTTCTGTTGGATTACGCGGTGGATACGGTGTTTGAGGGTGCAACGGCGCTGCGGGGCATGAGTGTGAACACCTGTAATGCCGACCATCCCCGCGCCTTGCCCAATTATCTTGCCGCGGGGTTTGTCGAATATCGCCGCACCAGGGAAGAATGGGATATTCCGGTGCGGCTCGGCCTTACCATGCCTGAGCATTTGCGAGGCTGAGGCTGGATATTCTGTTTTCAGACAACCGCGCCCTGGTGGTGAACAAGCCAGCCGGGTTACCGGTTTATTCTGGCCGGGCGGGCGGGGCGAGTGTCGAGGATTTCTTTCCCCTTTGGCGGCGCGGCAAAACCGGCCCGTGGCTGGCGCATAGGCTAGACCAGGATACCGCCGGTTGCCTGCTCATCGCCCGTAAGAAGGCGTTTCTGCTGGAAGCGCAGGCGCTGATGGCCGAGGCGGCGGGCAAATCTGAGAAAATCTATTGGGCGATTTTGCGCGGCGTGCCTGAGGGGAGGGCTGGCGAAATTAAAGCGCCCTTGGCCAAAATAACCGAAGGAAAGCGTTGGCGCATGGCGGTGGCGCCGAATGGCCAGCCCGCCCGCACACTCTGGCGGCTGCTTGGCGTGCGTGGCGGCAATGCGCTGGTGGAGTTTTCACTTCTTACAGGCCGCACCCACCAGATACGCGCCCATGCGGCGCAGCTTGGCCACCCGGTGCTGGGCGACCCGGTTTATGGCGATGGCCAGGGGCGGATGTGCCTGCTGGCGCGCAAATTGGTTCTGCCTTTGGCCGAGCCGGTGGTTGCCACGGCCCCGCCGCCGCCGCATATGGCGGATTTTGTGGAGGCTTGCCTTGGAACGCTCTGACTACGAACCCGGCCAATATGTGCGTCACCCAGGCCGCCCGGATTGGGGGTTGGGGCAGGTGCAAAGTGCCACCGGCAAGCGGGTGACGGTGAATTTTGAAAATGCCGGCAAGGTGCTGGTGGATACCAGCGTTGTGATTCTGGAAAACGCCCCGCCTGAGTGATTGCAAAAGGACCAGATTGGTCCGAGATAGAGTGAGCATGATAGACCCGTTTGGCCGCCATATTTCATATCTACGCGTTTCGGTAACGGACCGCTGCGACTTCCGCTGCGTGTATTGCATGGCGGAGGATATGAGCTTTTTGCCCAAAAACGACTTACTCTCGCTGGAGGAGCTGGAGCGGCTCTGCAAAACATTCATCCGCATGGGCGTGACCAGGCTGCGGCTAACGGGCGGTGAGCCGCTGGTGCGCCGCAATGTGATGAGCCTGATCGAGGGGTTGGGGCAGTATCTGGGCAATGGGCTGGAGGAGCTGACGCTCACCACCAATGGCTCCCAATTGGCCAAACACGCGCAAGGCCTGGCGCAGGCGGGGGTGCGGCGCATCAATCTCAGCCTGGACACGCTGGATGACGCCAAATTCGCACTCATCACCCGCTGGGGGCGCTTGCGGCAGGTGCTGGATGGCGTTGAAGCCGCGAAGGCCGCGGGGCTTGCCATCAAAATCAATATGGTGGCGCTGAAGGGCGTGAATGATGATGAGTTCGACACCATGCTGGAATTTTGCGGGCGCGAGGGGTTGGATCTCTGCCTGATCGAAACCATGCCAATGGGCGAGGTGACGCACCGCGAGGAAACGCATTTGCGGCTTGCGGATGTGCGCGCGGACCTAAGCGCACGTTGGACTCTGCTTGCCAGCGATTACGCCACGGGCGGCCCGGCGCGGTATGTAACCGTGGCGGAAACCGGCCAGAGGCTCGGTTTTATCACCCCGTTCAGCCATAATTTCTGTGAATCCTGCAACCGCGTGCGGCTGACCTGCACCGGCACGCTTTACATGTGCCTGGGCCAGGAAGATGCCGTGGATTTACGCAAGCCCCTGCGCGCCAGCAGCGATGACGTGGCGCTGGAAGCAGCGATAAACCGGGGCATTGCCGCCAAACCCAAGGGGCATGATTTCGATATCCGCCGGGTGGCTGTGCCGCGTCATATGTCCGTTACGGGGGGATGACAGACATATTTTGCCGCGCATCCGGCAAGGAAGATACTGACTGAGGCGCGAATGCGATCCTCAACCGCTTTCAGGCTGGGCATGGCGCGGAAGCCAGACAATGTACTGAAAACAAAATCCCCCAACGCCATGCCGAACAGCATGGCGGCAGATTCGCGCGCATCCTCCCGCGAAGCACCGCCGGAAAAGGCAAGTTCCAGCAGGCAGTTTTCAATGTGAGACTGCGCTTTGCGCATACGGGCTGAGAGAAAGATAGTGCTGAACTCGGGGTTATGCCCGAATTCGGTAATCACCATGCGGCTGATGGCGATCTGCACGGGGTCCAGCAGGAATTTTGCCAGGCATAGCAGGTTGTTGCAGAGTGTTTCCGCAACCGGTTCATCAGGCGCCGGGGTTGGAAACTGCACCTTGGATTTGCGGTGTGCCAGCAGCTCGGCGAATAATTCCACCTTGGAGTTCACCAGCGTGTAAACGGTGCGTTTGGACATGCCGGCCTGCCGGGCGATATCCGACATTGTTGCGTTGTGGTAGCCTTTTGATAGAAAGACGGTTTGCGCGGCGGCCACAAGGCTTTCCATGCGCGGGCTTAAGCCAGCTTCTGGCGCGGGGTTGGGCGCGGGGCGGGAAGGACCATTCGGTTCCATGACAGGCATTATATTGCGCGCTAAGTAAACTCTCAAGTTTTCATTAATGCCGATATGTAAAAAATATGCAGCTTGACGTATTGAAAAAACGCCGTTAGCTCGGCTGTATGAAACCACAGGGTTTCCGAAATGGAATTTGCCTCTCGGCTCTAACGTTCGCCCTGGCGGGATGTGCGGTAGGGCCTGATTATCATCATCCAGCAGCGCCGGATGTGGCGCTGACGCCCAACCCACTTCCTTCATCTACCGCGAAAGCCGGTGGACAAGCACAGAATTTTGTGTCGGCAGCGGATATTCCAGGCGATTGGTGGCATTTATTCCAGTCTCCGCAGCTTGATGCGCTGATTGCAGGAGCGTTCAAAAACAATCCCAACCTGACCGCGGCGCAGCAGACCTTGCTGGAGGCGGAAGAGAATGTGCGCGCCGCGCAAGGCAGCTTGCTGCCGGCGCTTTCCGGCAGCCTTGGCGTGCAGAAGGACAAAGGCTCAGGTGCCGGGCTGGCGGCGTTTGGCTCAGGCAGTAGCGCCAAGGCATTGCCAAGCTATACGCTTTATAATGCCTCGCTTTCGGTCTCCTACTCGTTGGATGTGTTTGGCGGTGAGCGGCGGCAGATTGAAAATATAGCAGCCCAGACTGACTATGCGCGTTGGCAGTTAGAGGCCGCGTATCTGACCCTCACCGCTAATATCGTCACCGCGGCGGTGAACGAAGCCTCTCTCAACGCGCAAATTCAGGCGACGCAGAATCTGGTCGGCTATGAAACGCAGTTGCTGTCCATTCTGCAAACCCAGGTGAGCCTGGGCGGCGTGGCGCAGGCGCAGGTGTTGCAGCAGCAAGCCACGCTGGCGCAGCAGGAGGCGACATTACCGCCGCTAGAATCCCAGCTTGCCCAGGCGCAGAATCAGCTTGCCGCTTATGCCGGGCAGTTTCCGGGCAATTTCCATCTGCAAAGCTTTACGCTGGATGATTTGACACTGCCCGAGAATATTCCCGTGAGTCTGCCCTCAGCCATCGTGGCACAACGGCCGGATATTGCGGCGGCGGCGGCGCAATTGCATGAGGCTTCGGCCAATGTGGGCGTGGCGGATGCGAATTTGCTGCCGCAGATCAAGCTCACCGCCCAGGTGGGGCATGAATCGCTGACGCCGGATACGCTGTTCACACCACAAACATTGCTTTGGAACATGGTGGCGGGCATCACCCAGCCGATTTTTGAGGGCGGGCAGCTTCTGGCGCAGCGTAAAGCCGCCATCGCTGCCTTGCAGGTGGCGGGCGCGCAATATCAATCCACAGTGATTTCAGCGTTTCAGAACGTGGCGGATGCATTGGCGGCGTTGCAGTATGATGCACAGACTCTGGCGGCCGCCGAATCCGCCGAGGCCGCTGCGGCGCAAAGCCTGAACGTAACGCAGGCGCAGTACAAACTTGGCGGGCAGCCGTTTTCTTCCGTGCTAACCGCGGAGGTAACCTACCAGAACGCGCTGGTGGCCACGGTGAAGGCCAAGGCCGCCCGGCTTGCAGACACCGCCGCACTTTATCAGGCACTGGGCGGTGGCTGGTGGCACCGGCAGGATGTGAATGTGCAATGCTGCGGGATAATTCCATGAGGAAGACCGAACGATGAGCCAGGGGCACAAAACGGCAAAGCGGATGACGATCATGCTGTTGATCGTGGCGGTGATCTTCGGACTGGTATTTGGCTGGGGTTTCCTGCGCGGCGTGTTCATCGCGAAATTTCTCAAGGGCTTCGCCAACCAGGTGCAGACCGTTGCCACCATCAAGGCCGAAGAGACGCCGTGGCAGCCTTCGGTTCAATCAGTCGGTACGTTGACGGCCATCAACGGTGCGTCGCTCTCAGCTGAGCTGGGCGGGATTGTTGACAGCATCGATTTTCACTCTGGCCAGGATGTGAAGAAGGGCGATGTGCTGCTGACGCTGCGCCCGAACAACGACCCCGCCGTGCTGGCGCAGTTGCAGGCCCAGGCGCGGCTGGATGCCATTAATTACGCGCGCGACCAGAAGCAATTCGCGGCGAACGCCATAGCCAAGGCGCAACTGGACACAGACAGCGCCAATCTTGCCGCCGCCAATGCCCAGGTGGCGGCACAGCAGGCGACGATGGCGGAAAAGATTGTGCGGGCACCGTTCGATGGCCGGCTGGGTATTCGGCAAGTGGATCTCGGCCAATATCTCCAGCCCGGCACGGCGATTGTGACGCTGGAGCAGCTCGACCCGCTCTTTGTGGATTTTTATCTGCCGCAGCAGGATATCGCGCGGATGCAGCCGGGACAGGTGGTGGATTTGAAAGTGGATGCTTATCCCGGCCAGACCTACAAGGCGAAGATCGTCGCCATTGGCGCAACAGTGGATGCTTCCACGCGCTCTCTCGCCGTGCGCGCTGTGTTGCAGAATAGCGGGCTCAACTTAAGGCCCGGCATGTTCGCGTCTGTCTCGGTCGAGGCGGGGGCGGTACAAAATGCCGTAACGCTGCCACAAACCGCCATCGCCTACAGCTCCTACGGCAACACGGTATATATCGTGAAAAACGGTAAGGATGCGAACGGCCATGCGGATCTGGTGGCCTCGCAGGTTTTTGTGACGTTGGGCGCCACGCGGGGTGACCAGGTGCAGGTGCTCTCCGGCGTGAAGGCTGGGGACGAGGTGGTAACCGCAGGGCAGGTGAAGCTGCATAACGGTTCGCTCGTAACAGTGAACAACATCATCCAGCCCAGCAACGACCCCAACCCGAATCCGCCGAACGAGTGACGCGGCCATGAAACGATTCACGGATTTATTCATTGCCAGGCCGGTGCTCTCCATCGCCGTGTCGGTGCTCGTTCTGGTGATGGGCCTGCGTGCGGTGGGCACGTTGCCGGTGCAGCAATTTCCGCAAACCGAAAACGCGACGATCACCATCACCACCACATATCCTGGTGCCTCACCGGATACCATCGCCGGGTTTTTGACCACGCCGCTGGAAAACGCCGTGGCGCAGGTGAATGGGATCGACTACATGACCTCGTCCAGCCAGACGAGTGTTTCCACCATCACCATTAATTTGGTGCTGAACCATAACCCGGATGCAGCCCTCACTGAGGTGCAGGCCCGGGTAAATTCCGTGCTGAACCAATTGCCGACCGGCGCGGAGCAGCCGGTGATCACCTTGGCGATAGGCCAGGAAGTGGATGCCATGTATATTGGTTTCCGCAGCTCCGAACTAACGGCCAATCAGATTACCGACTACATAACGCGCGTGGTGCAACCGCAATTGCAGGCGGTGAACGGCGTGCAGACGGCGGAGATTCTCGGCGGGCAGAATTACGCCATGCGAATCTGGCTGAACCCGCAGAAGCTGGCTGCCTTTGGGCTGACCGCGACCGATGTGTGGAATGCGCTGGCGGCGAATGATTTTATTTCCGCCTTGGGCAACACCAAAGGCACGATGACGCAGGTGACGTTGGATGCCTCAACCGGACTGCATACGCCGGCGGAATTTGGCCAGCTTATCATTAAGCAGCAGAACGGCGCGATCATCCGGTTGCAGGATGTCGCCAGCGTAACGCTTGGCGCGGACACATATGATCAACACGTAACCTTCGATAATAAGCAGGGCGTTTATATCGGCATCAAGGTGGCGCCGGAAGCCAATCTGTTGAACGTCATCTCCAGTGTGCGCAAGGTTATGCCAGAAATTCAGGCCAATCTGCCCACCGGCCTGACAGGCCAGATCGTTTACGATTCCACCGTGTTCGTGAATGCCTCGATCCACGAAGTGGTGGCCTCTCTGGTTGAAGCACTGCTGATCGTGACGCTGGTGGTGTTCGCGTTTCTGGGCTCGCCGCGCTCGGTGCTGATCCCCGTGGTGGCGATTCCGCTCTCACTCATTGGCGCTTTTGCGATGATGGCGGTGTTTGGTTTCTCCATCAACCTGCTCACATTGCTGGCGCTGGTGCTGGCCATCGGGCTGGTGGTGGATGACGCGATCATCGTGGTTGAAAATGTCAACCGCCATCTCGATTTGGGTGAAGGCCCGCTGGCGGCGGCGCGGGCGGCGGCGGCTGAGCTCGCTGGGCCGATTGTGGCGATGACGGTGGTGCTCATCGCGGTTTATGTGCCGATCGCGTTTCAGTCTGGCCTCACCGGCGCGCTGTTTACGGAGTTTGCCCTAACACTCGCGGGGTCTGTCACCATTTCGGCGATCGTGGCGCTCACGCTCACGCCCATGCTCAGCTCGCGGTTCCTGAAGCACGTGGACCGGGAACAACCGAACTGGGAAGGTAAGCTGATTAACTTCATCGATGCCGCCTTCGACCGGCTGCACCGGGTTTATACTCGGCTGCTGCACGCGAGCCTTGATACGCTGCCGGTGACGTGGACGTTTGCGGTAATTATTCTGTGCAGCATCTACTTCCTGGCGGCAGGTTCCAAGAATGAGCTGGCACCGCCAGAAGACCAGGGCGTGGTGTTGTTTGCCAGCACCTCCGCCCCGGATGCGACGATGGCGCAGAAGGCGATGTGGGACACGTATCTCAACGGCCAGATGCTGAAATACCCAGATGTCGAGCATACATTCCAGATTGATGTGCCGGGTACAGAAATTCTGGGCGCGGTGCTGAAACCCTGGGGTGAACGCCGCCCCGCCGCGGTTTTGCAAACATTGATGCAGCAGACGGCGAATAAGGTGGATGCCGGCCAGCAGGTAGCGGCCTTTCCGCTGCCGCCTTTGCCGGGTTCATCCGGCCTGCCGGTGCAGTTCGTTATAAAAACCACCAATGACTTCCCGACCCTCTATTCAGATTCGCAGAAGCTGTTGCAAGCCGCACTCGCCAGTGGCAAGTTTATCTTCCTGCAAAGCGATTTAAAGATCGACCAGCCGCAATCGACCGTGGTGATCGACCGTGACAAGGCGGCCGCCTTGGGCCTGAGCATGAGCCAGATTGGCGCGGTGTTGGGGCAGGCGCTGGGCGGCGGCTATGTGAATTATTTCGATTTCGACGGACGCTCCTACAAGGTTATTCCGCAGACACAGCGCAGCGCACGGCTTAATGTTTCGGATTTGAACAATTATTATGTGCTGTCCTCAAACGGCATCAATGTGCCGCTTTCCGCCGTCGCGACCATTCAGAGCAGCGTGATTCCGGAGACGATTAATCATTTCCAGCAGCAAAATTCAGCAACTCTGGGCGGTGTGGTGGCACCTGGGGTTGCGGAAGCAGATGCGCTGCATACGCTGCAAACATTGGCGAAACAAATTCTGCCGCCTGAGGATACGATCGATTACGGCGGGCTGATGCGCCAATATGTGCAAACCAGCAGCGCCTTTATTTTTACCTTCATATTCGCGCTTATCATCATTTTCCTGGCGTTGGCGGCGTTGTTCAATTCGTTCCGCGACCCGCTGATCATCCTCGTTTCGGTGCCGATGTCGATCGCGGGCGCTCTGACCTTCATTTATATCGGCATCGGTGGCCTCAGCCTGAACATCTATACCGAGGTTGGGCTGGTGACGTTGATGGGGCTGGTTTCCAAACACGGCATTTTGATGACGGAGGTGGCAAACGAAGCGCGGCTGCGTGGTATGGATAAACGTCAGGCCATTGAATATGCCGCCAATATAAGGTTGCGGCCGATTTTGATGACGACAGCGGCCATGGTGGTCGGCGTGCTACCGCTGATTATCGCCAATGGGGCGGGTGCGGCCTCGCGTTATGCCATGGGCATGGTTATCGCGGGCGGGCTTTCCATTGGCACATTGTTCACGCTGTTTGTTGTTCCAGGGGTTTATATGCTGTTGGCGGCCCCCCACAGAGGCGACGCGGCGCCAACCATAGCGTAATAGTTTATCAATCATAAAGTTATAAATAAAGTTTTGTAATTATTTAAAGTTGTGCCACCTTGCGGCGTCATGAGGAAACCGCAAGTGCAGCATGGCTTTGCCGATTTTTCGATGATCAAGAGCCTGTCGCCGGAAATCCGCCCGGCCCCATTGGCCGTTGGCAGGGATGGTCACAGGGCGCGGCTGCGCGCGCGGTTTTTAGCGGGCGGCGCAGAGGCGCTGGCGGACCATGAGCTAATCGAGATGACCTTGTTTCTGGCCCTGCCACGCCGGGACACCAAGCCCATCGCCCGCGCGCTGCTTGCCAAATTCGGCTCCTATGCCAACGCCATTTCTGCGCCTGTGCCGGACCTGCTGGGTGTTGAGGGGCTGGGTGAGGCCGGGGTGGCGGCGCTGAAGCTTGTGCAGGCTGCCTCCCAACGGCTGGCGAAAGCAGAGGTGCTCTACCGCCCGGTTCTCAGCAATTGGGACAGGTTAATGGAATATCTCCAGGCCGTGCTGGCGCGCGAGAAGGTGGAACAGTTCAGGGTTCTGTTCCTGGATAACCGAAACCGCCTGCTGGCGGACGTGCCGCAAGGTACCGGCACGGTGAAGCACACGCCGGTTTACCCGCGCGAGGTGGTGAAGCGCGCGCTGGAGCTGAACTCCACTGCGATCATCCTGGTGCATAATCACCCCAGCGGGGACCCTTCGCCGTCTGATGAAGACATCGCGATGACCCAGGAGATTAAAAAATCCGCCAGCGCGCTTGCTGTGGTGCTGCATGACCATGTGATTGTCGGCAATGGCCGCTGGCTGAGTTTTCGAAAGGCGGGGTTGTTATGAGGCGCGGGGATGGTGGGGCGGCCGCGCCAAAAGTTATGAGGCCCAGCCGGTGAGGACGGCCATGTGCAACTTCACCGCCATGCGGTCTTCTGCTTGCGGCAGGGCTGCCAGCGCGGCGGGAAACAATGCTCGTGGTGCAATGGTGCGGCTGCGCCCGGCCAGGGCGTTGGTTTCGCCAGCATCGCGCAGATCGTGCAGCAGCGCCAGCGGATTGGCGTACAGGAAATTCAACTCCTCGATATCGGCGACCGGATGCGTGAACCCCGCCCGTTGCAGCAACCCGGCGCAATCGCGCAAATCAGGGAAGGGCGAAACCCGCGGGCTTACCCGGCTTGTGAGCTGTTCTTCCGTTTCCAGCAAAGCGAGCCGCATCTCGTGCAGCGTGCCCAGCGCCGGCAGGCTGGCCAGCATCAGGCCGCCCGGCTTTAGCGCGCGGCGAAGCTGGATGAGCGCGCCGGGCAAATCGTCCAGAAAATGCAATGAAAACGGTGCCAGGATGACGTCGTATGCTTCGGCTGTCAGGCTGAAATCCGCCGGGCCGGGCAGGGCGATGGGCCTGCCACCGGCGACAGCCGCCATGGCGGGCGAGAAATCAGCGCTGTCCACCACCATGCCGCGGGCGACGAGCGCCGGAGCCACAGCTCCGCGTCCGCCGAAATCCAATGCGCGGGAAAATCGGGTTGTGGTGTCGTCCAGCCGGTCCAGCAGGCGTCCGGTGAGGTCTTCCAGAACAGGAAGAACAGTCGCAAGCCGGCGCGCTGCCCTGTTCCGGTGTTTCACCATCGCGTCAAAATCGAAGATTGTCTGCACATGAAGCCCCTGTTTCGCTGGGTTTTGGATAGCGTTTTGCCACCGTCTTGTCTCGCTTGTGACGAGGCGGTCCAGAGCGACGGGCAGCTTTGCCTCAAATGCTTCAGCACCGCGAATTTTGTGAGCGCCCCTTTATGCGATTGCTGTGGCGCGCCGCTGCCCTTCGTGATGGAGGCCGCCAAGACCCACCATTGCGAAAGCTGCCTGGCAACAACCCCGGCGTTTGAAATGGCGCGGGCCGCGTTGCGCTATGACGCAACAGCCAAAAAAATGATCCTGCCGCTGAAAT
Source organism: Pseudomonadota bacterium (assembly GCA_021808055.1). Next base: position 49,942 of record JAKBCH010000004.1, on the reverse strand, counting down.
ATGGCGACCAGAGCGAAGCCGCCAACGGCTTGGCGCGGCTTATGCGGCGGCCAGGTGAGGCGATGCTGCAATCGGCTAATCTGCTGGTGCCGGTGCCGCTGCACGCGGCAAGGCTGCGCCAACGCCGTTATAACCAGGCGGCGGTGCTGGCCATTGCGCTTGCCCGGCTAACCGGGCGCCCGCTGGGGCTGGATGTTCTGCGCCGCTGGCGGGCGACCCGCAAGCTGGAAGGCTTGAGCGCGGTGGAGCGCCGGGCGGAGCTTGCGGATGCCATTTCACTCAGCCGCGGGGCTGATGTGGCGGGCAAGCGCGTGCTGATCATTGATGATGTGATGACAACCGGTGCTACCGCGCATCAATGCGCCGTTGCATTGCGCGAGGGCGGAGCGAAACGGGTGGATGTGCTTACCCTGGCGCGCGTGGCTGACCTGCGTTTGGGTTAGATATATCTTGCATTCGGCAAACGCTCAGCTAATTGGTTGCGGAAATGCCTGACATCGAAATCTACACCCAAGCCTATTGCCCATATTGCACGCGCGCCAAGGCGGTGCTGGCGGGCAAGTCTGCTGTTTTCAAGGAGATTAGCGCGCCGCAAGGCTCCGCTCAGCGTGAGGAAGCCATCCGGCGTTCAGGCGGTCGCACCACCGTACCGCAGATTTTTATCAACGGTCGCCATATTGGTGGTTGCGATGACCTGCTGGTGCTGGAGCGCGCGGGCGAGCTGGATGCGCTGCTCACCCCATGATCCATTATCAACTCCGCTGTGACACAGGCCATGAATTTGATGGCTGGTTTAAGAATAGTGAAGGTTTTGATGTGCAGGTGGCGTCTGGCTTTGTTGCCTGCCCCGCTTGCGGCAGTGTTGAGGTTGCGCGAGCTTTGATGGCGCCGGCCATTCCGCGCAAGGGCGCTGAGATTATTCTGGCCGAGCCACCGCCCGTGGCTTCAGCGCCCCAGGCCGCCGGGGGCGCGCTGCCGGATTCCGTGCGTGTTGCCTTGCAAAAGCTGTGCGAAGAGGTTGAGAAAAACTGCGACTATGTTGGTGCTGAATTTGCTGACGAGGCGCGGCGCATTCATTATGGCGAAGCCGCGCCGCGCGGCATTTACGGCCAAAGCTCCGAAGAAGAGGCCGAGGCGCTGGCCGAGGATGGCATCTCCTTCGCCCGCATCCCCTGGGTGCCCCGCAACGACAGCTGAGCCATGCGCGAGGTTGTTTTCTCCGCCGATGATTTTGGCCTGACTGAATCCGTGAATGAGGCGGTGGAGCGCGCCAACCGGGAAGGCTGCCTGACCCAGGCGAGCCTGATGGTGGCTTCCCCCGCGGCTGAGGATGCCGTGCGCCGGGCAAAGGCGCTGCCGGGGCTCAAGGTCGGGCTGCATCTGGTGCTAGTGGATGGTGATTCGGTGCTGGGACATGCCCGGCTGCCAAACATCACCGGGCGGGATGGAAAGTTTTCCACCAATCAGGCGGCTTTGGGCGTGCGGTATTTCTTTTCACCGGCGGCCCGGCGGGAGCTGCGGGCGGAGATCGAGGCGCAATTCGCCGCGTTTGCCGCCACGGGGTTGGAACTGCACCATGCCGATGCGCATAAGCATTTTCTGCTGCACCCCACCATCGCGCGGATGATGATAGCGGTGGGGCGGAAATATGGGCTGAAACGGCTGCGCGTGCCCGCTGAGCCGCCCGAAGTGATGGCGGCATGTGGTGAGAAAATCAGCCTTGCTGACCGTGCGCTGTTTCTCTGGACCAGGCTTTTGCGTTGGCAGGCGCGGGAGCTGGAGGTACCGGACCAGGTGTTCGGGATAAAATGGTCAGGCCATATGACACGCGAGCGCATTGAGCGCCTGTTGCCACATTTGCCGGATGGTCGCACCGAAATTTATACCCACCCGGCCACGCGGCGGGATGAGACGCTAGTGAAGCTGATGCCCGGTTACGAGCATGTGGCGGAGTTTGCAACGTTACTTGCCGATCATCACGTCTGAGGCTTTGATAATGGCATAGGCCGTATCTCCCGCCTTCAACGCCAGGTCGTCCACCGCCGCGTTGGTGATGGAAGAGGTGATAATCACCCCGCTGCCGATATCAATTTTCACATGCGAGGTGGTTTGGCCTTTCGTCACCTCAACAATAGTGCCTTTGAGCTGGTTGCGTGCGCTGAGCTTCAGGGTTGCCTCCGTTGGGTCTGGAATGACCAGAGTCTAGCATCGTCACAGGCTAACCCCAAGCCAAAGCCAGAATACAGGCCATAAAAAAACCCGGCTTGCGCCGGGTTTTTGTGAGATCAACGCTTGGAGAACTGGAAGCTGCGGCGGGCCTTCGGCTTGCCGTATTTCTTACGTTCCACCATGCGCGGGTCACGGGTGAGGAAACCCGCAGCCTTCAGAATGGGGCGCAGATCCGGCTCGAAGAGGGTGAGTGCACGGGAAATGCCGTGGCGAACAGCGCCTGCCTGGCCGGAGAGGCCGCCGCCGTTAACGGTGCAATAAACATCAAACTGGTTGTAGCGGTCTGCCACCAGGAAAGGCTGCGTGATCAACATGCGCAGCACGGGGCGGGCAAAGTAAACCGGCGCCTTCTTGCCGTTGATGATGATCTCGCCCTTGCCGGGCTTCACCCACACGCGGGCGATGGCGTTCTTGCGGCGGCCGGTGGCGTAGGAACGGCCCTGGGCATCGCGCTTGGGCTCACGCTTCTGCGGCTGCGCGTCCGGGGTGGTGCCGGTGGTGGCCTGGAGGTCCTTCAGACCGGCGAAAGCATTATTGGTTTCGGACATGGAATCAGGCCCTCTTGTTCTTGGGGTTCAGCGCGGCAACGTCGAGGGTCTTCGGCTGCTGGGCGGCGTGCGGGTGTTCCGGACCAACATAGACGTGCAAATTCTTCATCTGCTGGCGCTGAAGCGGGCCGCGCGTGATCATGCGCTCAATCGCTTTCTCGACAACGCTTTGGGGGTTTTTGCTCGCCAGACGGTCTTTGATGGAGCGGCCCTTGATACCGCCAGCATAGCCGGTGTGGTAGTAGAAGATTGAATCTTCCGCCTTCTTGCCGGTTACCTTCACCTTTTCGGCGTTGACGATGATGATGTTGTCACCACAATCGACATGCGGCGTGAAGGTCGCCTTGTGTTTGCCGCGGAGGCGGTTTGCCACGATCGCGGCAAGGCGGCCCAGGATCAGCCCTTCGGCGTCGATCAAGACCCAGTCCTTCTTCACGTCCGCGGGCTTGATGGAAATTGTCGTTTTCATATGCTCACCCAAAGAATAGTGGGGGGCTTATGATGAAAGCGCACTGGAAGGTCAAGGGGTTTGGTGTGTGGTAATTTAATACCACAGGCACCACGGCGGCTTTAATCCAGCCGTGGTTCCGTGCGCCGTGGGCGTGGCGGTGGTGTTGGCGGCGCAGCATGCCGTTCGCGGGGGAGGGTATCGCGTGTTCCAAAGCCGCTGCGGGGTGCGGGGTTGGGAATGGGTGCGCGCGTTACCACTGGTTCTTCATCAATGGGCGTTGTGCGGCCGCGTTTTAGCTGGCCGAAATGCGGCACGTCCTCGTAGCTGTCCATCGGCCGGGCGGGGGTGGAGAGAATGCCCGCCGCCCGCATCTGCATCACGCGCAATTCTTCTTGCAGGTTTTCCAGCTCACCCTCGATGGCTTCCAACCGCGCTTTCACGCCAAAGACGCTGAACGGCACCATCAAAAAAGCCAGAAACCAGAGCAAAGCTGGCACGGCCAAAGCCAGGACCAGCCATCCGGGCATCCAATCAGGCAGGGAAAAAGGCATGGTCATCAGCATGGACTCCTTAATACCCGATTAATGCCGGAAATGCCGCATATTTGTGAACACCATGGCGATTCCGGCCGCATCGGCGGCCTCGATCACCTCTTTGTCGCGGATGGAGCCGCCAGGCTGGATCACGCAGGTAGCCCCCGCTGCGACGGCAGCTTCCAGCCCGTCCGCGAAGGGGAAAAAGGCATCAGACGCGACGGTGCAGCCGGTAAAATCCAGCTTTGCCTCTTTGCCGCGCCAGGCGGCGATGCGGGCTGAATCCACCCGGTTCATCTGCCCGGCGCCCACGCCGATGGTGGCGCGGTTTTTGGTGTAGACAATGGCGTTAGACTTCACATGCTTGGCAACCCGGAAGGCGAACAGCATATCCTCAAGTTCCGCCGCACTGGGCGCGCGTTTGGTGACAATTTGCAACGCCTCGGCGGTGATGCGCCCGGCATCGCGGTTTTGCACCAGGAAACCTCCGGCGAGTGATTTGAAAGTTACACCCTCTTCGGTTGGGCTGGGCACGCCGCCGGTGGTCAGCAAGCGGAGGTTCTTTTTGGCGGCGAGAACGGCTTTGGCCCCTTCGGTGGCGTCGGGTGCGATAATCACTTCGGTAAAGATGGCGGCGATTTTGGCCGCGGTTTCCTCGTCCAGCGTGCGGTTCAGCGCCACGATGCCACCAAAGGCGGAAACCGGGTCGCAGGCGAGCGCTAAATCCCAGGCGGCGGACATGCTGGCGGCGCTGGCCACACCGCAAGGGTTGGCGTGTTTGACGATGACGATTGTCGGCTCATCAAACTCGGCCACGCACTCAAAAGCGGCGTCGGTGTCGTTGTAATTATTGTAGGAAAGCTCCTTGCCCTGGGCCTGGGTGGCGGTGGCCACGCCGAAACGCGCCGGGGAGGAGGTGTAGAAGGCCGCGGATTGGTGTGGGTTCTCGCCGTAGCGAAGCTCCTGCTTCTTGGTGCCTGAGAAAGAGACGCGCTCTGGGTAGGTTTCGCCAAGCTGCGCCGCGAACCAGCCGGAAATAGCGGCATCATAGGCTGCCGTGCGGGCATAGGCGGCGGCGGCCAGGCTGCGGCGGGTAGAAAGCATGGTGCCGCCATGCGCCGCCAACTCTTCCAAAACCTTGGCGTAATGCGCCGGCTCGGTGAGAACGGCGACACTTTCATGGTTCTTGGCGGCGGAGCGGATCATCGCCGGGCCGCCGATGTCGATATTCTCGATGCAATCGTCGAATGCCGCACCGCGGGCCACCGTGGCTTCGAAGGGGTAGAGATTCACCGCCACGAGGTCGATGCTCTCGATGCCGTGCTCGGTCATCTGGGCGATATGGCTGGGGTCGTGCCGCTTGCCGAGAATACCGCCATGCACCTGTGGCACCAGGGTCTTTACCCGGCCATCCAGAATTTCGGGAAAGCCGGTATGTTCGGAAACCTCGGTCACCTCCACCCCAGCTTCACGCAGCATCTTGGCGGAGCCGCCGGTGGAGAGGATTTTCGTGCCGGTCGCGGCCAGGGCCTGGGCAAATTCGACGAGGCCGGTTTTGTCGGACACGGAAATGAGAGCGGTGCGGATGGGGACGATGTCTGACACGAGGCGGCTCCGAAATACGAAATTGCGATGCCCAGGCGCGCGGCGGATTTCCTCACGCTCCCCGATGGTAGCCATCTGAGCGCCAGTTACGTGAAGATGGCGCGGTTTCGCATGGGCGAAAAGCGGATGCAAGCAGGTTGCGGCGGGCGTGACGCAGGCATGTCTAAAATTTAAAGCTTGGCGACTGTGGCAAAAATATCGCAGTATAAGCAAATAATGCTGCATGATTAGAGCGGGGCCGGGATTAAGCATCTGGCCAAGGCATTTCTGGAGATAGGTGGCATGATCTGGCAGGAAAGACGCAAACGGGCTGTCATGATGATCGGTGTTGCTGGCTTGGCCAGCCTTGGGGCCTGCGCTTCGCCCCCGAAGGCGCAGACGGCCTCAAATGACGTTACTCCTGCTCAGGCAAGCTTTTCAGTCCAGACGCCGATCGACAAGATTGCGGCGGATCAACGCGGCAAGGCGGTGCTGGACCGTGATGTGCCGGGGGTGATGTCTAACCCGCATTATGTGATGTTTTCCTGCATGAGCCTTTCGCAGCTGGCCTCGCTCTCGGGCGGGCGGCTGACGAAGTCGAAGTTGAACCAGGTGAATTCCGACCTCGCCGAGCTTTCACCTGGCCAATAATGCCTCTGTCGCCTCAAGATGCGTATTTCCTGAGGGTTTCGTAAATATTCATGGTTTTTTGGCAGACGATCTCGTCTGAGAAATTTTCAAGCACGCGTTTTCGCCCGGCGGCACCCAAGCGCGCGCGCAAGCCCGGATCGGCGATGAGCTTGCTCAGCGCATCTGCCAGGGCGGCGGGATGGCGCGGCGGCACCAGGAAACCAGTTTCATTGTCGATCACCGCTTCGCGGCAGCCGGGAATGTTTGTGGCCACCACCGGCAGCCCCGCGGCCATGGCTTCCAGCACGGCTTTTGGCAGGCCCTCCCGATAGGTGGAGGGCAGGGTAAAAATGTGAACCTGGCGTAGCAGCCCGGCCATGTCCTTTACTCCGCCGAGCCATTTCACGATGCCTTCGGCTTCCCAGCCGCGCAATTCGGCCTCGGTAACGGGGTTGGGGTTGGCAAGGTCTGGTGCGCCAGCCAGCCAGAACTCAGCCTTGCCCTTCAGCAGCCGCGCGGCGGCGATGAAATCCAGGATGCCCTTTTCGCGGATCATACGCGCGGCCAAGGCGATGCGAATGGGGCCCTCTGGTGCCTGCGCCGGGACAAAGCGGGTAATATCCACCCCGGCACCACGGATAAGCCGCGTGCGGTCCCGCCGGACCATGCCACCTTCGACCATCGCGTTAAGATCATCCGGGTTTTCAAACACCGCGATGCCGCGCTTGGGGCTCATGGTGGTGCGCAAAGCCAGGGTGACGAGGGGTTTGAGCAATTTTGCCAGCAGCTTGTCTGATGAATAAACGAAGCCGAGCCCCACGGGCGCATTCACCACCGCTGGCACGTGCGCCAGCCTCGCGGCAATGCCGCCGAAGATAATGGGCTTAAGGGCGATATGGTGGACCACATCCGGTTGCAAACGCCGGTAGAGTCGCGCTAGCCAGAAAGAAAAAGCCAGCTCTTTGAAAGGATTGAGGCGCGTGCGGTTCAGCTCTGCGGCGTAAAATTTGATGCCCGAGGCTTCAATTTCCCGGAATGCCTCGTTCCGGCGGGAGATGAGCACCACCCGCCAGCCTGCTTTTTGCGCCGCCAGCCCGCGTTCCCAGAAATGCGAGGCAAAAAACCAGTCCTCCATCAGCAGGAAGACGAGGGTGGGGCGGGGATCAGACATCGTTGCGGCCTGCGCGCCGGGCCTGCCAGCGCCAGGCGTCGCGGCACATATCCTCCACGTTCAGCGCCGCTTTCCAGCCGAAGAGATGCTCGGCCAAAGCGGGATTTGCGTAATAGCTGGCGACATCGCCCGCGCGGCGGGGGGCGATGTTGAGTGCGATCTTCCGGCCGGTTGCTTTCTCAAAGGCTTGCACCAGCTCCAGCACTGTCGTCCCCTGGCCGGTGCCGAGATTAACGGTGACGGAAACATCATTGGCGCAGATATGCTCCACGGCCAGGGCATGGGCCATGGCGAGGTCCATCACATGAATATAATCGCGCTCGCCGGTGCCGTCCCGCGTTGGGTAGTCTTTGCCGAACACGTTGAGATGCGGGCGCTCGCCGGTGGCCACCTGGGTCACGTAGGGCATGAGGTTGTTTGGCACGCCGCGCGGGGTTTCACCGATGAGGGCCGAGGAGTGCGCGCCAACCGGGTTGAAATAGCGCAGATTGGCGGCGGCTTTCAGCTTGCCTGTGCGGGCGAGGTCACGGATGAGATCCTCCATCACCAGCTTGGTGCGGCCATAGATGTTTTCGACCCGCGTGGGCGCGTTTTCCAGAATTGGTGAGGAATCCGGCTGGCCATAAACCGTGGCGGAGGAGGAGAACACGATGCGCCCCACGCTGGCGGCCTGCATGGCTTGCAGCAAGCGGATCGTGCCGATGATGTTCATGTCGTAATAGAGCAGCGGGTCAGCTTCTGATTCGCCCACCGCCTTTAGCGCGGCGAAATGGATAACGGCTTCAACCGGATGCGCCTTCAGCGCCGCCGTCACGGTGTCCGTGTCACGTATATCGGCCTCGATAATCGTCATGTCCTGGCCTGTGAGGTGCTGCAGCCGGTCGGGCACATCGCGCTCAGCATTGGTAAAATTATCGAGGATGACGATTTCGTGCCCGCGCTCGGCCAGCACGGCGGCGGTGTGGGAGCCGATATAACCGGCGCCGCCGGTGAGCAGGATACGCATGGATCAGGCCTTCGTGATGGTCCATTTAATGTGTTGCGGGCCATCCGGGTGGCCAGCAAGCACGATCTGCTCTGCCCGGCGAGGCTCCGACTGCCCGAAATACACACTGCTCTCGATGCCCGGCACCGCGCCTTCGGCCTTCAACCGGAAGCCGAGGCCAGAGGGGGTACGCAGCAGCACGGTTTCATCATCCTGCGCCAGGCTGGCGGTAACGTTGGGGTGCAAATGGAAGCGTATGGCGAAAGGTTGGGGTGTTTCCGCTTCGATCGCATCCTCGCCCTGCAATTCCTCGCCACTTTCCGAAAGGCCCAGGCGGCGATGATGAACGGCACCAAAAACCTGCTTCCAGCCGTCATGGTTGGCCTCGATCCAGGCGATGCCACCGCCATCCTGCCGGGTGACGTTCACGTTTAGCGGCCGCCTGCCGAGGCCGTTGGCCGTGATCTCAGCGGAAGATGTATCCGCGATGATGAGGGTGGAATGGGCGGCGGTGCCCCGCAGGGCGGAGGTCCAGTCTCCGGCCAGAGCCGGAGCGGCACCGCAATTCACGATGATCCGGTCCTTGCCGAAGGAGAACTCAAACCCCAGCGTACCGGCATGGGCGAAACGGTCCAGCTCAGGGGGGGCGGGGCTGCCAGCATCCATGAATAACACGGATTTTCCAGCCCCGATGCGAAATAGCCCGCAGGATTTAAGATGCGCCAGCGTGCCGCGTGCGCGCCCGGCCTGGGCCAGAACGAGATCCACGAGGTTGGCCAGCTCCTCCTTGGAACCGTTGAACAAGGCAAGCCCGCCATCGCCATGGCGCAGGGCCCGCATGGCGGCGGCGGCATGTTCGATGGTGGCGAGCAGTTCTGGCGGTGGCGTTTTGCCGCCGGCCTGCATCAAGGCGCGGATCTCCGTGAGGTCTTGCAAGGCCAGCAGATGCGCCGCCGGGCTGCGCTCCACATGGCAGCCATCCGGGTGGAATTGCCGGGCTAGCTCCGGCACCAGGAATTTTATCACCCGCGGCAGGTGCGGCACGTGGTCAGGCAGGGCGATGGAGGTGGCGGTGAGGCCCTTGAGCGCGGTGAGGGCGCGTCCGTCCTGAAACTCAGCGGGCAAGGCGGCGGAGAGGGTGCGGGCGTCTTGTACCAAGCGGGACATCAGGGCCTGGCGGAACTCGTCATCCGCCGAGGCTGCGAAAAAATCATAATGGCCAAGCCAGGAGGCAAGCCGCGCCCCCGCCACATCCGGCGCGTAGGCGATAGGCTCTGGCTTTGGCGTATCCATGAAGTCCATCACCAGCGCGCGAGCGCGCGAGCGCGCGGCATCCGTGCCCAGAGCCCGCAAATCCCGCAGCCAGGTGAAACCGTGCAGATGCGCGCGTAAGATTCGCGTGGCACCAGGGGCGGCGGCAAAAATATCGTGATGAACAGGCAGCACGGCCTCGCCGAATTCAAGCTCCGCCATCACCAGCCTGGCACCGCGGGCGGGGTCGCCTGGCCATGGGTCACGCAAGGAAAGTGCCGGGGCATCCGGCCCGCCGGCGGGCCGGAGGTTCTGCAGCCGGGTAAGCCAGGTGCGGGCTTGCCGGCCGAGACCGGGTTTTTTGGCGGGGCCTTCGTTCATCCGCCAGGGCTGGCGCTGGAGGCGGGGGCAGCATCGCGGATGGAAGCAATGGCCGCCGCATAATCTGGCGCGCCGAAAACCGCCGTGCCCGCGATCAGGCAGGTGGCACCCGCTTCCAGCACGGCGGGGGCCGTTTTCGCGGTAACGCCGCCATCGATCTGCAAAACGATGTCCCGGCCCGATTTATCGATGAGGCGGCGCAAGGCGGCGATTTTGGGCAATTGCGAGGCAAGGAATGCCTGCCCCCCGAAACCCGGGTTCACCGTCATCACCATGATGAGATCCGTCAGGTCCAGCACGTTCACCACGGTTTCAATCGGCGTGGCGGGGTTGAGCACCACGCCCGCTTTTTTGCCCAGAGAACGGATATGCTGAAGCGTGCGGTGTAAATGCGGGCCTGATTCAGGATGCACGGAAATATGATCCGCGCCGGCTTCCGCGAAGGCGGTGATGTAAGGATCGGCTGGCGCGATCATCAGATGCACGTCCATCGGCATTTTGGTGTGCGGGCGCAGCGCCTTCGCCACCAGGGGGCCAAAGGTGATGTTAGGGACAAAATGCCCGTCCATCACATCTAAATGCAGCCAATCCGCGCCCGCGCGTTCAATGGCGGTAACTTCTTCCTTCAGCCGGGCGAAATCGGCGGCAAGCAAGGAAGGGGCAATGAGCGGAGGAGTCGGGGCAGAGAGCATGGTGTTTGCTTGTAACCGGCTGAACGTGAGGGAGACAAGCACTACCCGCTGAGAGTTTAGGAATGAACCAGCCTTGCAATATAAAATCCGTCCATGCCGCCACGTTCCGTCCATAATCCAGGATGGGTCCGAATGTCGCCTTGTTCCGTTACGGCATCAGACAATTCAAACAAGGCTAGAGGCTCGCGCTTCAGGCCCAGCCGGGCGCAGGCGGCATCAACGCGCGCGGCGCCTTCCTGCGGTTGCAGGGAACAGACGGCGTAGATGATGCGCCCGCCAGGGGCGAGCATGGCGGCGGCGGCATCCAGCAGCGCGTCCTGCTGGGTGGCCATGGCTTCGATGTCGCGGGGTTTGCGCAGGTGCAAAAGCTCTGGGTGGCGGCGGATGGTGCCGGTGGCGCTGCATGGAGCATCCAGCAGGATGGCCGAAAATTTTTCTGCTGGCATCCAGTTTGTGCCGTCGGCGGTAATCAATTCGGCTTTCAGTTTCAGCCGCTCCAGATTGCCACGCAGCGTCGCCATGCGGCTGGCATCGCGATCAACAGCCGTGACGGCCGCGCCCATAGCGGCAAGCTGGCAGGTTTTGCCGCCGGGTGCGGCGCAGAGATCGAGCACACGCTCGCCGGGTTGTGGGGCCAGGAGACTGGCGGGCAGGGCGGCGGCGGCATCCTGCACCCAAGCTTTGCCTTCCGTGAACCCAGGAATCTCCGCAACGGGCGTGCCAGCGGCAAGGCGCCAGGACCCTGTGGGCAGAAGGTCTCCGCCTTCGGGCGTGAAACCGGGCAGGGCGGAAATATCGAGCGGTGCCTCATGCGCATGGGCCGAGGCAATGGCGCGGGCCTGGCTGCCCCAACTTGCCCAGGCCCAGGCGGGCGTGTCGAGCCGGGGCATGTCCAGCTCTTCCAAAGCAGCTGGCCCGGCGCTCACCACCTTGCGCAGAACCGCGTTCACCAGCCCGGCGAACGGGGCAAGCTTCTTGCTCCGCGCCAGTTGCACAGCCGTGCCGACAGCCGCGTGCGCCGGGGTATCCAGAAACAGGAAGCCAGCGGCACCCATGCGCAGAACATTTCGCAGCTCTGGCGGTGGGTCACGGCGCAAATAAGGTTCCAGCACCGCATCCAGCGTGCCGGTGTGGCGCAACACCGAGGCTGCCAGGCGGTGCGCCGCCGCCTTGTCCCGGGGCTCGACGCGGGGCAACGCGTCCAGCGCTGCATCCAGCGGTTTTCCTTTTGCCAGAACAGCTTGCAAGAGAAAAAAGGCGCAATCTCGGGTGGGGTCTGCCATAATGGTTCCTGGGTTCTGGCGCAGATGCGCAGGAGAGCGGCAAGACGCTGGTGGAGCTGAGGGGAATCGAACCCCTGACCTCGTCATTGCGAACGACGCGCTCTACCAACTGAGCTACAGCCCCGGTTCCGGGTGATGGTACGGTAACCATCCGGGGGCGGCATTTCGCGCATTCGTGGCGGGAAGTCAACATTGCCTCATCACATTCCCGCCGCTAGTTGTCTTGGGGTACATATTTTGGGGAAAGACCATGGTTGGCGCGATATTCTGGCTTATGAGCGAGCTGATCCATCTGCTGATACTTGCAATCATTGCAGGGGCGGTGCTGAGCATGTTGATCGCCTTCGGGGTTGCAAATCCGCGCAGCCAGTTTGTTTATGTGGTGGCCGATTTCCTTAACCGTGTGACTGAGCCGGTGTTGCGGCCGATCCGCGGCATTATCCCTTATATGGGCAATATCGACATCTCACCTGTCATCGCGATTCTTCTGCTGGAGGCTTTGCAGATGGTTCTGGCCGATGTTTACGGTCGGCTGGCCATGTCTGGGCTGGCCTTCTAGGCCCGGCACACCTATCTCAAGCCAGGCAAGCGGGAGAAAAGCGTGCCGATTATTGTTGCTACCGTTAGCGCGGCGCGCCGTTATGCGGCACTTTGTATTTTGTTGTTCCTGGTGGCCGGGGCGTTTGGCCTTATCTATACGTTTCGTAATCTCTCGATAGACACGGATACCGACCATCTTTTTGCCAGTTCTCTGCCCTGGCGCCAGGCGCAGATTTTAGAAGACAAGAACTTCCCGCAGTTTAACGATCTGATCGTGGCGGTGGTGAAGGGGGATACGCCTGAGGAGGCTTCAGAAACCGCAGCGGCGTTGAACCAGGCGCTGAACGCCGACACGGCGAATTTCCGGAGCTCGCAATATCCTGCTGGAAGCCCGTTTTACCAAAACGAAGGGCTGCTGCTGTTGCCGGTGGCGGATTTAGCAGCATTGCTGAACCAGATCATCGCCGCACAGCCTTTTATGGGCCAGCTTGCGGCTGACCCCTCCGCGCGCGGCCTGTTTACCGGGCTGGGGCTGATCGCCCAGGGCGTGGCGGCGGGAAGCGACATTTCCACGTATAATACGGCATTAGCGGGTTTACGGAAAAATCTTGAAGCCGCGGCAAACGGGCATCCCGTGCCGCTTTCCTGGCAGAACCTGATCACCAGCGGCCCGACCAGCCAGGGTGACATGGAGTTCGTGCTGGCGCATCCGCGCATCAACCAGGGCACGTTGCAACCGGGTGGCGATGCCACCGCCGCCTTGGTGCGCATTGCGGCGTCGCTGCCGGATGTTCAGGCCAAGCGCGTTACGGTGCATTACACCGGGCAAATTCCACTATCGGACGAACAATTCGCCTCGCTCACGCACGGGCTGGTGCTGGGTGGCGTTATCAGCCTCGTGCTGATCGCGCTGTGGCTATATCTTGCGCTGCGTTCCTGGCGGTTGATTGTGCCCATTTTGCTGACGCTGGTAATGGGGTTGGTGTTGACAATGGCCTTTGCGGCCATCGCGGTGCGGGTCATCAACCTCATCTCCGTTGCCTTCGCCATCTTGTTTATCGGCCTCGCGGTGGATTTCGCGATTCAATATTGCGTGAGGTTTCGCGCCGTGCGCCATGCCGTGCCGGAATTGGGGTCGGCGTTAACAGAGACCGCGCGGCAGGCGGGTGGGCAGATTGCGCTGGCGGCCACGGCCACGGCTTGTGGGTTTTTTGCATTCTCGCCGACGCCGTTTGTTGGCGTGGCGGAGCTGGGCGAGATTGCCGGCGCGGGCATGTTCATTGCATTTTTCTGCACCATCACGTTTCTGCCGGCGTTGCTACGACTGTTCAACCCGCTGCCTGAAACAACGCCTGTGGTTATGCCGGGCGGTGCCGTGGCAGATGATTTCCTGCACCGCCATCGGGGTTTGGTGCTTGGGTTTTTCGCCATTCTCGCCGTTGCGGGCATATTCGCCGCCGTCACGATGAATTTCGACGCCAATCCGCTCGACACCAAAGACCCTAATACCGAGAGTATGCGCACACTTCATTCGCTGCTCGCCAATCCGCAGACCAATCCGTTTTATGCGGATGCGATGGTGCAAGACGTTGATGCCGCGCGGGCGCTTGCGGAAAAGCTGAGCAAATTGCCGGAGGTTTCGCAGGCGATTTCGGGCGGTACGTTCGTGCCGAAAAACCAGGACCAGAAACTGGCCATGCTGGCGCAGGCGCAAACCATATTGGCGCCCACGCTTGCCGCCGCTGCAAGCCCGCCGCAGCAGGCGGTGACCGCCGCTGAGATACGCGCTGCGATGAGCAAGACAATTGCCGCCATAAATGGTGTTGCGGCGAAATTGCCCAAGGATAGCGAGTTGCAGCGCATCGGGGCTGCGCTGAGCCGATTGCAAGGCGAGAATGATGCCACGGTGATGGCGATGAATGCGGGTATAACCCGGTTTTTGCCGCTTGAGCTGCAACGCCTCGCAAGCAGCCTGAATGCCACGAAGATTACTGAGGCAAACCTGCCGCCTGAAATCAAGAACGATTGGTTCCTTCCCAACGGGCAGGTGCGGGTTGAAGCCTTCCCCACGGCCTCGGCGCAAAGCACCAAGGGGCTGCACGCATTTGCCGCAGCCGTGTTGAAAGTGGCGCCAGATGCGGGCGGCCCGGCAATTTCCACAATCGCCACGGCGGGGACAATTCTGGGGTCCTTCCGTGAGGCAGCGATTCTAGCGTTTGTGGCGATCTCGGTAATTTTGGTGCTGGTGTTCCGCAATCTCCGCGACAGCCTGCTGGTGCTGGCCTCGTTGGCGCTTTCCGCATTGCTCACTGCTTTGTTTGCGAAATTAGCCGGCATGTCGATCAACTACGCCAATATCATCGCCTTGCCGCTGCTGCTTGGCGTGGGCGTTTCGTTCAATGTTTATTTCGTGATGAATTTCCGGGCGGGGATGCGTAGTTTCCTTTCCTCGGCCACGGCGCGGGCTGTGCTGTTCTCGGCCCTCACCACGGGCACAGCATTTGGCACGCTGGCGTTTTCAGCCGACAGAGGCACGGCAAGCATGGGCGATTTGTTGTTCTTAAGCCTGGGCGCGGTGCTGATTTCCACCTTCGGTTTCCTGCCGGCCATGCTGCATACCATGGGCAATGCTCGAAAAGCGTAGTTTCTCGCTGTCTGGCCACCGGACCAGCGTGGCGCTGGAGCCGGAGTTCTGGGTGGCGCTGGCGGAAGCCGCGCAGCGCCATGATGTCGCGCTTTCGGCCTTGGTCACGAGGATTGATACTGAGCGCGGGCCAGACCGGCCTCTGGCCTCCGCGCTCAGGGTGTTTGCGTTGCTGAACGGATAGCGGCTTACCCGCGCAAAATGGCACCAGTTTTCTTGCTTACCTCGGCGATGATCTTGGCGCAGACGGCCTCGATCTCCGCATCCGTCAGGCTTTTTTCCGTGGGTTGCAATGTCACCGCGATCGCGAGTGAAACCTTGCCCTCAGGCACACCCTTGCCCTGATAGCGGTCGAACAGCGCCACGCCGGCAATGATGTTGCGCTCGGCCCCTTTGGCGGCGCGCAGTACGGCTTCGGCACCTACGCTCTCATCCACCAGGAAAGCAAAATCCCGGCGTAGCGGCTGGAAGGCGGGCAGTATGGGGGCAGATTTTTTGCGTCGTTTTGGTTCAGGAATGGCGTCTAGGAAAATTTCGAACGCCACGGTACCGGCAGGCAAGTCTAGTTTTGCCACGACTGCCGGGTGAAGTGTGCCAAAACGGGCCAGCGTGGTTTTCGGCCCCTGCATCAGCGCGCCGCTCTGGCCCGGATGATAATAAGTCGGCCCACCTGCTGTGGTGGTAACGGCGTCCATCGGCACGCCAAGGGCCGCCAGCACGGCCAGGGCGTCGGCTTTTGCGTCCATCGCATCAAACGCGCGGGCGAGGGCGAGAGCGGAAAGCCCCGTGCCACCTACGCGCAGGCCAGCGGCCACCAGCCCCTGCGAAAGGTCCGCTGCATAGGCCGGGCCGGTTTCAAACAGGCCGAAATCCGAGATGCCCCGGGCGAGGTTGCGCGCGGCGGCCTGGGCCAATGTCGCCAGCGGGGTTAAGCGCATCTGGTTGAGGTCGGCGGAGATGGGATTGGCGAGGCGCAGGCTCTCAGGTGCCTCACCAAACAGGGCGTTGGTGGCATCGTCCGTGAAGGAGAATGTCACGCATTCCAGCAGCCCGCGCACGGCGAGAACCCGGCGTGCCAACGCCGTGCGGGCCTGTTTGGGTGTGAGGATGGTGGCAGGCACCAGCGAGGCAACGGGCAAGGAGACCGGCGCAATGGCATCCAGCCCCTTCAGGCGCAGCACTTCCTCAATGAGGTCGGCTTCGGGTTCGATCTCGGCGGCACCTTCGGCGGCAGCCATTGCACCCGGCAGGTCCGGTGCCTGGTCGAGCGATGGCGGCTGCGCCACATCGTTGCGCCAACTTGGCACGTTGACAGTTACGCTCCGTGCATCCTGCGTAACCACTGTAAAGCCGAGACGCTCCAGCGCGGCGATGGCGTCCGGCGCGGCGATGTCTGATCCGCCGAAGCTGGCCAGGCGCTCGAACCGCAGGCAAGCCTGGCGGCCCCATGCCGGACGCGAACCGCCCTCGGTGATCTCGCTGGCCTCACCGCCGCAAAGCTCCAGCATCATGGCGGTGGCGGCGTCCAGCGCTTGAGGGAGAAGCTGGCTGTCGATCCCGCGTTCGAAGCGGGCGCGCGCATCGGAGAAAATGCCGGTGCGCTGGCCAGTTTGGGCGATCTTCACACGGTCGAACAAAGCGCATTCGATGAACACATCCGTGGTGGCATCGTCACAGCCTGTGCCCTCGCCGCCGGTGATGCCGGCCAGGGATTGCGCCCCCGCACCATCGGCAATCACGCAATCCTCTGGCCCTGCCTTCACCTCCTTGCCGGAGAGGCCGGGGAAGCTGTCACCCTCCTGGCCACGGCGCAGGGTTAGAGTCGTGCCGTTAATCTTGTTCACGTCGAACACATGCAGCGGTCGGCCGAGATCGTAGGTAAAAAAATTGGTGATATCGACGAGCGTGTTGATCGGGCGGAGGCCGATGCTTTCCAGCCGCTTCACCAGCCAGTCCGGGCTGGGGCCGTTCTTCACGCCGCGAATGGTGCGGCCGAGAACCCATGGGCAGGCTTCCTGATACTCGTTTATCCACTGAATGGCGGAGGCACCGTTGCCCTTGATGGGGGCAGGGGTGAAGGGCTTCAGCGTGCCCAGCCCCGCTGCCGCGAGGTCACGCGCAATGCCGCGTATGCCAAGCGCGTCGCCCCGGTTGGGAGTGACGGAGATTTCAATGATAGGTTCGTCCAGCCCGGCCCATTTGGCATAATTAGCGCCAATTGGCGCGTCCGCAGGTAGTTCGATGATGCCGTCATGGTCCTCGCCCAACCCCAACTCGCGCGTGCTGGTGAGCATCCCTTCGGATTTCACGCCACGAATCTCACCCACTTTCAGCACCAGGCCACTGGTGGGGATGGTGGCACCCGGTGGCGCGAACACCACCTTCAGCCCGGTGCGGGCATTGGGCGCCCCACATACGACAGAAAGCTCCGCCCCGCCCGCATTCACGCGGCAGGCGCGTAGGCGGTCCGCGTTCGGGTGGGGTTGCGCCTCGATGATCTGCGCAATGGTGAAGGGTTTCAGCGCCTCGGCCTTGTTCTCAACGCCTTCGACCTCAAGGCCGATCTTGTTGAGAGTGGCGAGGATATCCTCCAGGGAGGCTTCGGTATCCAGCCAGGTTTTCAGCCAGGAGAGGGAGAATTTCATCGGTTAAATTCCTTCGTGCAGGCTGGCGGGGGTAAGGGGCGAGGCCCCATAATGGCGCAGCCAGCGCACGTCGCTTTCAAAAAACAGCCGCAGATCGGCAATGCCGTGCTTGAGCATGGTGATGCGCTCCAGCCCCATGCCGAAGGCAAAGCCCTGGATGCGGCGCGGGTCTATGCCGCAATTGGCGAGCACGTTGGGGTGCACCATGCCCGAGCCGCCGATTTCCAGCCAGTCAGTGCCGCCGCCCAATTCGCCGGTCTTGCGGTTCCAGCCGATATCCACCTCCATCGAAGGCTCGGTGAAGGGGAAATAGCTGGAGCGCAGCCGCACGGGCAGTTCCGGGATGCCGAAATAGGCGCGCAGAAAATCGATCAGGCAGCCTTTCAGGTGCCCGAGCGTGATGCCTTCGCCGATCACCAGCCCTTCGCATTGGTGGAACATGGGAGAATGGGTGGCATCGTGATCCGCGCGGAAGGTGCGGCCGGGCACGATGATGCGGATGGGGGCGGGGGAGGTGCCCAGCCCTACTGTCTTTGCCCATTCCATCATGGTGCGGATTTGCACCGGCGAGGTGTGGGTGCGCAGCACCGCGCCGGTTGTTAAATAGAACGTATCCATCATCGCCCGGGCAGGGTGATGGGAGGGAATGTTGAGGGCGGAGAAATTATTCCAGTCGTTCTCGATATCCGGCCCTTCGGCGATGCTGAAACCCATGGCGGCGAAGATGGCGGCCAGCTCTTCCTGCGTGCGCGAGAGTGCATGGATGGTGCCGGAAGCGTCTGGGCGAGGAGGCTGGGTTATGTCGATGCGTTCGGCGGCGAGCTTCTGTTCCAGGGCTTGCGAATCCAGAATCGCGCGCCGTGCTGAAAGAGCATCGGTGATCTGCGTTTTCGCATGGTTAATCTCAGCGCCCGCGGTTTTGCGGGCATCGGCGTCCATTCCGCCCAAAGATTTTAACAGCAACGTCATGTTGCCGTTTTTGCCGAGCAGGGAGACCCGCAGTTCCTCCAGCGAAACCGCATCTGCGGCCGCGATGGCGGGGAGGGCTGTTTCCACCAAGTCCTTCAAATGATTGCTCTGCATCTTGAGTCTGCCTCTGTATTCAGGGGCAGGGCAGACCGCGCGCGGCGGGAAATGTCAAGCCAAGCTGCCAATGGCGGGGCGGGGCTGCGGTGAAAATTATGCTTTTCAAGAGTGTTACAAATAATCAACAGAGACAAAGAAAATCATTCTGGACGTGGAAACCGTCTAAAGATGAACAATTTAGCGATTGTGGTGCTTGACCCTTCCCGGCCGGGAAGAGTACAGCCGCAAAGTCTGCGTAATCATAGTGGTTGCGCAACCATATGGCTATCTTCGCTCACCCAATTTCGGACAGGGATCGGTTCCTACCATGAAAATCAAAGCACTGGGCGCTCTCGCCGGCCTTGCCCTGCTGGCAGCTTGCTCTTCCAACCCCGCCTCCACGGCTTCCAACACCGGAACCGGCGCTGAGGCCTCCACTGGCGCGGCTCCGGGTTCCGAGCAGGACCTGGTTGCCAATGTTGGCGACCGCGTTTTCTTCGCGTTCAACCAGTCCAGCCTCTCCAGCGACTCAGATGCGACCCTGAGCAAGCAAGCCGCTTGGCTGGCCAAGTACCCCTCCGTGAACGTGCTGGTTGCGGGTAACGCCGATGAGCGCGGCACCGAGACCTACAACTTGGCTCTCGGCCAGCGCCGTGCCAACGCTGCACGCGACTACCTGGTTGCTCAGGGCGTGAACGCTTCGCGCGTCCAGACCATCTCCTACGGTAAGGATTGCCCGGTTGCGGCTGGCAATGACGAGTCTGCCTATGCGCAGAACCGTAACGCCATCACCTCGGTTCAGGGTTTCAACCCGCAGAACTGCCACTAATTATATTCCCGGTTCCTTCGGGAATATTTCAGCCGGCGGCCTGCAAAGGCCGCCGGCTTTGTTTTGGGCGTATGCGCGTCTATATCTACGTGCATCCGAAGGCTCAGACTGGAGTTTCAATGCGCTACCGTGTTCCGTTTTTTGCCGCCGCGTTGCTTATGCCGCTGGCCGCATCCGCTCAGCCACTGATTCAGAGCCAGGAAGGCATTGCCCTGCAAAATGAGATTTTGCAGATGCAGCAGCAGATACAACAACTTCAGACCCAGGGCGGGGGCAATGGCGGATCGTCCTTGGGCGGAACGACCGCCCCGCCCCCGAGCGGCGGATCTGCTAATTCGCTGGTTCCCACCTTGTTGACGCAAGTGCAGCAACTGCAGGCCCAGGTGCAAAGCTTGAACGGGCAGGTTTCAGATCTTCAACACCAGGTGCAGACCCAGAACGATCAGACGCAGAAAGAAATCGGCGATCTGAAGTTCCAGATGGGTGTCGGCAGCAGCAGCGCACCAGGAGGCGCACCTGGGAGTGCAGGGGGGGCAGGGGGTGCGTCAGCTACTACCGCTGGCCTTCAGGCAGGTACCGCGCCATCCCTCGCGCCCACACCCCCGCAAGCAACTGCGCCAACCGATCCGAAGGCAGCGTTGCAGGCCGCTATCGCAGCTTACGGAAAGCATGACTACGCCACCGCGCAAAAACTGGCCCAGGGTATTGTTACCGCTCATAAATCAGCACCACAGGCGTACCGGGCGCAATATTTGGTAGCGCAGAGTTATGCTGCCGAGGGTGATTCGCAGAGTGCGGCCGTGGCATATTACAATAGCTACAACATGAACAAGAATGGCACTTACGCGCCACGTTCCTTGTTGGGCCTTGCTTCATCACTGGCTGCGATTCACCAGAATCAGGAGGCCTGTGAAACCCTGGCGTCGCTCAACAGCCAATTCACCACGCCTTCGGTTGGAATGAAGAACGATATCGACGCGGTATCCAGACGCGCGCATTGCCAGTAACGGCCAGATTTGCGGCGGCTATGCAGCGGCTTTTGCCGCAAGCAGGGGTGCCACGTGTGGCGGTTGCGGCCTCCGGCGGAGCGGATAGTACAGCCCTGGCATTGTTGACCCAGGAATATTGCCAAGCCAAAGGCGGAGCGGTACTGGCGCTCATCGCGGATCATGGGCTGCGGGAAGACTCCGACAGCGAGGCGAGGCTGACGGCCAGCCGTTTGGCTGCACGGGGTATTCAAAGCCGGATTCTCGAACTGAGTTTGCGCCATGGCCCCGCCATGCAGGAGCGTGCCCGCTACGCCAGGCACAATGTGCTGGCGGCGACGGCGGCGGAAGCAGGGTTTTTGTATCTCGCATTTGGCCATCATCAGGATGACCAGAATGAAACCGTGGCGATGCGCGCCCGGCGTGGCCCTGGTGGTGCGGAGGGCATGGCAAGTTGGAGTGCGCGGAACGAGGTTGTGCTCATCCGCCCGTTACTGGGTATTCGTTCGGCTGCATTGCGGGAGTATCTGCGCGAAGTTGGGATGGAATGGGTGGAAGACCCCTCCAACCAATCGGCCAAATTCGAGCGGGTTAGGATTCGACAGGCGAGCGCAGGCATATCTGCAAGAAATTCGACTGGGCGCGTGGCGCAGGAATTAGAGGCCGCGGATTTTTTGGCCCGGTGCGCGCGGCTTTATCCTGAAGGTTATGCGGTGCTTGACGCTACCGCCGCACCACAGGCGGCATTGAGCGTGCTGCTGAGAACGATCGGCGGACGCGCTTATTCACCCCGGCAAGAGGCGGTGCACCGCCTGGCCGCGTCTCTGCGCCCGGCAACGCTGGGTGGGGTACGAATCGCCACCGCTGGCCGGTTAGGGCCTGGCTGGTTATTGGCGCGGGAACCTGCCGCTTGCGCTCCACCGGTGCCAGCAGCAAGCCATGCGTTCTGGGATGGGCGCTTTGTTCTTACAGAGCCACAGGCCAGCATGGCAAGCTTCGGGGCGTTAGGCCAGGATGCGGCGATGTTTCGTGGATTTGGCAGTTTGCCCAGCCTCGTGCTGCGCGGCCTGCCGGCGTTGCGGGATGCGCAAGGGGGCGTCATTTTTCCAGCCCCAGCCATTTTTTGCCCACCCATGCCCGCCACAACCCGGCCTTTTCAGGTTTAGTCTGACTCACGATTTATTTGTGCTGGGCTGGGAATTCTGTGCAATATGCCCAAATGTGCTCAAAGCGAAACTCCGTGCCTATTGCAGGGCGGAGGAACCGACTGAAAGAATTGGAAAGTCTAGATGAACAATCTGGGTCGAAATATTGCGTTATGGGTTGTTGTGGCTTTGTTTTTGGTTGTGCTGTTTAACGTTTTTCAGCCGACCAGCACCCAAAACGATTCATCCGAAATTGCCTATTCCAGCTTTCTTGACGAGGTTAAGAATAACCAGGTCCAGAGCGTTGTTATCGTCGGCAACGACATCACCGGCAGCACAAAGGACGGCAAGAGCTTTGAGACCTATGCGCCATCCGATCCGTCTTTGGTCTCTAAGTTAACCAATGCCGGCGTGAACGTAACAGCGAAGCCGGAAGGCGACAGCATGAACCCGCTGTTGCGTGCGCTGCTAAACTGGGCACCGATGCTATTGATTTTGGGTGTGTGGATATTCTTCATGCGCCAGATGCAAGGCGGCGGCGGCCGTGCCATGGGGTTTGGCAAGTCCCGCGCCAGGCTGCTGACTGAAAAGCAGGGTCGGGTGACGTTTGAGGATGTGGCGGGTATCGACGAAGCCAAGGGCGAATTGCAGGAGATTGTGGAATTTCTGCGCGACCCACAGAAGTTTCAGCGCCTGGGTGGTAAAATTCCCAAAGGCTGCTTGCTGGTGGGCCCGCCCGGCACGGGTAAAACGCTGTTGGCCCGCGCCATCGCAGGTGAGGCGAATGTGCCGTTCTTCACCATCTCGGGCTCTGACTTCGTTGAAATGTTCGTGGGCGTGGGTGCGTCTCGCGTGCGGGACATGTTTGAACAGGGCAAGAAGAATGCGCCTTGCATTATCTTCATCGATGAAATCGATGCTGTGGGCCGCCACCGTGGTGCCGGGCTTGGCGGCGGTAATGACGAGCGCGAGCAGACGCTCAACCAGATGTTGGTGGAGATGGACGGGTTTGAGTCCAATGAGGGCGTGATTTTGATTGCGGCCACCAACCGGCCGGACGTGCTGGATCCAGCATTGCTGCGCCCGGGCCGTTTTGACCGTCAGGTGGTGGTGCCGAACCCGGATGTCACGGGCCGTGAGAAGATTTTGAAAGTGCATATGCGCAAGGTGCCTTTGGCATCTGACGTGGATGCCAAAACCATTGCGCGCGGCACGCCAGGCTTTTCGGGTGCTGACCTCGCAAACCTTGTGAACGAGGCCGCGTTGCTGGCGGCGCGCATCGGCAAGCGCGTGGTCGCCATGGCGGAATTTGAGCATGCGAAGGACAAGGTGATGATGGGGGCGGAGCGCCGCTCGCTTGTCATGTCCGACGATGAAAAGAAGATGACCGCCTACCATGAAGGCGGGCACGCCATCTGCTCCATTACCCTGCCTGAATGCGACCCGGTGCATAAGGCCACCATCATCCCGCGTGGCCGGGCTTTGGGCATGGTGATGAGCCTGCCGGAAGGCGATCGTTACTCCATGAGCAAGTTGAAATTGCTTCAGCAGCTCATTATGGCCATGGGTGGCCGTGCGGCGGAAGAGTTGGTGTTTGGGCCGGATAAGGTTTCCAACGGTGCCTCTGGCGATATCAAAATGGCGACCGACACCACTCGGCGGATGGTCTCCGAATGGGGCATGTCCGAGAAGCTGGGCATGGTTTCCTACGTGGATAATGGCCAGGAAGTGTTTTTGGGCCATTCCATGGGCGGTGCCAAGAACGTCTCCGAGGCGACAGCACGGGAGATTGATGATGAAGTGCGGCGGATCATCGATCATGCCTATGCCGAGGCGAAGCGTATTCTAACGGAACGTAGCGAGGATTTGGAGCGCCTGGCCCAGGGGTTGTTGGAATATGAAACCCTCTCCGGCGATGAAATCCAGATGGTGCTGCGCGGAGAAAAGATTATCCGCAAGGTGGTGGATGAGCCGATGCCTGACAACAATAACCGCCGGGGCTCTGTGCCAACGGCGGTTCCTAAACCGGAAGCGCCTGGTCTGGGGCAGGTTCCGGCTTAATTAATCGGTTAAATAAACCCTTCCGCTACAGCGGAAGGGTTTATTCTTCAGGTGGGGAAAGTGCCGTCCCGCACCTCGTTCACAAAATTGGCCAGCGCGCTGGTTATCAAACCCGCGCCATCCAGATATTTTTTCGCGAATGATGGCGCGTGGCCGGGGGTAAGGCCTAGTACGTCATGCAACACCAGCACCTGTGCATCCGTTCCCGGCCCGGCACCAATGCCGATGGTGGGGATGGGCAGTTTCGTGGTGATTTCCGCCGCGAGTTCGGAGGGGATGGCCTCCATCAGCAATAATCTTGCCCCGGCATCGACCAACGCCAGCGCATCCTCAAGCAATTGCGCTGCGGCCTCCGGCGTTTTGCCTTGGCGTTTGAAGCCGCCGATCTGGCGCACATGCTGGGGCGTCAGACCGATATGGGCGCAAACCGGCACGGCGCGGCGAGAGAGGAAGGCAACGGTCTCCACCATCGTGGCACCGCCTTCGACTTTCACGATCTGCGCGCCGGCCTTCAGCAGCCGCGCACAGGCAGCAAAGGCTTGCGCAGGGCTTTCCTCGAAACTGCCGAAAGGTAGATCAGCCATAACCAGCGGCTTGGTTACAGCCTTGGCAACGATGGCTGTGTGGTATTCCATCTGATCCAGGCTAACGCGCAGCGTGTCGGCTTCGCCGCCCACGACCATGCCGAGAGAATCGCCGACCAGCAGCGCATCAACTCCCGCCGCCTCAGCAAGCCGCGCGGCAGTGGCGTCATAGGCGGTGATCATCGCCAATTTGCGGCCTTCGCGCTTTGCCTTGTCCCAGGCGCTCAGCGTTCTGCTCATTTTAAACTCCTTCCGGTATGGCGGCCCGGGCGGCTAAGGCCAGGGCGAAAGCCACAGCCTGGGCGCGAATTTTGTCGCGGCTGCCTGTGAAAAGCCGGTGCTCAACAATGCTGCCGGCAGCCGAAGCCAGAGCAAACCAGACGGTTCCAACCGGTTTTTCCGCGCTGCCGCCATCTGGTCCGGCAATGCCGGTAACAGAGATAGCGGCATTTGTGCCCGCGCGGGTGCGCGCCCCTTCCGCCATGGCCCGCGCGACCTCAGCCGAGACCGCGCCATGCGCGGCCAGCATGGCCTCGGGCACACCCAGCATTTTGGTTTTTGCCGCGTTGGCATAGGTTACGAAGCCGTGGGTGAACACAGAAGATGAGCCGGGAATCGCGGTGATGGCACCGGCCACCAGCCCGCCCGTGCAGCTTTCCGCCGTGGCCAGGGTCATGTTCCTGGCTTTATAAAGTGCGGTTAGTTCGGTGGCGTTCATAGCGGTAACACCTTATGCAAGATCAATAATGCGGCCAAGGCAAGTAGTCCGGCGATGATATCGTCACCCATGATGCCGAATTCATCCCGGCGGCGGTCTGCCCAACTCACCGGCCAAGGCTTCCAAATGTCGAACAGCCGGAACAGCGCGAAGGCGGCTAGCGCGCCCCAGGGGTTGAAGCTGCGGAGCGCCAGCAGCGGGATCATCTGCCCGGCAATTTCGTCGATTACGATCCAGCCGGGGTCTATGCTTGCTTCCGGCAATTGGCGAATGGCAAAAAGACCGATCGCTGTGGCCAGAATAATGCCCACCAGCAGCACGAAATGCCCGCCCCCCAGCAGCAGACAGCCGATGACCACGCCCACCAGTGAGCCAAATGTGCCCGGCGCTTTTGGGGCCCAGCCAGAGCCGAAGCCCGCAGCTATGAAGCGCCAGGGGGTTATGGCTGTTGCAGCCATTTGGCGACAGGCGAAGTGGCGGAGCCGGTGAGCAAGGCCCTGTAGATAGTAATGTTCTCCGCAACACGCTGCACATAGTTGCGCGTCTCGCTGAACGGGATTTCCTCTAGCCAATCGATCATATTCGCTCCGCCAGGATTGGTGCCAAGTTCAGGATCGCCGTTCTCGCCCAACCAGTTGGCGACATTGGTGGGGCCCGCATTATAGGCGGCGATGGCAAGCGGCAGGCAATTACCGAAATTTCTTATCTCCTGCGCGAGATAGGTAGCACCCAGGGCCATGTTCTGGGTGGGGTCGAAAAGGTTATCTGCGGCCAGCCCGTATTGCGCGCCGGTGCGTTGCGCGGTGGAGGGAAGCAATTGCATCAACCCAATCGCTCCGGCGCCGGAGACGACGATGGGGTTAAAGCTGCTTTCCTGGCGCATGATGCCGAGGGAGATTGCGGGGTCTAGGATGGAGGCAGGCGGATGATAAGGGATTGGCCAACCCTCACGCACCAGCATCTGGCCGGAAACGCCGGCAAGTCGGGCGATGGCGACAGCCGATTGCGGGAAGCCCAGCCCAAGCGCCAAACGCGCGGCCATGAGGCGGGATTTGTCGTCCAGTGCCGTCTGGCCAATACGGTCAAGGAAAATTGTGGCGTCGTGCGGGTCATTCATCTGCACCAGCAACACGGCGGCGCGGGGAAGCTCACCTAAGCCGAAATCCAAGGCGTCCTGAACGGAAAAGCCTGGTTCCTGAACAGATTTGATGCGTTGGGCCAGCATTTGTGGTGATTCGCCCAAGGCGAGCGAGGCGAGCTGGCCGTAAAACGTGTCCGGGTAAGCAGCAGCGCGGGCATAATCCTGCTGCGCGGCTGCACCGTTTTCGCTGCGGCCCAACCAGTAATAGGCGCGGGCCTGGGATATGGCCGCGGTGGAAGAAGAAGCGAGGTCTTGAAACCAGGTTGCGGCCTCCTGCGGTTGGTTCAGGAAGCGCAGAAGCAGGAAGCCGGCGAGGAAGTCGCGGTCGACGATCTGGCTGCGTGCCTCGGCCCCGGCAATTGGAGGGCTTGCGGCGATAACGACCTGATACGCATCCTTGGCATCATTGTTTTGCAGTAAAGCACGGGCGATGAGGTTCTGGGCGGGCCAGAAAAGCAGTTGCTGGTCAGCATTGGCCGCTGCCATGGCGGCCTTGCCTTGGCTTTCCCATAATTGTGCGGCTTCTTTGTCTTGCCCAGCTTCGTGCAAAGCTTGAACCTGGGTGATGAAAGGCGGCGTGATGGTGGGGAGAGAGGGTTGATAAAGCCCCGAGGCCTGGATTTCGCGCAGCTTCAGGAGGCCCTGCATTGGCCAGTCAGGGTTCGCGTTTATGAAAGCCTGAATTTCATCAGCGCTGCCGCCGCCAGGGCTGGTGAGGCGGAAAAAGGTGACGAGCTTTGTCACCAACGGGTCGCCGGTGGCGGTTGCAAGTTGCTCCGCCTGGAAAAATTGACCCGCTTGCACATCCGTCATGATTTGCGGGGAGGCGGCGGTTTGCGCCAGCCCGCAGGCAGGCATAAGGAGCAGTGGCAAGGCAGCCCAAAACTTCATGCGTTACCTCTAGCAGCGCTTGAGGCGCGGGCCAAACAATACCCCACCGCTTGCCCCCGTTGGCAGAGACGTTTAGGTGGAATGCTGCACCAAACGCCTCAAGGACTAAAAATGTTTCATGGCTCTTTCACCGCCCTTGTGACGCCCATGCACGTTGATGGGCGCATCGATGATGAGGCTTTCATACGCCTTATCGATTGGCAGATCGCGGAAGGCACCAACGGTATTGTGCCTGTTGGCACGACCGGCGAATCCCCAACGCTAAGCCATGATGAGCATAAACAGGTGGTTGAGCTGGCCGTGAAAACCGCCAAGGGGCGCGTGCCGGTTATGGCAGGCGCTGGCTCCAATTCCACGGCCGAGGCTATTGGCCTGGCGCGCCATGCCGAGGCCGCCGGGGCGGATGCTGTGCTGGTGGTGACGCCTTATTACAACAAGCCGACCCAGGAAGGGTTGTACCGGCATTACAAGGCCATCGCTGAATCAATGGCTTTGCCGGTGTTCATTTATAATATTCCTGGCCGTTCGGTGATCGACATGTCGGTTGAGACGATGGCGCGGCTGGCGGAGATTAAGAACATAGCTGGGGTGAAGGACGCGACCGCGAACCTCACCCGCCCGCTGCATACCACCCAGGCCTGTGGCAAAAATTTCATCCAGTTTTCAGGTGAGGACCATACCGCGCTGGCCTATCTGGCCTCTGGTGGGCATGGCTGCATATCCGTCACCGCCAATGTGGCGCCACGTTTATGTGCCGAAATGCACGGTGCCTGGGCCAGGGGTGACATTAAAACCGCCATGGACATTCAGCAGCGCCTGGTGCCACTGCATGATGTCATGTTCTGTGAGAGCAATCCGGGGCCGGTGAAATATGCGGCGTCGCTGCTGGGTTTTGGGGCTAACCATGTACGCCTGCCGTTGGTGCCTGTGTCTGCGGCTTCGGCGGTGAGGGTGGAGGCGGTGATGCGGGAAATTGGTCTGTTGCATTGAGCAAAGAGAAGAAGAAATCAGCGTTTATTTCTCACGGGATTGCAGCGCAGAACCGTAAGGCGCGGTATGACTACAAAATTCTCTCCACCATAGAGGCGGGGATTGTGCTGCGCGGCGTTGAGGTGAAGTCTCTACGGCTTGGCCGCGCCCAGCTTACTGAAGCCTGGGCCGGCGAGCGGGATGGGGAGCTTTATCTGTTTAATATGTACGTGCCGGAGTATCAGGTCGGTGTGCTTTCACGTTTTGAGACGCGGGGGATGCGCAAGCTGCTGGTAAAGCACAAGGAGCGTGTGCAGATATTCAACGCCATTGGGCGGGAACGCCAGACCATTGTGCCGTTGGATGTGTTCTTTAACGACCGCGGGCTGGCGAAAGTGACCCTGGGCATAGCCGAGGGTAAGCAGAAGGCTGATAAGCGCCAGGCTTCCGCCGAGCGTGACTGGCAGCGCGACAAGGCCAGGCTTTTGCAGAACCGATAGGCATCAGGCGAGCAAGTGCCGGATGCTGGCCACGATCTCCTCGAACATCTCCTGCGTAATCCGCCCGGTATTCACATTATACTGAGAGGTGTGAAAACTATCCGAGAGGATTAGCCCGTTTTCGAGCATATGCATGGCACCGTGCTTGAACGGATAGCGGCTGGGTTTCAGGTTCAGGCCCTGCAGAACTGACTCATGCGCTTTGGTGCCGATGGCAAGGGCCACCCGCAAATCTGGCATCGCCGCCATCTCAGATGAGAGATACGGCAGGCAGTGGAGCTTATCAGAGGTTTCCAGCTTGTGCTGCGGCGGCGCGCAACGCACCGCGTTGGTGATACGGCAATCCAGCATTTCCAGCCCATCATCGGCGTGTTCCTGGAACAAGCCTTTGGCAAAATCGAATTTCACCAACGTTGGGTAGAGCAACCGGCCAGCGACATCGCCGGTAAATGGCCGTCCCGTTTTGTTAGCACCATTAACGCCAGGGGCTTGCCCGACGATGAGCAAACGCGCTGAAAGGGGGCCGAAGCTGGGCACAGGAGCGTTAAACCAATCCGGATGTAAGGCTCGATATTCTTGCCTGTACGCAACGAGGCGGGGGCATAATCCGCAATCTCGACCTGGTAAAATACTAGATATGTCACTCATTCTTCGCCATCGCGTTCAGTGCGGCCACGCCCTTCTTGTGGTCGTCTCGAAAAATCCTTTGAAATATCACCAAGTTCAATGAACTGATCGGCCTGGCGGCGAAGCTCATCAGCAATCATCGGCGGGTTGGTGCGAATTGATGAAATGACGGTGACGCGGACACCCCTACGTTGCACAGCTTCAACGAGCCGTCGGAAATCTGAATCGCCAGAAAATAAGATGGCATGATTAAGTGAGGGTGCCAGCTCCAGCATATCAATCGCAAGTTCGATATCCATGTTTCCCTTGATCCGGCGGCGGCCCATTGCATCCACAAATTCTTTGGCGGGCTTGGTAACAAGGTTGTAGCCATTGTAAGCCAGCCAGTCTGTTAGTGGCTTAAGGGGCGAATATTCCTCGGTTTCCAGCAATGCTGAATAATAATAAGCACGCAAAAGGTTTGTTTTTGAGCCGAAAAAATCAAGTAATTTCCGGTAATCAATATCAATGCCAAGGCTTCGCGTGGCCGCATAAAGGTTTGCGCCATCAATAAAGAGCGCCGTACGTTCGTGTTCTGAAAATCGCATATTGAAATTCATTCCTCTTGAAATCGCTGAGTAAAACTGATTTATAGACGATTAGAAAATGTTAGTTTGGATTTTGTTATGAAGTGAGTTCATGTTTGCCTTTGTTGTGAGCGTTTATATTTTATGATCTTAATCGCCATTGGTGCCAATCTGCCAGGCAAAAACGGTGAGACGCCGGTAGAATTGTGTGGCGCTGCGGCTGATGCGATACGCGCTCTTCCCGGGCTCAGTTTTGTCGCGCTTTCGCCCTGGTACAGGACGAAAGCGGTTCCGGCCTCGACCCAGCCTGACTACTGCAATGGCATGATCCGCATGCGTGGCGTGATCGACCCTGGGGTGCTTTTGCAACGGCTTCAGGAAATTGAAAACCAATTTGGCCGGGAGCGCTCGACCCCAAACGCGGCCCGCACGCTGGATCTTGATATCATTGACATGGATGGGATGATCCGTGCCACGCCAGACCCTGTGCTGCCGCACCCGAGGGCGCATCAGCGGGCCTTTGTGCTGCGTCCGCTGTTGGACGTGGCTTCCGCTTGGCGCCACCCGGTGTTGCGGCAGAACGTAACGACCCTTTTGGCGGAACTTCCCCCCCAGGGTATTGAGCCCTGGCATGACGACTAGAGTGAGCCTGAATTCGGAAGCGTCCTCTACTCCATTATTTTAGAGGTGGATTTGGATTTTAGAGCGGGTTGCTTCGGGATTTGATCTAAAATCATCCAGGCCCAGGAATCGTCGGCTGATAAACTTGCCTCCCTGCCGCGGCTGCGGTATGGCACGCTTTCAATTCTCTGCCTGGAGCTTACCCCTATGGCCCGCGTAACCGTTGAAGACTGCGTTTTGAAGGTGCCAAACCGCTTTGAGCTGGTTTTGCTCGCGGCCCAGCGCGCACGAAACATAAGCCGTGGTGAACAACTGACTGTTGACCGTGATAACGACAAAAACCCTGTTGTGGCGCTTCGCGAAATTGCAGATGAGACAGTTTTACTGCCAGAACTGGAGCAAGATCTGATAAAATCTCTCTCCCGCGTGCCCGAGCCAGAGCCTGTGGACGAGGAAGTTATGGATCTGATCCCGACGGATCAGAATATCTTTGGCTTGCAGGATGTCTCTGCCGAGGAAGAAGCTGCCGCCATGGCCGCGGAAGGCGATGAGATTATGTCCCCCGAGGATATTCAGGCTGCGATTGAGGCCGAACTCGGCGGCAAGTCTCGCCGGTAAAGCCATGCGGACAGGCCGCGGGTTTCTGAGCCTGTCCTATGCCCCCGAGGGCGTGAATAATGGTGTGCCAAAGCTCCATCCGGAGTTAGCGGGCTTACTCGCAAGGGTGGCTTCTTATGATTCTAAAGCCGATGCCGCACTTATTGATGAGGCGTATTGTGTGGCGGCCGACGCACATGCCGACCAGAAGCGGGATAACGGTGAGCCATACATAACCCACCCGCTTGCGGTAGCCGGCATTCTGGCCAGCTATAAATTGGATAGCGCGTCCATAATAACCGCTTTGCTGCATGATACGGTGGAGGACACATCCGTAACGCTGGCGAGCGTGCAGAAGCGTTTCGGCAATGAGGTGGCGTCGCTGGTCGATGGCGTGACCAAGTTGACAAGGCTGGAGTTGCAATCCGACAGGACCAAGCAGGCCGAAAATTTCCGCAAGCTCGTGTTGGCGATGAGCAAGGATATCCGGGTGCTTATCGTGAAACTGGCGGACCGGCTGCACAATATGCGGACCTTGGGGGCTGTTTCCGCGGCACACCGGCGGCTTAGGATTTCCCGCGAGACAATGGATATATATGCGCCCTTGGCCGAGCGGATCGGTATGGAGGCGGTGAAAACGGAGTTACAGAACCGCGCCTTCGCCGAAATTGAGCCTGAGGCGTACGACACGATCCAGACGCGCCTGAACTTTCTTCGTGGGCAGGGCGCTGATGTTATTGAGGAAGTGCGCCGTGAATTGAGCCGGGTTTGCACGGATGCCGGGGTGAGCGCGGCGGAAATATCTGGCCGAGAAAAATCACCTTACTCTATTTGGCAGAAGATGAAGCGGCGGAATGTCGCGTTCGAGCAGCTTTCAGATATTATGGCATTCCGCGTCATCGTTCCCTCCCGTGCCGAATGCTATGTGGCGCTGGGTGCCATCCATGCGGCATTTCCGGTGATTGCGGGCCGGTTCAAAGACTATATTTCAACGCCCAAGAGCAACGGATATCAGTCGCTCCATTCGGGTGTTACGCTGCGCCAGCCAAGAAACCAAAAAATCGAGATACAGATACGTACCCCTGAGATGCAGGCCGTGGCGGAAGCCGGCGTGGCAGCCCATTGGCTTTATAAGCAGGACGACGCTTCGCCTGGCGATGTAAAGCAGTTCGGCTGGGTGAAGGACCTGCTGGAAATTCTTGATAATTCCGCCGCGCCGGATGAGTTTCTTGAGAATACAAAGCTGGAACTCTACCAGGACCAGGTGTTCTGCTTCTCGCCCAAGGGGCAGCTGATTCAGTTGCCGCGTGGTGCCACCTCGGTTGATTTCGCCTATGCGGTGCATAGCCAGATTGGCGATACCTGTGTGGGTGCCCGCATCAACGGCAAGCTGATGCCGCTGCGTTATGAGTTGCAGAACGGCGACCAAGTGGAGATTTTAACCGCCCGCGGTGGCACGCCGAGCCCTGCCTGGGAGCGGTTTGTGGTGACCGGCAAGGCACGGGCGCGCATTCGCCGGTTTTTGGCTCAGCAAATGCGCGACCAGCACCGCGATGCTGGAAAATCCATGCTGATGAAGGCCTTCCGGCAGGATGGCGTGGACGGTTCTGAAAAAATCCTGGAGCCGGTTGCGAAGCAGTTTAAACAATCGAGCGTGGACGATCTTTACGTTGCCGTTGCAACCGGGGTGGTTGGGCCAAAAGATGTGGTGAACGCCGCCTACCCTGAGCTGAAGGAGGCGCGGGCACCCCGTATGCTGCCGGCCTTCATGGGTGGCGCGCTTTCGGCGCGCTCACCGCGAAACACGCCACGCGCCGATGCGGGAAGCCCCATCACCGGGCTGGTTGCGGGCATGGATGTGCATTACGCCGGGTGTTGCCATCCATTACCTGGAGATAAAATCGTTGGCATTGTTACCACCGGCAAACCGATTACCATCCACGCGAAGGACTGCGCGCAGCTTGACCAATATGCGGCGACGCCGGAACGTTTTATCGATGTGGACTGGAATGAGGAAGCGCGGGTAAATGCCAAGGGGCAGACATTTACCGGCCGTGTAAGCGTGATCGCCAGCAATTCATCTGGCGCGCTGGCGGCATTGGCCAATGCGGTTGCCAAACAAGATGGTGCGATCTCCAATTTAAAGGTTGTTCACCGGCAGCAGGATTTTTTTGAGGCGCTGGTGGATATCGAGGTGCACGACACAAGACATTTGAACCAGGTGATCGCTGGTTTGCGTGCTGCGAGCGGTATCGCCCAGGTGGAACGGGCACGAAATTGACCGCGGGTATCATCATCGGCTTAGGGACCGACCTCTGCGACATCAGGCGCGTGGAGAAAGTGCTCGAGAAGCATGGCGAGCGTTTTACCATGAGGGTGTTTTCTGAAATTGAACGCAAGCGCAGCGAAAGGCGGCAGCATTTCAGGGCATCGAGTTATGCCAAACGTTTTGCCGCCAAGGAGGCCTGCGCGAAAGCCCTGGGAACTGGGTTTGCGCGCGGTGTTTTTATGTCTGATTTGAGAGTGGTGAACCTGGCCAGCGGCCAACCGACAATGGAACTTTCCGGTGGGGCGTTGGGGAGGCTGCGGGAACTGACGCCAGCGGGGTTTGAGGCGCGCGTGTTTGTTTCACTGACCGACGAATACCCCTACGCCTATGCACAGGTCATTATTTCAGTGGTTCCAGCGCCACGGCTAGGGTAGGATCAGCCGGGCAGTACGGCTCGTCCATTTCCATCACGCCGAAGCACAGCGTGGGCGCTAACCATATCCATGGTGAGGTGGCCGTAGAGATGGGGAAATAAAGCCCCTCCGCGCGAGGTTTCCCATTTCAGGGCGCTGCCTAATGGTGCCAGGGGAATGGCGGCGATCACGAGTTCATCCCGTCCTTTGAAGTGTTTACTAAGAGTATCGTCCAACTGTTCGGCAGTGGAGAGGTGGATATAGCCGTCTGCGATGTCTACCGGGGCACCTTTAAAGTCTCCGGCGCACAAGCTGAGGAACTGGGGTTGGGTTAGAATTTTATAGGCAAATGCGTGGGACATGTGGCTTCATCCGGGGGGTGTGAATAAGCGGCATTTAGCGGAATATAGCCTGTGTGGCAGCCCCGCGCATGGCGGCTGCGCAGCTGCTTCATGCCTGCCAGCCATGCCGCCGAGAGAAAATGCTTTTCAAGACTGTTTAAAATTGTAAACTGCATTCAGATAATCTGGAGTGTCAGCCAATGAGCACCGCGGTCCGTCCAACCAATGATCCGTTATTCCACCACTGGATGCCATTTACGGCCAATCGCCAGTTTCAGGAACAGCCGCGCCTTATCGCGCGGGCTGAGGGTGTTTATTATTATAATACACGGGGTGAAAAGCTGCTGGACGGCTCGTCTGGCCTTTATTGTATTCCGCTAGGGCATGGTCGCCCGGAAATCCGCGAGGCCGTGGCTAAGCAGATGGAGGAGCTGGATTATGCACCGCCCTTCCAATACGGCGTGCCGACGGCTTTCCGCCTTGCCACCGAGGTAGCCCAGATGCTGCCGGAGGGCATTAACCGTGTGTTTTTTGGCGGGTCAGGGTCGGAGGCTGCTGATACGGCGCTGAAGATGGCTCTGGCCTATCATCGTGCGCGTGGCGAGGCGCAGCGCGTGCGGTTCATTGGCCGTGAGCGCGGGTATCATGGGGTGAATTTGGGCGGGATGTCCGTTGGCGGCATGGTGGCCAACCGTAAGGCGTTTGGCACTGGCCTGCCGGGTGTTTCGCATATGCGGCATACCCATATTAAGGAAAACTACTTTCAGATGGGCGAGGGCGAGCATGGCGCGGACCTCGCGGATGATCTGGAGCGGTTTGTGAATCTGCATGGCGCCGATACCATCGCCGCCTGTATTGTGGAGCCAATTGCGGGCTCCACGGGCATTCTGGTGCCACCCAAAGGCTATCTCAAGCGTCTGCGCGAGCTATGCACCAAGCATGGCATATTGTTGATTTTCGATGAGGTTATCACAGGTTTTGGTCGTACGGGCGAGGCTTTTGCCTCCCGGACCTTCGATGTCACGCCGGATATCATCACAATGGCCAAAGCCCTCACCAATGGCTCCATCCCGATGGCGGCAGTGGCGGTAAAGGATGAGATTCAGCAGACGATTTTTGACTCGGCACCCGAGAATAGTATTGAGCTATTTCACGGTTATACCTATTCCGCCCACCCTGCCGCTTGCGCTGCGGCTTTGGCGACGCTGAAGATCTTTCGTGAGGAGGATACATTTGGCCGGGTGAAGGCACTGGCCCCGGCATTTCTGGAGCAGCTTGGCAGCTTTAAGGGGATGACTGATGTCGTCGACACCCGCGGGTTTGGCCTGCTTGGCGCGGTGGAGTTGGCACCGAAGGGCAAGCCAGGGGAGCGCGGCTTTAAAATTCTGTGCCAGGCGTTTGAAAAAGGTCTGGTTCTCAGGTCAGCGGGCGATAATCTGGTGTTGGCACCACCCTTTGCGGCCACGCCTGACCAGATCAGTGAGATGATCGATATTATGCGCAAGTTGATCAAGGAAAGCTGATCGACCCGACGATAGTATAAATTTTTTATAGTTTCAGACACTTGGTTGGTTGCCTCACGCTGTGCTCGCAAACCCGGAGGAGTAGAAATGTATCAGGACGTATTGTTGCATGTTGGCGGCAAGTGGCGCGCGGCACAAGGCGGCAGAACCATCAATGTGGTTAATCCGGCGACCGAGGAGGTGCTTGGAACGTTGGCTCATGCCAGCACGGCTGATCTTGATGAGGCGTTGGACTGGGCGGCCAAAGGCTTTGCCGTGTGGCGCAAACTCTCTGCCTATGAGCGCGCGAAGCTTATGCGCAAGGCGGCGGATTTGCTGCGCGAACGACTGGATAAAATTGCCGCATTGATGACGATGGAGCAGGGCAAGCCGTTGGCGGAGGCCAAGACTGAGCTGGCTGTTTCTGCAGATGTTATCGACTGGTTCGCCGAAGAGGGGCGGCGTGCCTATGGCCGCGTGATTCCATCGCGCCAGGCAGGGGTGTATCAGTTGTCCTTGCGCGAGCCGGTGGGTGTGGTGGCGGGCTTTACGCCCTGGAATTTCCCTGTAAGCCAAGCCGTGCGCAAAATTTCTGCGGCGCTTGCGGCGGGTTGCTCGTTCATTTTGAAAGGTCCTGAAGAAACCCCTGCAAGCTGTGCAGAATTGGTGCGCTGTTACGTGGATGCGGGTGTGCCGGCCGGGGTGGTGCAGATTGTATTCGGTGTGCCCGCGGAGATTTCCGAGTATCTGATCCCGCACCCGACGGTAAAGAAGGTGTCGTTTACGGGCTCAACCGCCGTAGGTAAGCATCTGGCGAGCCTCGCCGGTAAACATATGAAGCGTGCGACAATGGAGTTAGGTGGTCATGCGCCCGCTCTCGTGTTCGATGATGCTGATCTTGACCTGGCGGTGAAGCATCTGGCGGCTGCGAAGTTCCGCAATGCAGGGCAGGTTTGCATCGCGCCAACCCGCTTTCTGGTGCAGGAGGGCGTGTATGAGCCGTTCGTGGAGAAGTTTGTAGCCAAGTGTGCGGCCATCAAACTTGGCGACGGCATGGCGGCAGATACGACAATGGGCCCGCTGGCCAATGACCGCCGCGTGAGCGCAATGGAAGGCTTTATTGCTGACGCCGTTGGCAAGGGTGCGAAGCTGCGCACCGGCGGCAAACGCTCTGGCAATAAGGGCTATTTCTTTGAGCCGACAGTATTAACTGATATTCCGGCCGATGCGCGGGTAATGCACGAAGAGCCGTTTGGCCCGCTGGCGTTGGTGCTGCCTTTCCAGAGCTACGAGCAGGCAATCGCCGAGGCTAACCGGCTTGAATATGGTTTGGCAGCGTATGCGTTTACCAGAAATTCAGCAAAGGTTGCAGCTCTTGGTGCGGATGTTGAATCCGGTATGGTCACGATCAATCATCTGGGTCTGGCGCTGCCGGAAACACCTTTCGGCGGCATCAAGGATTCGGGCTATGGCTCCGAAGGCGGCGCGGAGGGGCTGGAGCCGTATTTGATAACGAAATTCGTCTCGCAGTTTGGGACCTGATTTATCAAACTGGTTTTTCAAGCCATCTTTTCTTAGGAAAGGATGGCTTTTTTTTTGATTTCATCCATGGCCCGTAGAAACGCCTCGTCGGCGGTTAGTTTGGTTGTATCGATCAGAATTGCATCTTTGGCCGGAATGAGCGGTGCAGCAGTGCGGGTGCGGTCTGCTTCGTCACGCGCAGCCACATCCGCAATCACGTCTGCCAGCGGTATGTTTTCACCTTTGGCAATGAATTCAGCCTGACGACGTTTTGCGCGTGCCTCCACGCTGGCAGTGACAAAGAGTTTCACGTCTGCATGGGGAAAGATCACGGTCCCGATGTCTCGCCCATCCAGCACTGCGCCGTTGGCATTGGCATATTCGCGCTGGTAAGCGAGCAGGGTGGCTCGAACGGCAGGAATTGAGGCGACTTGGCTTGCAGCTTTCGAGGTTATTGCATCACGGAGGTCGGTTCGGGTTGTGTCTGCTTCGGTCAAGGCTTTCGCGGCTTCTGTCGCTGCCTTGTCGTCCTCTGGGTTGCCCCCGGCTTCGATCACCCGTTTGGCGGTGGCACGGTAAAGCAAGCCGGTGTCCAGGTGGGGTAAATTGAGCGTCGCGGCGAGGCGTTTTGCCAAAGTACCTTTTCCAGCGGCGGCTGGGCCATCGATAGCAATGATGATCATGATGCTTTCATCTCCGCTCCAAGCCCGCGCATGAGCTTTAAAAAGCCTGGAAAAGACGTGTCTATGAAACTTGCATCGTCGATGTGCACGGGCTGAGAGGAAGTCTGCCCCATAACCAGAGCTGACATGGCAAGGCGGTGGTCCATATGTGTCTCTACAAGCCCGCCGCCTGGAATGATGCCGGTACCATGCACAATCAGGTCGTCACCTTCAATCTCCACCTCCACGCCGTTTACACGCAGCATCGCGGCGGTGGCGGTTAAACGATCAGATTCCTTCACCCTTAGCTCAGAGAGTCCTCTTAACCGTGAGCTGCCGCGCGCGGCAGCACAGAGAACGGTAAGGATTGGGTATTCGTCGATCATGCTGGGCGCGCGCTCAGGCGGCACGTCCACAGCGCGAAGTTCTGAGAAACTGGCCGTGAAGTCACCTACAGGTTCACCGCCTTCGATGCGTTGATTTCCTACGTTCAGCTTGGCCCCCATTTCCCGCAGCGTCAGGAACAGCCCCGTGCGAAGCGGGTTCAACCCGACATTGGCGACAGTGACCACGCTGCCGGGCACCAGCAAAGCGGCTGCTATGGGGAAGGCGGCGGAAGAGGGGT
The DNA here is from genome assembly GCA_021808055.1 of Pseudomonadota bacterium. The sequence goes on along the minus strand of JAKBCH010000004.1, from coordinate 11,742 downwards.
CACCTGGCACAGCAATATTGGCGGCACGTAGCTCTGGCTGGCCTTTCAGCCGGATATGGCGACCATGCCCGGCGTCAGTAACTGTTATTTCGGCACCAAAATGGCGGAGCATATTTTCGGAGTGGTCGCGCGTGGGTTCGGGCTCTTCAACCACCGTGTAGCCCGGTGCGTTCAGCCCAGCGAGTAGCACAGCGGATTTAACCTGGGCGGAGGCAACCGGTAGCCGGTAGGAAAGCGGCATTGGGTCTCGTGCCCCAAGAATCGTTAGTGGCAGACGATTGCCTTCTCGTGCAAAAAATTGTGCGCCCGTGGCAATAAGAGGGTCAATCACGCGGCCCATTGGGCGTTTGCGGAGCGATGCATCACCGGTCATCACTGTGTACAGCGGGTGGGTGGAGAGAATCCCGGCCAGAAGTCGTGCGGCGGTGCCTGAATTTCCCATATCCAGCACACCTGCCGGTTCGACGAGGCCGCCGAGCCCCCGGCCGGATACCAGCCAGTTTGTGCCGTCGCGGGTGATTTCTGCACCCAAGGCCCGCATGGCCTCGGCGGTTCGCAGAACATCCTCACCCTCCAGCAAGCCGGAGATGCGGGTTTGGCCTATAGCTAGCGCGCCAAACATAAGGGCGCGGTGGCTAATGGATTTGTCCCCTGGCACGATGATCTGGCCAGAAAGGCCGCGTGCGGGGCGGATGGATTGGTGTGGGCGTGGAAGAAGCTGAACCATGCCCGCGCTTAGCATGGGTTGCCCTGTTTGACATAGAAGCGATGGCATGGCATCGCGCCGCCTTTATTGATACGGCTCACTCACCCGAGGTTTGACATGGCAAAACCCGAACTTGGCGAAAAACACACTTGTGTCTCCTGCGGGACGCGATTCTTCGATCTTGGTAAGCAACCGGCCTTGTGCCCAAAATGCGGAACCGAGCAGCCGGTTGAACAACCCCGGTTGAAGCGGACAGCACCCCTGCCGGAAGAGCAGAAAAAGGTGGTGAAGCCGGCGCTTGACCCAGATGATGTGGACGTGGAAGTGCCCGACGATAGTGATGATGACGATATTCTTGAAGATGCAGACGATTTAGATGACGATGCCGATGTGATCGACGCTGATATCGACGTGCAGACCGAGGGTGGTGACGACGAGCGCTAAACCGCTGCAGATAATCTGACATTACGAAGCCCTTCCGGTAACGCCGGAAGGGCTTTATTTATGGGCCGAAACCCAATTCTTTGCCGCGAGAAGGTCAAGCCTGCGGCTTGGATTTTTCCAGGTTCCAAGTAACCGTGTGGTAAGTGTTAGGGGCGGGTTTAAGGCCGGGAAGGCATCCAGCTTTAAGGCCAGAGTTGAATCGAACAGATCTATATCGCCAGTAGCTGAAATTTTGCCGGAGGGCGCCAAGAGTATCGCCCGGGTAAAGCTACAATTACTTTGGTTTATGGCGGCTGCGATGTTTAGGGTGGTGAAGGGCGTGTTGCCGCTTTTGAATGCTTTGACGAGAGCGAGTTGATTGGGCTTGTCTATCGCGGCAGCGATGCCGGGCAGGGATATGCCGCTTAAGTTGCCATTTTTAAAGTTCATAGATGCCTTGCCGCTCAAGGTTGCAGCCATGGCCTTGGCACTATAGCCCTGGGCGGTAAGGTTGACGGACGCATTCGCCTGGCCGGCGGTAACCGTAAAGGGAAAATTATTGTTCAGATTCAATTTATTGACATCTATGCCTTGCGCGATAATTTTTACATTTAAAGTTGGAGGCGTATTGGTTGGAAGGTGTAGATAGACGCTGCCGGAAGCATTTCCGTTGCCAAGGCTTGCATTTAAAATTGTGAGGTCTGCGTTGTTAGGTGCCATTATAAGAGTAGCCGCGCTTGGTCCTAAAATGCGCGCGCCGGCGTAGAAAAAATTTCCCACTTTCCAGGTAATATTGCCCGAGAAAGGCAGTTTGCTGGGGATTTGCAGCCGAGACGGTATGGGCGGCAAGATGAATGTTCCGGAATCAATTTGGCCAATTATATGGCCCTTGCTTTCCAAGAGTTGCCCGGATGCGTTTAAAAGCCCTGCGCTAAGTACGAAATCACTCAAGCCATAATTGGTTGGGGAGGCAATGAAGCGTGCGCTGAGCGACAAAGCACCTGGACCGGGAAAGGCCAGTGCGGGGTCATTTACGCTTGCGATGCAGGTTGGGCTAACGAGCTGAAACGGGTAGCCAGGCACTGGTACCATGCTGGCGCAGCCTTCGGTGAACCCAAGAAGTTTGAATGCCGCGATGGCATTTGGATGGCGGAGTGACACAGCGCCACTTAATGTTGGCTTTGTAAGATCAATAACGGGTGCAGCGGTTAGCGTAAAATCACCAAGTTTCGCGACAGCGCTCGTAGTAAGCGCATTGGGCGGTCCTGCTGCGGCCATCAATAGATTTAGGTGCGCGTGGAGTAATCCAGGGGGTAATTTAAAAGCTGCAGGCACCAGGGCGGCTAATGGTGTCGCGGATGGCAGATCAAGGAAAGCATGGGCAGAGGTAACGTTAAAATTGTTGCCCAGAGTCACATTACCGCCTGCGATTCCATCATACAAAGTCGCAGATGCTCTGCGGATATTCAGCGCGCCATCGAAAGCTGCATCGACGAATAGGTTCGAGAGCTCCAGCGGCCCAGCATCAGCGTGTTCAGCGGTTATTTCACCTTCGGCGACGAAGTTTTTGTCCAAAGGTTTTTGTCCAAACCAAGCTGCGAGGGGAGCGAGCGATAGCCGGTTAAAAGCAAGATTAAAGGCAGCATGGTTGGGTGACAGGTTGATTTGACCAGTTATATGGTCCTGGCCCAATGTACCGGATATCGATTTAAGTTCTGGGGCTGTTCGGCTTCCCGCGAGGTTGACATGCAAATGCGCGTCTGCCCAGGCGGTTTCGAGCGGGAGCCCAAAGTAAGAGATAAGAGCGGGGAGGTTGGGTGTAGAAAGGCTCACCTGTCCAGAGAGGCGGGCGTCAGGTCCCAGAGCCAGATTGCCTGTTAAAATGCCGCCGCTAGGCAATCCGAGGAACAAATTTTTTACCATTTGGCCCTGCGGTCCTGAGGTGAACACCCCGCGGAAAGATGTAAATTTATTATTGAAAATCAGCGGATTGGTAGTGTTTAATTCAATTTGTGTGAATAAGCGTGGCGGCCAAGCCTCTCCGAGGTGAGAAAATTGATTAAAATCAATATTATCGCCTGTGACATTGGCTTTAAGCGTAAGAGGGTTGAAGCTGAGCTTGGCATGGCCAGATGCTTCTAAGTTTTTGTTATTAATATAAAATTTTGATATTAAAAGGCCGTCAGCGTTAGCCTCGATCTGCATTTTTCCTGTTAAATCGGTTGGCAGGCGTAGCGCGAGGGTGCCCTGTAACTCACTTTGTTTGTTAAATGTTCCAGAAAGCAGGGCTCGGGCACCAAAAGCTGTTCCTTGAATAGAAATGGGAGCCGAATTGTTGTTTGCCGGTTTGCCGATGGCTACGCTGAGCGAGACAGGATGCTGAGTTAATTGCCCTGTTCCAGATACGCTGAGACTTCCGCCTGGATTGGTAAAAAGATCCGCATCTACACCTGTGAAGTCCACGGCGCCAAAACGGATATGTCCATTATTTATATGTGCATGTAGCGCAGCCAGCCATGACGGTGGAGCAATCGCGCTGACGCCACCCGGCAGTGGCCATGGGAAAAAAATTGTCGGTGTGTCCAGGTCAAGCGTTTGAACAGCAACTTGGCCGTGTAACAATGGTGGCAAAGCAAGGTCTAAAGCCAGGGCGTGCGCGGTGATAACTTCTTTGTTTGGCCCTGTGATGGTGATTCCCGAGGCCGTGATTTCAGGCTGTGGCCAGTAAGAGAGGCTAAGCGCGCCATTAATATGAACGTCTCGGCCGGTTAATCTGGAGGCAAAAGCTTCGACAGCCATGCGATGTTTAGGCGCGGCCACAAAGGCGGGCAGCGTTAATAAAAACGCCGCAATTATGAGCGCAACCGCCAAAGGCGCCGCCCAAAAGAGATGTATACGCTTCAAGTTAACCCGCGAACCCGTCTTTCGTTCACCAAATTGAGAGCAATAGCCCCTAAATCCCGCCGTGGTGATGTCTCATTGTTTGATTGGGTTCAAGGTCCGGGCTGTGCTAAGGCAGAGAATATGAGTATTTGGGGAAAGTTTATTGGCGGCATGGCAGGCTTTGCTGTGGGTGGCCCCGTGGGTGCTTTATTTGGCGCGGCTCTTGGTCATGCGGCGGATGAAGGAAAGCTAAACGGGCTGGCAGCTGGTGTTTCAGGTTTCGCTGAGCGGGTAACGCCGCTTGATCCTTTGAAATTGGCCTCGATGTTGGGCAGGCGTGACCAGGTATTCGCGGTTGGGGTAACAGTATTGGCCGCCAAGCTGTGCAAGTGCGACGGCCCAGTTAGCCGGTTGGAGATAGATGCTTTTAAACATAGCTTTGCCATTCCTCCAGGTAGCGAGGCCGAGGTGGCGCGGTTGTTTGATAACGCTCGAGAAAATTCTGCTGGCTACGAAACTTATGCGTTCCAGCTCGGGCAGGCTTTTTCCGATGAAAAGGTCGTGTTGGAGCAGGTCCTTGCGGGATTGTACCGAATTGCCAGAGCAGATGGACCGCTGAATGGCGCGGAGATGGATTTCCTCTCACATGTGGCTTTTGGATTTGGTGTCAACGACGTAACCGTCCGGCGAGCTGGTCAGGGGGTACCGAAGGCTCGAAATTCAGAGGATCCGTATCTTGTTTTGGGTGTGAAACATCAGGCGAATTCCGATGAAATAAGAAGGCGTTGGAAACAGCTTATGCGTGAGCATCACCCTGATACCATGGCGGCTAAAGGGGAGGCACCTGCAGTGATTAAAGCCGCATCTGAAAAGGTTGCACGAATTAATGCCGCCTACGACGCGATCAAGCGCGAGCGTTTCTACCACATTGGACGAAATGACGCATGATATTTGATCCGTCGCCGAATGCAGATGAGAGGGAGGGCGGTGTTTCAACTTTGGTCATGCACTATACAGGAATGCCCACGGCGCGTTCTGCCGTTGATCTTCTGAAATCCCCCAAAGCCAAGGTTTCTGCTCATTACGTCGTGGATGAGGATGGTACAATTTATAATCTCGTGCCTGAAGCTAAGCGCGCCTGGCACGCCGGGGTTTCCTATTGGCGTGGCCGACGAATGTTAAACGACACCTCGATCGGAATCGAAATTGTTAATCCGGGTCATGAATGGGGGTATAAGCCCTTTCCGGCCGCACAAATGCAGGCTGTGCGCCTTTTAAGCGAGGGTATAGTTGCGCGTCACGGCATTCAGCCTCGCGATATTGTGGCGCACTCAGATATTGCCCCCAACCGAAAGCAAGACCCTGGGGAGCTGTTTGATTGGTCCTGGCTCGCAGCGTATGGAGTAGGTGTTTGGACAGAAGATTTTGAAGAGCCAGGCGATCTCAAGGTGGATCTTGGGGTAATCGGATATGATTTAGAGCTTCCCGAGCGCGATGTAATCCTGGCTTTTCAACGGCATTTTCTTCCCTGTCACCTTAGCGGCCTCGCGGACGATGCCACGCGAGCGCGCGCGGCGGCTGTGCGACGTATGGTTGACGAGCCACTTAATCGGCCCTAGCACCGCGCTGATCCAGACGGCTGGACGGCCGCTGGTGGTTTTTGCCACCAGAGGAAAGTCCGGGCTCCACGGGAATACGGTGCCGGCTAACGGCCGGCGGGGGTGACCCCAGGGAAAGTGCCACAGAAAGCAAACCGCCATGGCTTGCCGTGGTAAGGGTGAAAGGGTGCGGTAAGAGCGCACCGCCTCGCCGGTAACGGGGAGGGCAGGGAAAACCCCACCGGGAGCAAAACCGAATAGGGGCGGCCGGCGCATTGTGGCAGCACAAGGGCGCGAAGCGGTTTTCGGCTTGCCGCCCGGGTTGGTTGCTTGAGGCGGGTGGCAACATCCGTCCCAGAGGAATGGCCGTCCAGACCCCCATTTTGGAGGTTGGACAGAACCCGGCTTACAGGCCGTCTGGATCTATGTTTCAAAAACATAATAATTTTAGAACATAATAAGAACGTATGATGAAAAATTCATGGGATATCTGGGGCTTTTTGACCTGATCTTCAATGAAAATCCACCGATTTTCTTTGACGGACGTTTGACCTCATGATAGTGGAGGTAAAGCCCATGTTTTCCCATAAAATGGTGAATTTGATGGGGTGAAAGGATCTAGCCTGAGGGGCGATGAAACAATTCTTTGGCAGCCATGAAAATAAACGTGACGTGAAGGGGCGTGTTTCTGTCCCAGCGTCCTTTCGTGCTGCCTGGAGCGACCATCGGGATATGACTTTGATTCTTCGCCCTTCTTTCATCGAAGGTTGTGTTGAGGTTTGGCCGTTGCCGAATTACGAGCGGTTTCAAGCCAAAGTTGACGCCATGGAGGAGATGAGCGCCGAGCAGGTAGGGCTGCAAACACAAGTTTATTCCGACGCCGAAGAGGTTGAGCTGGATGGCCAAGGGCGAATTCTTATAACCGGCTATCTCGCGGAAATCGCAGGATTGAGCGATGCCGTGTTCTTTATGGGGCGCGGGGACCATTTTTTGATCTGAGAGCCGGTGGCGGGCAAGGCGTTTCGAGAGGCCTCAAGGGCGATGGCACCTAAGCTCAGTTTTGGAGCGCCGAAGTGACGGATTATTCTCATATTTCCGTGCTGCGTGATGAGGCTGTGTCTGAACTCAAGCCGGCGGATGGGGGGGTGTATCTTGACGGAACGTTTGGCGGTGGTGGTTATTCGCGTGCCATCCTTGAACGAGCGGCATGTGAGCTTTACGCGATAGACCGGGACCCCGATGCTGTGGCGCGGGGTGCTGTGCTGCGTGCGGCTTATCCGGGGCGATTTGAGGTTGTCTCCGGCCGTTTCTCTGAGCTGACCAGGTTACTTGCGGTGCATGACGTTACTGCGCTGGATGGTGCGGTGTTTGATCTGGGTGTTTCGTCCTATCAAATCGACGATCCGATGCGTGGTTTCTCATTCCGCATGGATGGGCCTTTGGATATGCGAATGGGTCGTGAAGGTCGAGATGCTTCTCATATCGTAAACCTTTGCTCCGAATCCGAGCTTGCTAATATTTTATTTAATTATGGCGAGGAAAAAGCCGCCCGGCGGGTTGCAAAGGCAGTTGTTGAGCGGCGCAAAGTACAGAAATTTGCAACAACGGCGGATTTGGCTGGCGTGATACGGAGTGTTGTGAGACCGGATAAATCGGGCATTGACCCAGCGACCAGAAGTTTTCAGGCGCTGCGGATCGCCGTGAACGAAGAGTTGGCCGATATTGAGGCGGCTCTGGAGCAGGCGGCCGCGTTGTTGAAACCTGGTGGTAGGCTTGTCGTCGTCAGCTTTCATTCGCTCGAAGACCGGATTGTGAAGCATTTTTTTGCGGAACGCTCAGGGCGGGTGCCGATGGCTTCACGGCACGATCCGGCCGGTTTGGCTAGAGTGTCTGAGCCATTGTTTGCCCTGGTAAACAAATCTCCTGTCGTGCCTGGTTTGGCTGAAATTCGTGCCAACCCACGTGCGCGCAGCGCGAAGTTGCGTGTGCTTGAAAGGCTTGCCGCATGATCGTCCGGCCTTTCACCTTCCTGACCGCTTTATTGTTTGCTCTGTCTGGCGCCTATCTGTTTGTTGTGAAGCATCAAAGCCAGTCTCTGGAGGTGCAGATGGAACAAACTGCAGCGACCACGCGCCAGGACGAAGAGGCTATTCGTGTCTTGAAGGCTCAATGGGCACTGGAAGCTGATCCATCGAGAATTGCGTCGCTCGCGGCAAAATTCACCGGCTTGCAACCTATGAGGCCTGTGCAGCTCGTTACAATGGCCTCATTGGCAACTGAGTTGCCTGCGCCGGGCGGTGTTGCACCATATAATAATCCTGAGGATGAAGTGCCGGGCCTGCCTGGGTCGAATGCTGTGCCGTCACCCATGGGGGTGCCGATTGAAGTGAAGGGGCGCGTGGCTGCCCTGCAATCCAGTTCGTCCGATTTGGTTAAAGCTGTATCCGTACAGCAGGTGGCTGCCAATTTTCCTCCACCCCCGCCGGTTCGGCCTCGTCGTTACGTTCGGCATCAAGATCTGCATTTAGCTATTAAATCCCAGTCACATTCGGTTCAATCTCCTGTGGCGGTTTATGAAACTTCTGCGAGGGCTGTGCCCGGCTTGCCGCTGCCTCGTCCAGGACGTCCATTGCCATTGGGCGCTCAGGTGGTGCGCATTCGCGCCACGTCACAGCCTGGGCCAGAGATGTCGGCGACGTCTTCGTTGGGTGGTGGATCTCTTCTCGGTATGGCCCAGGCCGGGAGCCAGAATTGACTCTAAACCTGAGGCCGGGTGGCGGGCCCGCCTCGAAGAAAAATTCGCGACCGGATTTCGTGGGCGCTAAACCGCCGATGGAAATTGTGCGGATCACCGGTTCGGATTTGGATCAGCGCGCGGCCTTAGAACGGGCGCGTGGCCGTCTGGTCTTTTGCGCGTTGATGTTCATCGCATTATTCAGCGTGTTGGCGTTGAAGCTGGTCTGGGCGACGATTGTCGCTCCCATTCATCCGAGTGCCGCGCAAATTGCAGCTATGGTACCAAAATTAAGTATTACGCCGCCGCCGCCGGGGCGAGCTGATATCATGGACCGTAACGGAACTATCCTGGCTGTTTCTTTACCTGGAGCTTCGCTCTATGCAAACCCACAACAGGTATCAGACCCTGAAGCCGCCGCCACGATGCTGGCTAATGCGCTACCTGGTGCCAACCCCGTATGGCTTGCACATGCGATGGGTGCTGGCGTGATGCCTAACAAGCGTAAGGAGTTTGTCTATTTAGACCGGCTTCTGACGCCTCAGGAAGAACTGGCGGTTAATTCACTCGGAATACCAGGCGTCTATTTCGAAAATCGGGAAGAGCGCCATTATCCCGATGGTAATTTGGCGGCTCACATTTTAGGCGGTGTGAATATCGACTCCACGGGCCTGGCAGGTGTCGAAAAATACTTTAATAAACAACTGACATCCGATCCTCAGCCCCTGCAACTTTCGATCGATGCCGGTATTCAAAGCATTGTTCATGATGAGCTGGCTTCCACCATGAAGGAGTTTCAGGCGCCAGGTGCTTGTGCAATCGTGATGAATATTCATACTGGTGAGGTGTTGGCAATGGTCAGCCTGCCGGATTACGACGTGAACGACTACCGAGACACTAAACCGAATAATCAGTTCGACCGCTGTGTGAACGGGCTTTATGAGCCGGGGTCAGTTTTTAAACTACAAACCATTTCAATGGCTTTAGACAGTGGAATTGTTCATTGGTGGGATTATTTCGATACAACGCACCCTTTGCGGATCGGGCGCTTTGAGATTACGGATTTTGAACCCGCGCATACCTGGATGGCGATTCCACAGATTTTGAATGTGTCTTCTAATATCGGTGCCTCGCGAATCGCGACGATATTGGGTCCAAAAATCGAACAGGCATGGTATGAAAAGCAAGGTTTTTTTAAGCCGCTGAACATCCAGCTTCCTGGCCCCCCCTTGCCGTTATTTCCCTCCAAAAGCAATTGGGGGTTGGCGGCAACGGCGACTGTCTCATTTGGTGCCGGTATTGCCATTTCACCGTTACAGCTTGTTACGGCAACTATACCGATTTTGAATGGCGGAATACGCTATTCCGCGACCTTGCTTAAGGTTGACCCCAACGGCCCGCAACCGCAGGGCGTCAGAATCATGCAACAATCAACATCAGAGATTATGCGTAAGCTGATGACGAATGTGGTGTTGTTTGGGACTGGCCAATATGCGGCGGTGCCGGGTTATGTTGTTGGTGGTAAAACCGGAACGGCACAGGTTGTAGGCCCAAATGGTCGGTATCTTCTCCATACCAATAATGCTTCCTTCATGGCGGCGTTTCCCATGCAGGACCCGCAATATGTTGTTTACGTATTGGTCATGCAGCCGAAGCCGGATGCGACGACCCATGGGTTTACAACTGGGGGTTACATAGCTGCGCCAACTGTGTCTCGAATCATTGCTCGTATGGGGCCGATGCTCGGGGTCATGCCGTCTTCTGGTGACGAACTGGCGAAGCTTGATGCAGAGTGGACCGTGCCCTTGAACCCTACTCCGCCGGATGGGCAACGGGCACTGGGGCCAGGCGATCCACTACCGCCGGATGCGAACGCGTTTGCATACGAGTTGATGGGAGAAAAGCCGCCTGTTGCAGCAGCTGCAGGTCGGCCAGCAAGGGGAGCGAAAATCCAACCTACTGCTTTGAAAGAGCGTAAACTTTTGCACGGTGGTATTATGGCACCGGTCTCTCCGATGATGAACAGCCACATGACCGCGCGGGACACTGGGAATGAGCAGGGTTGATATGCAGGGCGTGGAAGGCATTACAGCAGATAGCCGAGCAGTCCAGCCAGGTTATCTTTTTGCAGCCTTGCCTGGCATTAAGTCCGATGGCCGCTGGTTTATTGGTGAGGCTGTTGCCAGGGGTGCAATCGCAGTGCTTGCTCCAGAGGGCACGCCGTGGCCGCCTGGAGTACCTCCACGGCGGTTGATTACGGCCCCGGATGCAAGAGCGAAGCTCGCAGAGTTGGCAGTGGAGTTTTTTGGCCGCTTGCCAGAGCGGTTGGTGGCGGTGACCGGCACCAACGGAAAAACAAGCACGGTAGATTTCTTTCGCCAAATTCTGGCTCTTTCCGGACGTAGATCGGCTTCCGTAGGTACGTTAGGAATTATCGCGCCCGGCCACGAACCATCTGGTAGCTTAACCACACCAGACCCTGTAACGCTTGCGCAAACCTTGGCCGGGCTTGCACGCGAAGGTGTAAACGATGTGGCAATGGAGGCTTCCAGCCACGGGCTGGAGCAGCGCAGATTGGATGGATTGCGGTTTGCTGCTGCCGGCTTCACGAATTTAACCCGTGACCATTTAGACTATCACGGGTCTATGAAGGCTTATGGCGCGGCCAAGCTGCGTCTGTTTGAGGCGTTGTTGAAGCGTGGCGGCGCGGCGCGGGTGATGTCGGATGTTGAGCCGACGCTGATTGAGAAAATTCGTCAATGCGCTGCTGCCAATGGGCAGAGTTTTGAGGCTGTTTTTGTTGAACATGTCGTGCCTCGGCCTGATGGGCAGATCGTTCACATTAATGGAAGAGCAGTTGAAATGCGCTTACCGGGACGTTTTCAGGCGGATAATGCGGCACTTGCCGCTAGTTTGGCCGATGCTGTTGGTGTGACGGATGCGCTCGGATTTTTACCGCAGCTTACAGGCGTACGCGGACGTTTGGAACGAGCGTTGGTGTTGCCTAACGGTGCTGCGGTGTATGTTGATTATGCCCATACGCCAGACGCGATAGCGCGTGTGCTCTCTGCATTGCGGCCACATGCCTCGGCGCGGCTGCACATTGTTTGCGGCGCGGGCGGAGACCGCGACCCAGGCAAACGGTCCCTTATGGGGGCAGAGGCTGCGAAGGCTGCGGATATTGTGATTGTAACGGATGATAATCCCCGCAGTGAAGATCCAGCGCTTATTCGCCGCGCCATAATCTCGGCTGCCCCAGATGCGATTGAAATTGGTGACCGCCGGGCCGCGATTGCCTCGGCCTTGGAAGGGTTGCGTGAGGGGGATGTATTGGTAGTGGCGGGGAAAGGGCATGAGCAAGGCCAGATTGTAAAAGGCGAGGTTATTCCCTTCGATGA
>JAKBCH010000111.1 GCA_021808055.1 Pseudomonadota bacterium | reverse complement strand
GAAACGCGGGCGTAGCTCAGGGGTAGAGCACAACCTTGCCAAGGTTGGGGTCGAGGGTTCGAATCCCTTCGCCCGCTCCAGTTCCGATGATCGACTTCATCCAATCCACGGCTTTCGCATTGCCTTCCCATAACGGCCTGCCGCCGCCTGGCCCTGCTGGATCATGACTAGGCCCTTCATCCTTCAAGGGCACTTGACGCAACCGGCAGGACCCGGCTTGAACCATTCGGTATGAAGGTGCCGCCCCCTACCACCAAACTGACCCGTGCCGAAGCCGCCCGCCCAGCGCGGGAAGCCGCCGAGGCCAAAGCCCTGCGCGCCAATCTCCTGCGCCGCAAGCAACAAGGCCGCGACAAACCCGCCGACGACAAAAAGGACAAACCCACATGCCCGTGATGCCCGACCATTGGATCCGCCAACAGGCGATGGAGAAGGGCATGATCGAGCCTTTCGTGGAAAGCCAGAAGCGCGACGGCGTAGTCTCCTATGGCCTCTCCTCTTATGGCTACGACGCCCGCTGCTCGGAGAATTTCAAGGTGTTCACCAATGTCGATTCGGCGATTGTGGACCCTAAAGCCTTCAGCCCCGCCAGTTTTGTGGACCGCACCGGCCCGGTCTGCATCATCCCGCCCAACAGCTTCGCGCTGACCAACACGGTGGAATATTTCCGCATCCCGCGTGATGTGCTGGTCATCTGCCTTGGCAAATCCACCTATGCGCGCTGCGGCATCATCGTGAACGTGACACCGCTGGAGCCGGAATGGGAAGGCCAGGTGACCATCGAAATTTCCAACACCACCCCCCTGCCCGCGAAGATTTATGCCGGCGAGGGCATCTGCCAGTTCCTCTTCCTCAAGGGCGATAGCCCCTGTGAGATCTCCTACGCCGACAAGGCGGGCAAATATATGGGCCAGCGCGGCGTGTCGCTGCCGAGGATGTAAGCAAGACCATGGATTCGATTCGTATTACCGGCGGCGTGCCGCTTTCCGGCACAATCGCCATTTCCGGCGCTAAGAATGCTGCCCTGCCGCTGATGGCCTGCGGCCTGCTCACCGATGAGCGGCTGGTGCTCTCCAATGTCGCCAAACTGGCCGACATCGCCACCATGTCCCAGCTTCTGGCGCAGCATGGCATCGAGGTGTCGCCAGAAGGCCGCAGCCTCACCCTCGGCGGGCGCATCACCAGCACCGAGGCACCGTATGACATCGTGCGCAAAATGCGCGCCTCCATCCTGGTGCTCGGCCCGCTGCTGGCCCGCTGCCGTGAGGCCCGCGTCTCGCTCCCCGGCGGTTGCGCCATCGGCACCCGGCCGGTGGATTTGCATCTAAAAGGGCTGGAGGCGATGGGCGCGAAGATCGAGCTGGAAAACGGCTATGTCCACGCCACCGCGCCAACGGGGCTGAAAGGGGCGGCCATCGTGTTCCCGTTCGTCTCCGTCGGCGCCACTGAAAACCTGCTGATGGCGGCCTCTCTCGCCGATGGCCAGACCGTGCTGAAAAACGCCGCCCGCGAGCCTGAGATCACCGACCTCGCCAAATGCCTCATCGCCATGGGGGCGAAGATTGAAGGGCTGGAGACCGACACGCTCACCATCGAAGGTGTCAAATCCCTGCATGGCGCGGCCCATGCCATCCTGCCGGACCGGATCGAGACCGGCACCTACGCCTGTGCCGCCGCCATCACCGGTGGCGATGTGTTCCTGGAGAACGCCCGCGCGGCGGATCTCGGCGCGGTGATCACCACCCTGACTGAAGCTGGCGTGGTCATCACCGAGGCCGAAAACGGCTTCCGGGTCACCCGCGCCAACGGGCTTCACGGGGTGGACGTCACCACCGAACCCTTCCCCGGCTTTCCGACAGACATGCAGGCGCAATTCATGGCGCTGATGACGGTGGCGAAGGGCGCTTCCCTCATCACCGAGAATATTTTTGAGAACCGCTTCATGCATGTGCCGGAACTCTCCCGCATGGGGGCGAAGATCAACATCCAGGGTTCCTCGGCGATTGTGCGCGGCACCGATCACCTCACCGGCGCGCAAGTGATGGCGACGGATCTGCGCGCCTCGTTCTCCTTGGTGCTGGCCGCCTTGGCCGCCCAAGGAGAAACCACCATTTCCCGCGTTTATCATCTGGACCGCGGCTATGAATCGGTGGAGCAGAAGCTCGCGGGCTGCGGCGCAAAGGTAGAACGCGTGGCTTAACCGCCCATCCCCGCCATGACCATGGCGGGCGGGGCAAGCTGCATCAGCACCCCGGCGACCAACAGCACCGCCATGCCGAGCCCTATCTCCCACGCTATCGCCCGCCCCAAGGCGGCCCTGCTGGCGGGCAGAGCTGGCGTAAGCCGGTTGCGGTTCCGCGCCGCCAACGCCAGAAGCACGCTAAATATCAACAGCTTGACCAATGCCATCGCGCCATAGGCCGTAGTAAAAAATGCTGAAACCCGGCCTATGAGAAACAAATATTGCAGAAAGGCGGTGGCCAGAATCGCCCCCACGCAAACCAGCCCCAGCCGGGAATAATTCTCCGCCAGCGCCCGCGGGTTTTGGCTAAGGCGCAGCCCCAAAGCCAAAGCGGGCAGCGTGCCCAGCCATGCGGCGGCGGCCCCGATATGCGCCAACGAGCACCCAAACAGAAGCCAGCCTTTTGTCCCGCTCATGGCCGCGCCGTGGCCAAGCCAGGATTCCCCCAAAACGCCAATGCCCGAGAGCATCGCCGCCAGCTTCCAGCACCGGTTTTGCGCGCACAGCATGGCCAACAGCAAAACCCCCATCCGCGCCAGCGTCAGCCAGCCAAACCGCGTATAGCCCGCCACCAGCGGCAATGCCGCCAACACTGAAGCTGGGTTGCTGGTACTGGCGAAATCCGCCGTCTGCAACCAGAACCAAGCGGCACCGCCCAGCAGCGCCAGACCAAACCCGCCCCAGCCCAGGCGGCGCAGGCCAAGCGGCTGGCCAAACAGCGCGCCGTACAAGGCTGTGCCGAAGGCGCAAAAATACCCCGCCAGATGCAGCCCGCGGCAAACCCCGCGCAGCACCATCCAAACGGGGCTATTCATTAATGGCCGACAGTGAAGCTATAAATACCGTGGGTCTTATGCGTATCCACGGAAAGCGCGTGCCAGGTGACGGTATAATTGCCCGCCATCTGGAAATGCACCGGCACGGTCAGCTCATCATCATGGCCAGGCACCGCTTCCGGCTTGCCTGTCTCGGCGTGCGTCCCCATACCATCCACCACCGTCACAGCGCAGAATTCAGGCTGCACCGCCTCCGTAAAACTCAGCCTTATGCTGGATGTATCCAGACCCACCATGGCGCCTGCCTTGGGGTTCGATGATGTCAGATAAGCATGGGCGAATGCGGCAGGCGCAATGGCCAGCATCACCATTGCAGCACCGGCAAATAAAGAACGACGCATGAAAGGAAGCTCCTAGAAACAGCAGGGTGTCTAGGGGGAAGGTTACCACGTAGCAAGGCTTAACCATCCCCCGTGGCAATGTTTTAGAACATATTGATAAACCGCTGGAACAAGCCAGGCGATGCCGTGCTCTCCTGCGGGGTTGCGCCATTCGTCGCGGGCTGGCCCATGGCGGCGTTTTCCTGCAAGCGCCGCTGTTCTTCGCTGGGGTTCACCACGGTTGGCGCATTGGCATTATCGCCCATCAGATTGCTCACGAAGCCGCCTGAACGGCTGGCAACGGCGGCGTTCTGGTTCACCTCGGCGCGGATGTTATCCTGTGGCGCGGGGCCTGCCTGGTCCAAAAATGCCTGGCCAGCGGCGGAAACCGGCTGGCTGTTATCAGGCAGCGCGTTTGCCGGGGCGATCACGTTCGCCCCCTGGGCGGCAGCGCTCTGCTCCTGCGTTGGCGGCTGGCCGGGGTTGGGCGGCTGCAACTGGCCCAGCTCCGGCGGCAGGGAAAGCGGCGGCAGCGTGCCGACCTGATAGGCATCGGGCGGGTTTGCTTCCAGCCCGAAGGTTTTCTTCATGCCATCGCTGCACCCGGCCAACGCCAGAGCAGCAAGCATCGTCGAGGAAAAGGCAATGGCGCGGCGTGTGATCATGGCGTCTTCCTATCCTTCCCGCTCATCCGCCGCAACAGGCGGCTTGCGGAGCAAATTATCGATCATCAGCGCTATCACCCCGCACACAATGGCGGAATCCCCCACATTGAACACCCAGGGGTAGGCCAGCGCGCCAATATGCACATGAATAAAATCCACCACCGCGCCGTAACGCAGCCGGTCCAGCACATTACCCAGCGCCCCGCCCGCAATCGCCCCCACCGCGATGGTCACCAGCCAGCTCGGGGTGCGCGCCATCCACACCAGCAACGCCACCACCACGCAGCAGGCCAGCACCGCCAGCAGAATCTTGGCGCCAAACCCGGCGAACAACCCGAAGGTAATGCCGTGGTTCCATACCAGCACGAAATCCAGCACCGGCAACGGGGACATGAAATGCCCATCCTGCAAATGCCACACATGCAGCACGGCGTATTTGCTGGCCTGGTCCGCCAGAAACACCAGAATCGCGGCCAGCAGGCCGGTGCAAAACCGCATCAGCCGATTTCTTCAACCGCCTCACAGCAGCGGCGGCAAAGCGTTGGGTGCTTCGGGTTTTCCCCCACCTCCGGCAACACCCGCCAGCAACGCTCGCATTTC
>JAKBCH010000110.1 GCA_021808055.1 Pseudomonadota bacterium | reverse complement strand
ACATGCGTAATGCGCGGTTTATCGATGATGGCCGCACGCTGGACGAAACCTGCCCCTGCCTCTGCTGCACGCGGCATACGCGGGCCTATCTGCACCATCTCTTCCGGGCGGAGGAAATGCTGGGGCCGATGCTGCTCACCATCCATAACCTCACTTACTACCAAAGCCTGATGCAGGGCGCGCGGGCCGCCATTATAAACAAAGACTACGACGCCTATTGCGCCGATACACGGGGCAACTGGCAGAGAGGACCGGATTGATGACCGAAGACCGTTACACCCGGCTGCAACAGCTTGGCGCCAAAACCGAACAGCCCCGCAGCCCCGAAGAGGCCGTGCTGGAGCGCGTGGCGGCGCAAACCGGCGGCAAGAACGCTGTCGTGCGCTTCGTCTGCCCGGAATTCACCTCCCTCTGCCCGCTAACCGGCCAGCCGGATTTCGCGCATATCGTCATCGACTATATCCCCGATGAATGGCTGGTGGAGAGCAAGAGCTTAAAACTGTTTTTCCATTCCTTCCGCAACCATGGCGGGTTTCATGAAGCCTGCACCTTGATGATCGCGGACCGGCTGATCGAACTGCTGTCCCCCAAATGGCTGCGCATAGGTGCATACTGGTATCCGCGCGGCGGCATTCCCATCGACGTGTTCTGGCAAACCGGCAAGCCGCCTGAAGACGCCTGGATACCGGACCAGGGTGTTCCCCCGTACCGTGGCCGGGGTTAGTTTAAAAAAACAAATTACTGAAAAAGCGGCGGAGCTTGGCTTCGCCGCAACCGGCTTCACCCGCGCCGCCCTGCCACCCGAACGGCTGGCTTATCTGCAAGAGTTTTTGCAAACCGGCCAGCACGGCAGCATGGGCTGGATGGAACAGCGCGTGGCGCAGCGCGCCCACCCGCAAGCATTATGGCCGGAAGCGCTCAGCGTCATCTCGCTCGGCTTCTCCTACGCGCCGGAGGGCGACGCGCTGGAAAATCTATCGCGGAAAGATGTAGGTAATATCTCGGTCTATGCCCGCAATCGGGATTATCACGACATCATCAAGGGTAAGTTGAAACACCTGGCACAGTTCATCGCTGCACAGGGCGAAGGCGTGAAAGTGTTTGTGGACACAGCGCCGGTGATGGAAAAGCCGCTGGCGGAACAGGCGGGGTTAGGCTGGCAGGGCAAGCACACCAACCTTGTTTCCCGTTCCCATGGGTCCTGGCTCTTCCTGGGAGAAATCTATACCACCCTGGCGCTGGAACCAGATGCCCCGGCGCACGATTTATGCGGCAGTTGTACTGCTTGCCAAACCGCCTGCCCCACCCAGGCTTTTCCAGCACCGTATAAACTCGATGCCCGGCGCTGCATCTCCTACCTCACCATCGAACATGACGGGCCAATTCCAGAAGAATTCCGCACCGCCATCGGCAACCGCATCTATGGCTGCGATGATTGCCTGGCCGTCTGCCCCTGGAACAAATTCGCCGTTGCCGGGCGGGAGCAAAAACTCGCGGCACGGGAGGATCTTTCTGCTCCGCCACTGGCCGAACTCGCAATGCTGGATGATGCAGGCTTCCGCGCCAAGTTCGCAGGCTCACCAATCAAACGCATCGGGCGGAACAGGTTTGCGCGGAATGTAGCGATTGCGGTTGGGAACAGCGCCGACCAAGCCCTGCTGCCAGTCGCAGAACATCTAGCAGCGGACAATGACCCCGTGGTGGCAGAGACTGGGGGGTGGGCAATGAAGCGTCTACGACGGTGAGTAGTTCAATGATTTTGCGAGGCAAGGGGATGGGATGATGGCAAATTTTTTTGAGCAGTTGGTGGCCGAATGGTATGAATACCAGAATTACTTCATTCTCCGAAATGTCCGCGTCGGAAAGCGGCCAGAAGGTGGCTATGAAGGTGAGTTTGACATTGTAGCATTCCGTCCTGCACCGAGGCATATTGTCCACATCGAAACCTCAACAGATGCTGATAGCTGGGAAAAGCGGCTCCAGAAGCTTGGGAAGAAATTTTCTCGTGGCCGAAAATATATTCCCGGTCTGCTCGAAGGATTTGATGTAAAAGAGAATGAAATCGAGCAGGAAGGGATTTTTGTATTTGGAGCAAAAAAGGGTCATGATCAACTTGGTACCGCTAAGATAAAAATGTTGTCCGAGTTCATGGAACCAATCCGCGAAATACTGCGAGGGCGCAGCTACTATGGTGAGATTGTTCCGGAGCAATTTGTTATATTGCGGGGACTCCAATTCGCGGCGCACTTTTGGAAATAGAGGAATTATGGTTAGATAACAGCCCCATGCAGCAAAAACTGACGGATTGAGGCATACAAAAATCATCCGTCACGCGGTATAATGACCTGGAATCACTCCAAGCACTTTCGGCTTCAAATAATACGGTTACTAAAATCATTCTCGCATATCTGACAACGTTCTCTGTCAGATACCCCAATCCTTCCCTTCCCCTCCCAAACCGGCTAAATCCCCGCCATGAGCTGGCTTACCGAATTCGTCCGCCCCAAAATCCGCACCCTGCTTGGCCGCAAGGAGGCACCGGATAATCTCTGGCACCAATGCCCCGCCTGCCAGCAGATGATCTTCCACACCGAGATGGCGGCCAACAAGAAGGTTTGCCCGCATTGCGGCCACCACATGCGCGCCACCGCGCAGGACCGGCTTTCCTGGACCTTC
Organism: Pseudomonadota bacterium; assembly: GCA_021808055.1. The sequence goes on along the minus strand of JAKBCH010000110.1, from coordinate 2,007 downwards.
GATAACGGCGAATTCACCCGCATTGAGCTGCCGAAAGCCACCCCAGACCCGCTTAAATTCCGGGACCAGAAGCGCTACGCCGACCGGATGAAGGACGCGCGGGACAAAACCAAGCAGGACGACGCCATTCTCGTCGCCCACGGTACCGTCGGCGGTCATAATACAGTCGTGGCCGCCATGTCGTTCGAATTCATGGGCGGTTCCATGGGCTCCGCCGTGGGGGAGGGCCTGGTGGCCGCTGCCCGCCTCGCCGTGCTGCAAAACGCCCCGCTCATCGTTTACACCTCCTCCGGCGGTGCGCGCATGCAGGAAGGTGCCATCAGCCTCATGCAGATGCCCCGCTCCATCATCGCCAGCCAGATGGTGAAGGAAGCCGGGCTGCCCTACATCGTGGTGCTGACAGACCCCACCACTGGCGGTGTCACCGCCTCTTTCGCCATGCTGGGGGACATCCAGATCGCCGAGCCCGGCACGCTCATAGGCTTCGCGGGTGCGCGCGTGATCGAGCAGACGGTGCGCGAGAAACTGCCCGAGGGCTTCCAGCGCGCCGAATATCTGCACCAGCACGGCATTATCGACATGGTGGTGAAACGGGGCGAGCTCACCGCCACGCTGGCGCGGATCATCTCGCTCGCCACCGCCAACAAGAAAGCCGCTTGACCAACGAGCTGCACCGCGAGGCCGGGGCCACCGGTTCCAGGCTGAAGGTGAGTGCGGCGCTGGAGCGGCTACACAGCCTCTACCCGCGCATGATCGACCTCAAGATCGACCGGCTGCAACGGCTGCTTGTCGCCCTCGGCTCGCCGGAAAAGCACCTGCCGCCGGTGGTTCACGTGGCGGGCACCAACGGCAAGGGCTCGGTCTGCGCCATCGCCCGGGCCGTGGCCGAGGCGGCGGGCTTGCGCACCCATGTTTTCACCTCCCCGCATCTGCTGCGGTTTAACGAACGCATCCGCCTTGCCGGAACGCTGGTGAGCGATGAGCAGCTCGCCGAGGCGCTGGACGCGATTGAGGCCGCCAACCAAGCCAATGAAATCACGGTGTTCGAGGCGATCACCGCCGCCGCTTTCTGGCTCTTCGCGCGTACCCCGGCCGATCTCTGCATCGTCGAGGTCGGTCTGGGCGGACGGATGGACGCCACCAATGTCGTCTTCCCCGCCGCTTGTGCCATCACCTCCATCTCGCTGGACCACCAGGATTTCCTGGGCAATACGCTGGAACTCATCGCGGGTGAGAAAGCCGGCATCATCAAGCCCGGCATTCCCGTCGTCACCGGCTACCAACCCGCGGAGGTGCTGGCCCGCATCGCCGCCGAGGCCACACAACGAAATGCCCCGCATTTGCGCCGGGGGCTGGAATGGTCGGTCGAGCCCACCCCAACCGGCATGGTGTTCGACGGCCTGGCTCTGCCCCGCCCGGCCCTGGCCGGGCTGCATCAGGTGGAAAATGCGGGCATCGCCCTTACCGCCCTGCGTGCCGCCGGGTTCAACATCCCGCTGGAGGCCATGGCGGCGGGCCTGCGCGCGGCTGAATGGCCCGCCAGGCTGCAAAGGCTGCACGGCCCGCTGGCCAGCCTGCTGCCGCCGGGCGCGGAGCTATGGCTGGACGGCGCCCACAACCCCGGCGGTGCCGAGATTCTGGCCCGGCAGCTGCAAGATTGGGCCACGCCCACCACCGTGATTTTGGGCATGAAGCAGTCCAAGGATGTAGCGGAGTTCATCCGCATCATCGCCCCCCACGCCGCCACGCTGTACGCGGTGGCGGAGCCGGAGCAGCATCTTGCCTTGCCGGTGGAAAACATCGTCGAGGCGTCGGGTAACCGCGCCTTGCCAGGGCCGGATATCCGCGGCGCCCTGGCGCAGATCACCGCCCCCACCCGCGTGCTGATCTGTGGCAGCCTCTATCTCGCCGGCGAGGTTCTGAAGCTGGAGCAATTCACCAAATTGTCACACAACGCGTCGTAGCCCTTGCTACAGGGCGCCGGTACTCATCAGGAGCCGTCATGAA
>JAKBCH010000109.1 GCA_021808055.1 Pseudomonadota bacterium | reverse complement strand
AAAGCGGGCGAACCGGCGGACCGCGACAAGCTGGGTGTGGCGGTAGGCGGCGTCTGGATGGCGCAGAACGGAGGCGTGGTGCCGGGCTATAATGAAGCGCCCGTGGTTCAGCACATGAAGGGCCGCGAAATCGAAATCACCGTCGATATCGGCCTGGGTGATGGCCACGCCACCGTTTGGACATGCGACCTCACCCACGGCTATATCGACATTAATGGCTCCTACCGGAGCTAAAACAGCGACTTTTCGAGAGAGCGGCCTGCGTTGGTCATTCGACGTCGATCGTGTCCTCAACGATATGGGTGAGATGCACAGCGTCGATTTGCAGCGTCATTTTGGCTTTTAGCCGCGCGCTGGGCTTGATCGTTCCGGCTTTCACACCTGCCGCGATCGCGGCTTCAATTTCGCGCTGCGAACTGACGCCGACTGTCTTGAGGAATTTGCGAACCGACATATTGAGTTTTTCTGAGTCCATCCTGATTATCCTCCTGTGCACATATCTTTGATATCGCGTGGCGCCAACACCGTAATGATGCGCGTTCTGGCGATTGAAAGAAAAGAGAAAACACTTGCGGGTAACGTTTTTTTCATTTCACCGTTTAATCACCACATAGGTCTTGCGCACCGTCTCCTCGATCTTCCAAACTCCAAGACTATTCGCGGGCAGCAGAAACGCATCCCCCGCCGTAAAGTGGATTTCTTTCCCGCCATCTGGCGTAAAGCTGCCCTTGCCGGCGATGAAATGGCAAAATTCCTGGTCGGTAATTTGCCGCCGCCATATGCCCGGCGTGCATTCCCAGATGCCGGTTTCCACCTGGTCCGCGCGCTTCACCTCCAGGCTGGAAACCTGGGAGACGGGTTCGCCCAAGGGCACCGCCACGGGACCGGAGGGGCCGAGATCGGCGATGAGACTATCGTGCAAATGTGTAATGCTCATGAAGAATATTCCATGTTCAAAATTATCTTGTCAGCCCTTGCATGCGCGCCGCCAAGCCAACTCCTTAAAACGACAGCCATAACCTATTCAAGCGCGTCCACTGTTCCATTGCTCGTAACAACATCTACGGCCTTGCCATTGACGACCGGCGGCGTGACCACCAGCGGGGTATTGTAAAGCCACAGGGCTTTGCCGGTTGCGGCATTGAAGGCGCCAATGGCGTGGTCGTTTATCTTTAGCACGACCGCGTTTTCGGCGGCCCAGAATTCGGGTTGTGAAAACGGTGTACCGTTGAGATCTGTCTGCCATACCAGCTTGCCGGTTTTGGCGTCGAGCGCAACCAACTGGCCTGCACGGTTCGCAACAATCACCAACTGCCCGGCCAAAATCGGCGAAAATACCGCATAATCTTCCATGTCATACTGCCAGAGCTGCCGGCCATTCGTCACGTTGAGCGCATATACCGAATGGTCTTCTGTCACGACATAAGCCGTACCCCGCGCAATGACCGCCGCAACATCGACGTTGCCGGCAGAGTCACTCCAGAGCGATTTGCCGGTGTTAAGGTCAAAGCCGTCGATATTTCCGCCCTGATCACCAATGACGACGACACCGTCGCTAATGGCGGGCGTGGCTGTGAATACATAGCCCGTTGTGCCGGTCCATTTGACCGCTCCGGTTTTGGCGTCGAGCGCGTAAACATTATGGTCGCCCGAGCCAAAGACCACGAAGCCGCCTGCCACCACTGGCGATGTCAGCGGGGCGCCATTGCCGGGAAACTGCCAAAGCCGCTTTGAAGGGGCCGCGCCGCTGGGTAAAAAAGCATACAGGCTATGCCCGTCGCTCTGTGCGAACAACATGCCGCCGCTGAGGATGGAGGCTTGGCTGCACATACATTCCGGTGGCTGATGGCGCGTATATTGCCAAATCAAGAAGCCGGTTTTCGCATCAATTGCCCGCAGGAAATGCGTGTTGCCGATGTCCGAGGCAACAAAAATTTGTGTTTTACCCACAGTCGGCGGGATGCTGATCGCTCCCTGCGTCGCGTAACTCCAGAGCAGCTTGCCGCTTTGCTCAGCAACCGCGAACAGGTTTGGGCCCGTTGGCTGTATGCTGGTCAGAAACAGGCTGCCGTTGCGCGCTTGCGGCGGAGAATAGACGGGAGCATCCAGATTTACCGACCAAATAATTCGCGGCGCAGGGGCTGCGTGAGCATTTGTTATAGTGGTTCCAAGAACCAATAAACCGGCCAATAGGAAACGGGACATGCTGCACTTTCATTGTGTGCACGGGCCTATCCACGTCGCACAAAATGCCTTTTGGCGACAAACATTCTAACGTGTCAATGTTTGCTGCAACGCGGTATGGCATATCCGCCAAGGACAACAACGGCCCAAGCCTTTCCCGGATTGGCTCGATACGAACAGCTAAAATGGTTCGAGTGGCTAGTCTCTACCCCCGGTTTGCACCCTCACGGATAAGCAGGGCCAGAACGGCCAGAAACTCGATCCCGTCGACCCAGACAGAGAGCGTATGGCCCCGGTTGAAGGCGGCGGTGTTGCCCGCCGCCTGGTAGGCGTTGAGGCGCGGGATGAGCCAGAACCAGGCCCAGAAGGTGGCAGCAAAAATGAGGCCGGGCACCAGCGCGGCGCGGCTGCGGCGTAGGCCGTAGCCCAGCAGCGCCAGCCCGGAAGTGGCCAGCATGAAGCCATAATAGGACGGAAAACAGCCCTTCACGAACGGCCCGGCCACGGAAAGCGGAAGCCGGCTGAAGGCCAGATAGGTGAAAATGGGAAATAGCAGCATCCCGCCCGCCAGCAGGCCAAGGCCCGTGAGGGACAGAATGCCGCCGATGCGCATATTAGTAGCGGTAAGCCTCGTGCTTGAACGGACCCTGGACGTTCAGGCCCAGATATTGCGCCTGTTTCTGAGAGAGCTGGGTTAGTTTGGCACCCACCTTGGCCAGATGCAAAGCCGCCACCTTCTCGTCCAGATGGCGGGGCAGCACATAAACCTGCTTCTCATATTTGCCCGGCGGGGCGGTCCACAGCTCGATCTGCGCCAGCACCTGGTTGGTGAAGCTGGCGGACATCACGAAGCTCGGGTGGCCGGTGGCGTTGCCGAGGTTAACCAAGCGGCCCTCGGAAAGCACGATCAGGCGCTTGCCGTCGGGGAAGACCACCTCATCCACCTGCGGCTTCACATTGTCCCACTTATAATTCCGCAGCGCCTCGATCTGAATCTCGGAATCGAAATGCCCGATATTGCAGACGATGGTGCGGTGCTTCATGGCGCGCATATGATCGATGGTGATCACGTCCACATTGCCGGTGGCGGTCACGAAGATGTCGCCCACCGGGGCGGCGTCTTCCATCGTCACCACTTCATAGCCTTCCATAGCGGCTTGCAGGGCGCAGATCGGGTCGATCTCGCACACTTTGACGCGGCAGCCGGCATTTCGCAGGCTGGCAGCGGAACCCTTGCCGACATCGCCGAAGCCCGCAACCACGGCCACCTTGCCGGACATCATCACATCCGTGCCACGGCGGATGCCATCCACCAGGCTCTCACGGCAGCCATAGAGATTGTCGAACTTGGACTTGGTGACCGAGTCGTTCACGTTGATGGCGGGCACCAGCAGCTTGCCGGCCTTGGCCATTTCCCACAGCCGGTGCACGCCGGTGGTGGTCTCCTCTGAAATGCCTTTCACATGAGCCAGCATCTCAGGGTATTTGTCATGCATGATTTGAGTGACGTCGCCGCCATCATCCAGGATCATGTTCGGGGTCCAGCCATCCGGGCCGCGCAAAGTCTGCTCAATGCACCACCAGAACTCTTCCTCGCTTAAGCCCTTCCAGGCGAACACGGGAATCCCGGCGGCGGCGATGGCGGCCGCGGCTTGGTCTTGCGTGGAGAAGATATTGCAGGAGGACCAGCGTACGGAGGCACCCAGGGCCGTGAGTGTTTCGATCAGCACGGCGGTCTGGATGGTCATATGCAGGCAGCCGACGATGCGCGCCCCTGCCAGCGGCTTGTCCTTGCCGAATTCCTGACGCAGGGCCATCAGCCCGGGCATTTCGTCCTCGGCCATGGCAATTTCCTTGCGGCCCCATTCGGCCAGGGAAATATCCTTTACCTTGTAATCGGTGGGCAGGTTGGCGTCAGGCATGGGGTGATTGTCCTTGCAACATGAAAATCTGGCGGAACCCTTATTCCCTTGCGGCCTTTATGCCAACCGTCAGGGCCGGAGTTTTGGCGGAGCGGCGGAACAGGCAGCTGCATATTCATTGGCTGGCTGGGCCGCCGGGGCCGTAAACCGGCACCATCAGCAGCAGATTATCGCCATCGTCGAAGCCCAGAACCATGCTCACCTTGTCGCCCACTTTCATTTTCGGTTGCATACACATCAGATGATACCCGCCTTCGGCGAAGCTTACCTGACCATGGGCGGGGATGGTGATGCTCTTCATCATCACCATCATGGAGGTTCCGCCGTCATTCTCGCTTTTATGCAGCATCAGCGCGCCGCAGGCGGGGGAGCTGGCCTTCACCAGCCTGGTGGTGGTGTCCCCGCTATTGGTTAGAGTGATATAGCCGCCGGCGGGCAGATTTGGCAGCAGATAGCGGAACCATGCGTTTGCGGCGTGTACATTCGCCGGTGATGGCACTGGCGTGCCGGAGGCCGAAGCGGCACCCAGCAGCACGGGCAACGCAAGAAGCATCAGGAAGCGTTTCATGCCTTGAGGCTAATCCAATCAAACCCGCGCCGGAAGCTTGGTTTATTGCCAATCTGCCCTGTCCGGCGCAAAACGCTTCCCATGGACCAAGCCAGTTTTGCCGATGCCGCGCGCGCCACAAGGCGTATGTTTGTCCGTGACCTTGTTCTGGATGCGCG
>JAKBCH010000108.1 GCA_021808055.1 Pseudomonadota bacterium | reverse complement strand
GCCGGAGCGAGGGCCGTAGATGTGTCATCTGTCCATTCGCTCGGACGCAGACCGAAGACGCCGCCGTCCCGCATGCCGGTAACGGGTGGGAAGCTGCCGAGGAGCATGAATTCGACAGTCGTGCCCAGTGCTTCGCCTACAGCAAGGCCGACGAGCGTCCCAATTGCGCGGTCTTCAATTGAGCCTGGTGCAATTCCGCTGTCATGCATCGCTCTTTCGCGGTTTTGCTCTCAAAGTCGGGATGGGGGCGATGAATGCTATTCTCCGCTCCAAAGCGGCCAGTCCGTTCCCGGCCCGCTTCGCCAATCGTGATATTGCTCACCCATGCCCTTGATGGGCCGAGCCCCGCTCCCCTATCGCGGCCCGCGCGCCAACTCCGTAATCACCCCATGCAGCGTGTTCAGTTCCTGGCGCGTTACCTCTCCGCGCTGGAAGAAATGCCGCAAATTCCGCACCATGCCGGGGCGTTTCTGTTCATTGCGTAAAAATCCGCTTTCATCGCAGGCGCGGATAAGATGCGCCATGAAATTATCAAGCTCGCCCTTTGTCGCTGGCATTGTCTCGTTCACCTGCAACTCCCGCGGCGGCTGTTCGGGCTCACGCGCCAGCCACCATTCATAGCCCATCACCATCACCGCCTGGGCAAGATTCAGAGACATGAAATCCGGGTTGAGATCGTAACGGATCAGGCTGTCCGCGCAGGCGATGTCGTCATTATCCAGCCCCGTGCGCTCCGGGCCAAACAGGATGCCGGTTTTCAAACCCCTTGCCCCCGCCGCGACAATTTCCGCCGCCCCGCCGCGCGCGGTGAGCACAGGCTTGATGATATGGCGCGGGCGCGGGCAAGTGGCGAACACGCGGTGCAAATCCGCCACGGCCTGCGCCACGGTTTCAAAAACCTGCGCGCTATCCAGAATCCGATGCGCGCCGGAGCCGGTGATCCAGGCGCGGGGCTGCGGCCAGCCATCGCGCGGGTTAACGATACGCATATGGAACAGCCCGCCATTGCCCATGGCCCGCGCCACCGCGCCGATATTCTCGGCCATTTGCGGGCGCACCAGAATCACCACCGGCGAGGGGTCGATGGGTGCCAGCTCCGCCCCGCCATCGCGCTTAGTCATCAGACTTTCCTGAGTTTGTAGGTGCCGCCGGGACCGTCCTCGATCACCACGCCGTGCTCGTTCAACAGCAAGTCACGAATCCGGTCGGACTCAGCAAAATCCTTGGCCTTTCGCGCATCCACGCGGCTTTCGGCCAGCGCCTTCACCGCATCGTCGATGCCGCCGTCGAACCACGCCCTTGCCGCAGTGTGATGCTCGGTGAAAGCGAACGCCCCCTCTCCTAGGCGATGCCTCCACTCCGTGTCAGTCAAGTTAAACAAACCCAGTGCCAGCCCCCCGGCCAGCAGGTCTGCCACAGCTCCACGCTCCTCTTGAAACGCCCTGTTTGCCAGCTCATGAAGTCCTGCAATCGCTCCGGGGGTATTTAGGTCGTCACATAACGGATCAAGTACACATGCAGGTACATTATCTGATGGTGCCGCATTCAAATCCATCGCAAGCGCCCGGTAGAACCGATCCAGCTCGCGCTTGGCCTCCACCAGCCCGGCATCGGAGAAATCCAGCGTCTGCCGGTAATGCGCGCGCATCAGCATGAAACGCACGGCCTCGCCGGGGGCTTTTTCCAGCACCTCATGCAGCACCAAAAAATTGCCGAGCGATTTGCTCATCTTCTCGCCATTCACCAGCAACATGCGGTTATGCACCCACACATTGGCGAAATGGCTGCCCGGAAAGGCGCAGCAGCTCTGGGCAATTTCGTTTTCGTGGTGCGGGAAGATCAGATCATCGCCGCCGCCGTGAATGTCGAAGCTCTCGCCCAAATGTTTCCAGCTCATCGCCGAGCATTCAATATGCCAGCCTGGCCGGCCAAAGCCCCAAGGGCTCTCCCAGCCCGGCAGATCCGGCGTGGAGGGCTTCCAGAGCACAAAATCCCCGGCATCGCGTTTATAGGGTGCGACATCCACCCGCGCACCTGCAATCAGCTCGTCCGGCGTGCGGCCGGAGAATTTGCCGTAATCGGGGTCGGAGGCGACGCAGAACAGCACATGCCGCTGCGCCTCATAGGCATGGCCGTTCAGGATCAGCTTCTCGATGATGGCGATGATCTCAGGGATATGTTCCGTGGCGCGCGGCTCGATATCGGGCAGCAGGGTGTAAAGGGCGCCCATATCCTCATGATACCAGCGGATGGGCCCTGCCGTGACCGCCTCGATGGAAACCCCGCGCTCCTTGGCGCGGATGTTGATCTTGTCATCCACGTCCGTGATGTTCCGGACATAGGTGACCTTAGGGTACATTCGCCGCAACAGGCGGATCAGCACATCGAAGATCACCACGTTGCGCGCATTGCCGATATGGGCACGGTCATAAACCGTGGGGCCGCACAGATAGGCCCGTACATTCTCCGGGTCGATCGGCACGAAGGGTTCTTTGGCGCGGGTGCGGGTGTTGTACAGGGTAAGCGTGCTCATGATGCGGCTCTTTTGGCCTGTTTTACCACCAAATCAAGCCGCATTGATTTTTTGCCCGGCCAGGGGTCTGATAGACGCCATGGATAAGATACTGGACGCGGTTGATGCCGCCCTGCCCGCCTCGATGGAACGGCTTTTCGCCTTTCTGCGCATCCCCAGCATCAGCGCCCAGCCGACCCACGCGGCTGATTGCCGCAAAGCCGCCGAATGGGCACGCGATACGCTGGCTGAGATGGGCTTTTCCGCCCGGTTATCGGAGACCAAGGGTCACCCCGGCGTTATCGCGCAGAACCTCGAAGCCGGGCCAAACGCCCCACACGTGTTGTTCTACGGCCATTACGACGTGCAACCCGCCGACCCGCTGGAGCTGTGGCATTCCGACCCGTTCGACCCGCAACTGGTGGATGGCCCGCGCGGCAAGCGCATCGTGGCGCGGGGTGCTGTGGACGATAAGGGCCAGGTGATCAGCTTCATGGAGGCGGTGCGCGCGCATCTGGCCGTAAACGGCAAGTTGCCGGTGCGCCTCACCGTGCTGCTGGAAGGCGAGGAGGAAAACGGCAGCCCCTCGCTGGCCGAACTGCTCACCAATGAGCGCGAGACGCTGCGTGCGGATTTTGTGCTGGTGGCCGACACCAATATGTGGAATTTCGAAACCCCGGCCATCACCACGAGCTTGCGCGGGCTGGCGGCGGTGGATGTGCGGCTGCACGGGCCATCGCGGGACCTGCATTCCGGGCTGTTCGGCGGCATCGCGCTCAACCCTATTTTCGCGCTGGTACATATTCTCGGCCAGATGAAAGATGAAGCCGGCCGCATCACCATCCCCGGCTTTTACGATGGCATCACCCCCGTTTCGGCGGAGCAGGAAAAAGCCTGGTCCGGCCTTGGCTTCGATCCAAGCACATTTTTGGGTGAGATCGGCCTCCACCACCCGGCGGGCGAAAAGGACCAGGTTCCCCTCGCCCAGCTTTGGGCCAGGCCCACGGCGGAGCTGAACGGCATCTATGGCGGCTACCAGGGCGATGGCAGCAAAACCGTTATCCCCGCCCACGCCACCGCCAAGCTCACCTTCCGCCTTGTCGCGGGCCAGAACCCTATAAAAATTCAGGAAGCGTTCGAGCGTTTCGTGATCGAGCGCCTGCCGCCGGATGCACGGGTGGAATTTACAAGGGGTGGCGCTGCCCCCGGCTATGGGCTGGCGCCAGACGCGCCGTTTCTCCGCGCGGCCCAGGAGGCTCTCACCGCCGAATTCGGCAAACCAGCCGCTTTAATCGGCTGCGGTGCCTCCATTCCGGTGGTTGAGGCATTCAAAAACATTCTAGGGCTGGAGACGCTCCTGGCCGGTTTCGGGTTGGATGATGATTGCATCCATTCCCCAAACGAGAAATTCGAGCTGGCCTGCTTTCATCATGGCACGAGGGCGCATGCGCGGCTGTTGGGCGTCTTTGCATTAAAGTAAGACCCGGCGGGCCGAGGGCGCGGCACAGCCGGTGGCAATCTCAGTTGATGCGGATCGCATCCCCGACGATCTGAATGCCTGCACCAGCGACCAAAGCCACATCAAAGCGGATATCTGGCCGTGCCCAGGATTCATTACGCGCCAGTGCGATCGAGGCGGCCTGTATCAGCCTCGCCTGTTGCCTTGGTGAAACCGCGTAGGCGGCCTCTGAGAAGCTGGCGCGTGCCTTCACCTCAACAAAAACAAGGCATTGCGCATCTACCGCGACAATATCAATCTCTCCCGCGCCGGTTTTCAACCGCATGGCAAGAATATCATAGCCCTTTTGCCGCAGCATTCCCGCCACTTCTTCTTCCGCCTGGCGGCCAAGCGTTTCCGCCGCACGGCGTTTTGCCTTTGCCGGAGCGTGTTGGGGAAAGATGTTCTGGTTATGCCGGGCCGTTATTATCATCTACCCATAAAACCAGAATTTAGTTAATTTTTTACTAACACCATTAAGGTTATCGCCAGGCGCCGCGCGGTTGCCCTGCGAATTCCTCGGCGATGGCGATGCCGAGCGCCAGCAGCACTGGCCCAAGAAAGATACCCAGCGCGCCGAATGCCAAAGCCCCACCCAGCACACCAATCAGCGTCACGGCATAGGGCAAAGCGGCGCCGCGGGCGATCAACCATGGCCGCAAGATGGAATCCGCTCCACCCACCACGACAAAACAGTAAATAAGCAGCAATATGGCGCCCACCGGGTGACCTGCCGCCATCAGATAAATACAAAGCGGGACATACACGATCACCGCGCCCGCCGGTACAATCGAAACCAATCCCGCGATGGCCGCCAAAATCAACGCTTGTGGGGCGCGCGCCAC
>JAKBCH010000107.1 GCA_021808055.1 Pseudomonadota bacterium | reverse complement strand
GCGAGAACGACCTGATTGCGCTGACGCTCTCGCTGATTGATCTTTCACTGACGGCCAATCTCGTCGTGCTGGTGATCCTCTCCGGCTATGAGAATTTCGTGCGGCGGGTAGAGGTGACGCCAGGTGATCCGCGCCCGGAATGGATGGCGAGGATCGATTTCTCAGGGCTGAAGCTGAAACTTCTGGCGAGCATGACGGTGATCGCCGCGGTGCACCTGCTGCGCAGCCTGCTGGACGAGACCGTGGAGACAAACCGCGACCTCGCCTGGCAGCTTGTTATCGTGCTGGCTTTTGGCGTGTTGGCGCTGCTGCTGGCGGTGACGGACAGGGTGGAACATAAGGGGCATTAGGGGTGGGTTTCGAGCCAACTCGGGCGTTCCTAAGACTTGAAAATTTGCCCGATAGTAGCACTGCGTGGCGCAGGTCCACTTAAAGCCGGCTTACCCCCATGCCCACTCCATATTTTTGCGCTCTTTAGCATATTTAGGAATTTCCCCGTGTTGTTGTTCCTTCTCTCGGAGTTTCATCACCGCATCTTTTACAGACTCAACCCCGGCTTCGAACATAAGCGGAAACGCTTCGACTAGGCGAGGCAGGCCAAGCACCCGGCGATCGCGGAGAAACTGGATCGCGGCAGCGTGGCTGCGTCCGTGGCTCCAAATACCCGGAGTTGCACAGGATTCAGGGAAGTTCAAGTTCTTATTGATCTCTTTGATCCAGTACCAGGGCTCGGGGCGGGTAATTTTTCCATTGAGGTCTATATGCCATAATGGCAAATAGTCCCGACTATAAGGAACGACGGCGCCATCTTCTAGAGTCCAATATCCGTAGGGCAGCCAAAAACGCGCCGGCAGAAAATCAGGGATAGACAAGCGCGGAGTCTGCACCTCAAAATCCGCGAGGGTGCCAATGCCGTCGTAAAATAAAACCCGTAAGGAGCCGCGCGAATCTGCACTCTTGGGAAGAAGGTAACCTTGCGAGCCAGGCTTGACGTTGCCGAACCAGCTGTGGGCTTTGGATTTGACGACAGTTCCCGGTTTTCCCCGCCCTGGCGTCCCGAACACATATTCACGCAGTGCCCTTGCTCGAAGGCCAAACTGCATTTCAAGCGACAAGAGAATTTCAAAAAGGCGTGCTTTGGTCAGCGCGTATTGTACGTCGCCAAACAGCATCCCCAAATCGTTTGCCAGCTGGTCTATGAGAGCAACCATCATGTCAGCCGCACGCAGATCGGTGGCCTCGTTACTTTCGCAGCGAAGGTTGGCGGCTAGCTCGTGCCAGTCGCGATAACCTGCCACGCGGGCAATAGCTTCTTGAGCGGCAGCCAGCTTTAGGTTTGAGTTCACCCGCACAAGCTGCTTTGCCGCCGCCTTAGGACTTTCAATGCCAGAAAATTGGATTCTCACAACTCTCCCCGTTCGGTGCATTTGCTGAGCGTGTCCACTTGGCCCGTCGCACCTTAGAAGAGTGAAAGGGTGAGATAGAGTTCCTGCCCGGAGGCTTTGCCTGTGTGGACGGCGTGGCCGGTTCAGCCGACGCGGATATTACCGTGGCCGTTCGGCGCTAGGCAAGATTATTTTAACAGGCCAAGGTCAGCACGCTGTGCCATAGGGCGAATGCCTGCTTTTTATTATCCGTATCTGTAAGAAGACCGGCCGCTATCCCCCCAATGCCGCCTTTAATACCGCAGCGCCTGGTACCCGCTCTCCCCAGGTTCCACGCCGTGTGTGTCGTGCGCGAAGCCGGGAAAACGCTTATCGAAATCCTCAAGGGCTGAGAGGTAGCGCAGCACCGGGCCGTCGATGGTGCCGAAATTTTCCCCTGGCATAAGCAGCGGAATCCCCGGCGGGTAAGGCACGATGGCGGTGGCGGCCACACCGCCCGCCAGCGCGGATAAATTCGCCATGCCGCCCTCGCCACGGATCAGCCGGTCGTGCGCTTCCGCCGGGATCATCTCCGGCCTGGGCAGGAAATTATAAGCCTCTTGCAGCCGTTCCGGATAACCCGTGGACCGCATAGCGGCGAACATGGCGTGGCCGAGGTCTTTCAAGCCCATTGCCCCGTAAGCGGCGGGGTACAGGGCCGCAAGCTGCGGCAAAGCGCGGGCGAGCGGCGTGTTGGCGTCGTAATCGCGTTTGAAATCCAGCAGCGCGTTAACCAGCGAGCCCCATTTGCCCTTGGTCACACCTATGGAAAACAGAAACAGGATGGAAAAATTCGCGGTTTTTTCCGGTGTTATGCCGTGCTCCGCGAGGTAGTGCGCGAGCAAGGGGGCTGGAATGCCGGTTTCCTCCAGCCTGCCGGAGCGCGCCATGCCGGGGGTGGTGAGGGTGACCTTGATGGGGTCCAGCATGCAATAGCCGGGTTCCAGCCCCGTGAAGCCGTGCCAGGTGGCGCCCGGTTCCAGCGCCCAGCAGGATTGTTGCGCGGCCAGCATCTCCACCGGCGCGGCCGTGAAGGCCAGCCCGTCAGAAACAATATCCGGCTGCCAGACGCCGAAAAACCAATCCTCCCGCGCGGCGAATTCCGCTTGCAGCCGCGCCACGGTCTGGCGGAAGGAGATGGCCTCGGCGATGGCCTCGGAGGTGAGAAGCTGCCCGCCAGCGCCATCCATCATGGCGGAGGAAATGTCGGTGGAGGCAAGGATGGCGTAGTTGGGCGAGGTGGAGGCGTGCATCATCAGCGATTCATTGAAGCGCACGGGCTCGATACGCGCGCGGCCCTCGCGCAGATGCAGCATGGAGGCCTGGGAAAGGGCAGCCAGCAATTTATGCGTGGATTGGGTGGCGAAGATGGTGGGGCCGGAACGGTTGGTTTCCGATGGTTCGCCGCGCATGGCGTAGTGGTTGGCATAGAGCGTGTTGAAGCGGGCATGGCCGAACCAGGCTTCGTCGAACAGGATACGGTCCACAGATGGGCCGAGCAGCTCCTCTACCCGTGCGGCATTGTAGCACAGCCCATCGTAGGTGGAGTTGGTGACGATGGCGAGCGTCGGCCTTTCCGTGCAGCCGGCGGTGAGGCGCGAGGTGGCGAGGGTGTGGGCAACCGCCTCCGGCGTTAAAGCCGCGGGCGGGATGGGGCCGATCATGCCCAGGTGGTTGCGGTAGGGCAGCAGATAAGCGGGCTTGGCGCCGGTGAGTGCCAGCCCATGCTCGATGGATTTATGCGCGTTGCGGTCCGCCAGCACCACCTCACCCCGCGCGACTGAGGCTGTCATTACCACCCGGTTGGCGGTGGAGGTGCCGTTGGTGACAAAGTAGGAGCGGTCTGACCCGAACACATGTGCGGCATAACGCTCGGCAGCACCTATGGGGCCGGTGTGGTCCAGCAGGGAGCCAAGCCCCGCCACAGAGATGGACAGATCCGCCCGCAGCAGTTTTTCGCCGAAATAATCGTAGAACATCCGCCCGGCGGGGGAGCGCAGAAAGGCCGAGCCGCCAGTGTGGCCCGGCGTGTGCCAGGAATATTCCGCCTCGGACGCGAATTTGGTGAGCGCGCCGAACAGCGGCGGCAGCAACTGGGCGCGGTAACGGCGGATGGCGGCGAGGATGCGCGCGGAGATGAACTCCATGGAATCCTCCAGCGGCCAAATGAAACCGTCCACCTCGCCCATCACGTCGGCGGGCACATGGGCGGCGGCGTTACGTTCGGCCAGCAGGAACACGGGCAGTTGCGCGTTGCGGGCGCGGATGGTTTTTAACAGGGCCTTGGCGTGGGTGTGGCGGAAATCATCTTGCAGGTCCCAGTCCAGAATGATGGCTTGCAGATGCGGGTCGGCGGTGAGCTCATCTGCGGCGTCGGCCGCGGTGTGCGCGATGGCGACGCCGATATTGTGGGTTTTCAGATCTGCCAGCAGGGCGCGGGCGGCGCGGCCCAATGCCGTGGGCTCCTGCAATTTGTCGCAGACCAGCAACAGGCTGAGCCCGAAGGTTTTTGGTTTTTGCTCTTGTCCGGTCATGGGCTCCCCCGATCCGCGTTTACCGTGAATAGGATGGCGTTTGGCCGGCTCTGTCCACCCCCAGCCTGCGCGGGGGTGATGCCAAAAAAAGCCGCGCCGGAGGTGGAGGGCTCCGGCGCGGCCCTTGGCCCGAAAGGTTCCCCGAGGGTTAGAGTGCGATGACTTCAGGTTCGCTCGCCCCGCGAGCGGAACCGAAGTCTGAATCGCCCTCTAACTTTTTGATATAGAGACGGATTCAGACTTTAGAGCGCATCGCTGCGCGATTCGATCTAAAGTCATCCGGCTCTAAGGAAATTTCTTCCGGGTGTAGAGATAGGCGATATAAACCAGCCCCAGGTAAAAGAAGGGGATGAAGATGATCAGGCTTTCAAGGTCGTTTGGCATCATATCTCGCCATTTCCTTTTTCGTGCTGGCTGTCGAACAGCACCGCGCCGCACCCGGCGATGAGCACGATCATCACCGTACCTACCATCCAGGCGAAGTACCAGGGGCCGTAATCCCCAGCCACCACGGCCAGCAGCAGCGCCAGGGCCAGAACCAGCCCCAGGCCAACAAAGGTGAAAAGCTTACCCATTGCGTTGCTCCTTAATAGCTGTGTTCATCATGGGCCACGTGCTCGGCCTTCACCTTGCCGCGCATCACGTAGAAGCACCATGAGGTGTAGCAGATGATGATCGGCGTGAAGACCAGCGCGAAGAACAGCATCCAGCCGAGATTATACTGACTGCCGGTGGCGTTCCACACGGTCAGGCTCTGGCTGGGGTTGGTGGTGGAGGGCATCAGGAAAGGGAACATGCTGGCGCCGGTGGTGAAGATGGCGCCGATCCAGCCGATGGCGCCCAGCCACCAGGCCAGCGCTGGCTTGCACGCCAGGTTCATCAGCGCCGCGCCGAACATGCCGGCGAGACCCAGCGCCGGCAGCGCCCACAGC
>JAKBCH010000003.1 GCA_021808055.1 Pseudomonadota bacterium | reverse complement strand
GCACGTCGCGGTAGCTGGCGAGTGCAACGGCACGTTCGTTACGGGCGGCCAAGGCGCGGTCGTAAACCTGGAGTACCTCAGGTTCCGGTCGCAGCACCAGTGTGCCTTCCTCGGCATCCAACAAGGCCAGCTCACCTTCCACCGCCGCTTCCACCGCGCCGCGTTCCACCTGCAAAGCGGGGATGGAGAGGGCGCGGGCCAGGATGGCGGCATGGCCGGAGGCACTGGCTTCCTCAATTACGAATCCGGCAACCCCGCGTGTGTGCCAGTCCAGCAAATCAGCCGGGCCCAGGCGGCGCACGATCAGGATCATGCCATCCGCGCGCTCCGGCTTGGGTGCCATGCCGCCAAGCGCGACCATCAGCCGCCCGACCATATCTTCAATATCCGCCAGGCGTTCGCGTAGATAAGGGTCCGCCACGCGGCGCATCCGCTCACGTAACTGGCGGGCGATTTTGTCTACGGCGGTTTCGGCGGTGAGCCCATCCGCGATGGCGGCGCGTACCTGAGCCAGCCAACCTGAGCTTTGCGCCACCATGCGGTAGGCTTCCAGCACATCCCGCGAGGCATTGCCCCCGGGCATGTTGGCGGTAATTAGCCCGTCCAGTGTCTTATTGGCGGCTTCCACCGCAGTATCCAGCCGCGATAATTCAGCTTCGGTGTCTTCAGTCAGCAGCTTGGCGATGGGAGCGGCGGCGCCATAAGCCAGCACCTTACCGCGGACGATCCCAGCAGAGATTACATGCCCGCCATAGCGGCGCGGCAGGGTTTCGGAGAAGCCTTCATCGCCAACATCCGTTGCCCCGGCGCGGGCCAGAATTTCGGCCAGCAGCATGGCCACCGTCGCCAATGACTCCACCTCGACAGGCGCATAGATGCGAACTT
Organism: Pseudomonadota bacterium; assembly: GCA_021808055.1. The sequence goes on along the minus strand of JAKBCH010000003.1, from coordinate 77,945 downwards.
GCCGAGACATCACCGAAATCACACCCAGTGTGCGCCCGGCGCGCTTCACTGGCACCGCCAGCATGGAAGCCATGTCCTGTTCACCTGTTTCGGCACGGAAGACGAAACGGGGGTGGTTCTGTGCGTCCGGCAGATTAAGCACATCGCCAGACGCCGCGGCGAGGCCGATAATCCCTTCGCCGACCCGCAACCTGGTGCGACCGACAGCAGAGACATTTAGCCCATGCGTGGCGGCGAGTTCCAGAAGCTCGCCATGGCGGGTAACGTAGATAACCGAGGCATCCGCAACGAGCCCCTCTGCTACCAGCTTTGCAAAATCAGGCAGGGAGGCTGTACCGGCGGCCAAATGCTCCCGGAGTGCGGCAAACAAATGCCGGGTATCGCCGAATTTCGGCTTTTTTCGCCTGCGCGGCGGCGTGGCGGGGGCGTTAGGTTCTTGTGCCACGCGCCACCATGGCGGCGATGGCTTGGGCCCACAATGCTGCGATGACCTCCGCCACCGGTTGCACAGAAGTAACCATGCCCACCGACTGGCCCGCCATTACGGAGCCGTTCTCTACATCACCGTCGATCACTGCGCGGCGCAACGCGCCAGCCCAGAAATGTTCGATCTCCAATTGGGCGGCTGTTTTGTCTAATGAGCCGGAGGTAAAGCGCGCCAGCACCTCGCTTTGATGGCGCATGAACCGTTTTGTGCCCTCGTTCACCAAACCGCGCACGGGAATGACCGGGAAGCGTTCATCAATCTGCACGGAAGGCAGCGCATCACGGGCGGCAGCGCGGATAAAGGCTTTCTTGAAATTATCGTGTGCGATGCTTTCCGAAGCGGCGGCGAACAATGTGCCAAGCTGCACGCCCGAAGCGCCCATTTCGAGATAAGCTAGAATCGCCTCACCCCGGCCGAGGCCGCCCGCCACAAATACGGGCACTTCAGTAATTACGGGCAGGATTTCCTGTGCCAGCACGGTGAGCGAGACCGGGCCGATATGTCCGCCCGCTTCCGACCCTTCAATCACCAGCGCATCAGCGCCAGATTTAATCAATCGCTTAGCTAACACAAGTGCAGGTGCAAAGGCGATGATTTTGGCACCGCCATCCTTGGCGGCTTTAATATGGGTGGAAGAGGGAATGCCACCTGCAAACACCACATGGCTAACCCCCTGGCGTACGCAAACTTGCACCAGCTCGTCCAGTTGCGGATGCATGGTGATCAGGTTCACGCCAAAGGGCTTATCGGTCAGCGCCTTGGTGGCCTCGATTTCTTTTTCCAGCAACGCTGGAGGCATGGCACCGCAGGCAATGACGCCGAACCCGCCGGCGTTGGAGATAGCTGAAACGAGATGTCGTTCAGACACCCAGCTCATCGCGCCGCCGAGAATGGCGTAGCGCGTACCTAAAAAATCGGCACCACGTTTTTGTAGGGCATCAAGCCGTTCGGTCGCGGCGGTTGTCTGGTTCATCGCGTCAAGCATCTAGGCCGTAGGCTGTATGCAAGGCCCGCACCGCAAGCTCGGTATATTCACCACCAACCAGCACCGAGACCTTGATCTCCGAGGTGGTGATGGCCTGGATATTGATGCCGCGATCAGCCAGCGTCTTGAACATCGTGCTCGCGACGCCCGCATGGGAGCGCATACCCACACCGACGACCGAGAGCTTTGCCACGTTCGAATCCGAGATGATTTCGGAAAAGCCGATGTCAGTCTTGGCCTGTTCCAGCGTTTGCAGGGCGCGTGCCATGTCTGTTTTGCCGACCGTGAAGGTCATATCGGTCGTACCGTCTGCAGAGACATTCTGCACGATCATGTCGACATTGATATTCGCATCCGACAGCGGTACGAACACAGCGGCGGCGATGCCGGGGCGGTCCGGCACGCGGCGTACGGTGACTTTGGCTTCGTCTCGCGAATAGGCGATACCGGCGACAATTTCCTTTTCCACGACCTCTTCCTCATCAACAACCAGGGTACCCGGTATATCCGCGAAGCTGGAGAGCACCTGCACGCGCACACGCTCTTTCATCGCCAGTTCCACCGAGCGGGTTTGTAATACTTTCGCACCCACGGAGGCGAGTTCAAGCATCTCCTCGTAGGTGATCTTACTCAGTTTCTTGGCATTTGGAACAATCCGCGGGTCGGTAGTGTAGACCCCGTCCACGTCGGTATAAATGTCGCACTGGTCGGCTTTAAGTGCCGCGGCCAGCGCCACAGCCGAAGTATCCGATCCGCCGCGCCCCAAAGTAGTGACGCGGTTATCAGGGCCTATGCCCTGGAAACCTGCCATCACCGGCACTTGGCCTTGTTTCATGCGTTCTATCAGCTCATCGCCCTCGATGCTCTCGATACGGGCCTTACCGTGCTCACCATCGGTCTCCACCGCCACTTGCCAGCCCTGCCAGGACCGGGCTTCCTGCCCCAATTCCTGAAGGGCGATTGCCACCAAACCAGCGGTGACGTTCTCCCCAGTGGAGACAACTGCGTCATATTCCCGCGCGTCGAATAACGGCGAGAGGGACTGGCAATAGCCGACCAACTGATTGGTAACACCAGACATTGCGGAGACGACGACGGCAACTTCGTTCCCTTTGTCGATCTCAGCCTTGACCCGCCCGGCTACATTTCTGATCCGGTCCAGATCGGCGACAGAGGTGCCGCCAAATTTCATCACGATACGCGCCATGTTAAACCTGATTACCAAAAGCCTTGTGGAAAGCGGGCAGGGGCGTCACATAGCGGCGGAGCAAGGTTTGAGCAATGAGCCAAGGGTCGGTTATAGAGGAAGAAATTGCGCGGTTCGACGCGCTGGCGGCCAATTGGTGGGACCCGCACGGTCCGATGCGGCCATTGCATATGATGAATCTGCCGCGTGCCGCCTGGGTGGCGGAGCGGATAAGGCGGCGTTTTGAGACTGGCGCGGCGGTACTGGATGTCGGCTGCGGGGCGGGGCTGCTAGCTGAAGCGCTGGCGAAAGATGGATTCACTGTAACCGGAGTGGATGCCGGAGCGGAGGTGGTTGCCGCGGCGCGCGCCCATGCCGAGGGGCAAGGGCTGAACCTGACCTATAGGCAGGGTACCGCGGAGGAGCTGGCGAACGAAGGCACAAAATTCGAGGTGGTGACGGCGCTGGAAATCATCGAGCATGTGGCTGATCCCGCGGCGTTTCTGGCCAGCCTGCGGGCCTTGCTGGCCCCGGGGGGCTTATTATTCATCTCCACGCTTAACCGCACGCCTAAATCCTATGCGGTGGCGAAAATCGGGGCAGAGTATATGTTGCGCTTGCTGCCCGTGGGCACCCATGAGTGGAAGAAATTCATAACCCCGGTGGAGCTGGGGGGGCTGTGCCGCGCGGCGGGTTTGCGCCTTACTGACACGGCGGGGCTTAGCTATTTGCCGTTGCAGGGCGGGTTCAAGGTAAGCCGAGACCTCTCGGTGAATTATCTTGCCATGGCCGTGGCGGATTAAGGAGAGCGCGATGCCGGACGATTTCGCGACGCAATTGACCATTTGGCGCCATTACCTCCACGTGCGCCCAGAACTTTCACGCCAGGAGCACGAAACGGCAGCGTTCGTCTGTGCCCGGTTGGATGAGTTGGGCATTCCCTATGAGGCCGGGATTGGCGGGCATGGTGTGGTGGCCAGCCTGAATCGCGGCGGCTCCAATCGTTCTGTGGGTTTGCGAGCGGATATGGATGCGCTTCCAATAACCGAGGCCACGGGCAAACCCTATGCCTCCCAAAATCCTGGTGTGATGCACGCCTGTGGGCATGATGGGCATACGGCGTCTCTGCTGGGGGCGGCGATGCTGTTGCAAAACGACCCAGATTGGTCAGGCCAAGTGCATCTGGTGTTTCAGCCCGCCGAGGAAGGGTTCAAGGGCGCGCACGCCATGGTGGAGGATGGGCTGTTTGAACGGTTCCCTATGGAACGCATCTTTGGCTATCATAACTGGCCAGGGCTAGAGACAGGCACTGTAATGGTGCATCCTGGCCCGGTTATGGCCGGCGCGGCGAATTTCGAGATCACGCTGAAAGGCCAGGCTGGGCACGCCGGAATGCCGCATCTCTGCGTAGACCCGGTGCAGGGAATCGCGCATCTGATTGTGGCGGTGAACAGCATTGTGGCGCGCAACCTGCCGCAGCTTCATGCTGGGGTTATCTCCACTTGCACACTGAAGGCCGGTGAAGCGCAGAATCAGGTGCCGGAGCGTGCCTCAATGGGTGGAACCATTCGGGCTTTTTCCACCGATGTTATGGACTTGCTGAAACGCCGCCTGACCGAGACAGCTAAGGGCATTGCCGCAGCCTTTGGGCTGAAGGCCGAAATTTGGATCGGCGGGGATCTGGCACCCACGAGCAATACTCTTGCGGAGGCTGAATTGGCGGTAGCGGCAGCCCAGGCGGCGGGGCTCTCCTTACGGAGGGACATGGAGCCGACCATGGGGGCGGAGGATTTCGGGCGGTTTTTGGCGGATATCCCCGGGGCTTATGCGTGGATCGGCAATGGCGAAAGCGCCGGGCTGCATAACCCCGCATACGATTATAACGACGAGATATTGCCTGTGGCGGCGCGATTTCTGGCTTCCTGCGCCAAGGTGGCGTTGCGGTGAAGGCACATGGAATTTGAAGGCCCTGGCATTGTTGTGGGCCGCGCCGTGCACGGCGAAGGGGATTTTGTTGCTACGCTGCTAACCCCAGAAGGGCTGCGGCGCGGGTTGGCCAAGGGCGGGGCATCCCGCCGGCAATCCGGGCTTTGGGAGATTGGCAATATCGTCTCAGCCCGCTGGACGGCTCGTTTGCCCGAGCAATTGGGGGCCTATAGCGCCGAGCTTGTGCACCCGGCGGCGGCATTGGCGATGCAGGATGCGCAAAGCCTCGCGGTTCTCCGTGCTGCCAGCCAGCTTGCGGCCCAGGCTCTGCCGGAACGCGAGGCTGTGCCGAAGACTTTCCAGGGGCTGCTACGCTTGCTGGCTGGTGTTGAAATTCCTGGCTTTGTTTTGCCAGAGCTATGCCGGTGGGAGCTCGTGCTACTGCGTGAGCTTGGCTTCGGGCTGGATTTTTCCTCATCTGCTGGAGGAAATGACCGGCTCGCCTATGTTTCACCGCGTACCGGCCGAGCGGTGACGCTTTCAGAAGCCGGGGACTGGGTAGAAAGACTTTTGCCCCTCCCTGAATTTTTGTTGGGCGGTGGCGAGGCGAGGTTAAAGGATTGTGCCGCCGCGCTGCGTCTCACCGGGCATTTTCTGGCCCGGGACGTATTCGGCGCGCGTCATCGCCCCCTTCCAGAAGCGCGGCAGGCTCTTTATGAGCAACTCTCCCAAAGGCTAGAGAACAAGGATAGCGGCGATGCCGGATGATTTCGGGCGGGTAGAAGATCTGGCACTCGGGAATGCGCTTTCTGAGCGTTACCTGGCCTATGCGCTGTCCACCATCATGTCTCGCTCGCTGCCGGATGTGCGCGATGGGTTGAAGCCTGTGCATCGGCGGTTGATCTACGCCATGCATCAGTTGAAGCTGGACCCGCGCTCGGGCTTTAAAAAATGCGCCCGCGTGGTGGGCGACGTGATGGGCAAGTTCCACCCGCATGGCGATAGTTCCATCTACGAGGCGCTGGTGCGGCTGGCACAGGATTTTTCGTCCCGCTACCCGTTGATCGAGGGGCAGGGCAATTTCGGCAATGTCGATGGCGATAACGCCGCGGCGATGCGCTATACCGAATCGCGGCTGACCGAGATCGCGGAATTTCTGCTGCGCGGCATCGACGAGAACGCGGTTGATTTCCGCCTGACCTATGACGGTGAGGAGCAGGAGCCGATGGTGCTGCCCGGTGCCTTCCCAAACCTGCTGGCCAATGGCGCCAGCGGCATTGCAGTTGGGATGGCCACCTCTATCCCGCCGCATAATGCCGGGGAAGTTTGCGCGGCGGCTTTGCATCTTATCGCAAACCCCGATTCCAGCACGGCGGATTTGCTGAAACATCTGAAGGGGCCTGATTTCCCGACTGGCGGGGAGCTGGTGGAGGATCGCGAGACGATTCTGAATGCCTATGAAACCGGACGCGGCTCTCTGCGTACTCGTGCGAAATGGCAGAAGGAAGAGGGCAAGCACGGCACCTGGAATATCGTGATTACCGAAATTCCGTACCAGGTGCAGAAATCGCGCCTAGTGGAGCAGATCGCGATTCTACTGACGGAAAAGAAGTTGCCGCTGCTGGGCGATATCCGCGATGAAAGTGCCGAGCATATCAGGCTTGTGCTAGAGCCCAAGAGCCGCACGGTGGATGCGGATATGCTGATGGCCTCGCTGTTCCGGGCCACGCAGCTGGAATCGCGTTTCGCACTCAACATGAACGTGCTGGATGGCGGCCGCACGCCGAAGGTGATGGGGCTGAAGGCGATTTTGCGCGCCTGGCTCGACCACCGGCAAGAGGTGCTGGTGCGCCGCTCCAACCACCGGCTGGAGGCGATTATTCGCCGCCTTGAAATTCTCGATGGTTATATCAAGGTTTTCTTGAATCTTGATGAAGTGATCAGGATTATCCGCTTTGAGGATAAGCCGAAGGAGCAGTTGATGGCGGCTTTTGAGCTGTCTGATGTGCAGGCCGAGGCGATTCTGAACATGCGGCTGCGCGCTTTACGTAAGCTGGAAGAAATGGAAATCCGCAATGAGCATAAGAAGCTCTCGGCCGAACAGAAGGGCTTGCAGGCACTGCTGAAGGATGAAGCCAAGCGCTGGGCAAAAATCAGCGAGGAAATTGCCGAGGTACGGGAGAAATTCGGCGCGGGGCCGCTGGGCGCGCGGCGGACGAAAATTTCCGCAGCAGCGCCGGTGGTGGAAATTGTTGCCGAGGCGCTGGTGGAGCGTGAACCGATTACCATCATTCTTTCCGAAAAGGGCTGGATACGCGCGCAGAAAGGGCATCTAGCCGATGGCGCGGAATTGAAGTTTAAAGAGGGCGATAAGCTTTTCGCGCTGTTGCCCTGCCAGTCGACAGATAAAATTGCCCTTCTTGGCACCAATGGGCGTGTCTATACCCTGAAGGCGGCGGATATCCCGCGCGGACGCGGCGACGGCCAGGCGATTCGGTTGATGGTGGAACTGGCCAATGAGGATGGCGTGCTGATGTTGTTTGTGCCGGATTTGGCGCAGAAATATCTGGTGGCGTCTTCTTCTGGGCGAGGTTTTGTTCTGCCGGGGGCGGAGCTGGCCTCTGAACGTCGGGCCGGCAAGACGATTCTGACTCTGAAGCCTGGTGAGGAATGGTCGGTTTGTATGCCTGCCAATGGAGATCATGTCGCCGTGGTGGGGCAAAATCGCAAATTGCTGGTGTTTCCGCTGGACCAACTGCCGGAAATGCCGCGCGGGGCAGGCGTACAGTTGCAGAAATATAAAGATGGCGGGCTGTCGGACGCCAAGGTGTTCACGTTGAAGGATGGTTTGAGCTGGAGCATTGGTGAGCGCGTGCGGACCGAGCAGAAGCTTACCGAATGGCTGGGCGCCAGGGCGTCTGCCGGACGGTTGCCGCCAAGCGGCTTTCCAAAATCCAACAAGTTCGGCTGAACCCCTTCAGATGAAGCCGGTTCTGCCAAACTGGGCCTTCAACATGCGGGGGTTTTCACTCTCGGAAGGTTTGCGTGCCTTTTGTGCGGTGGCGCTGCCGTTGTTGTTAGGGCAAGTTTTTGATGTGCCGCGTTTGGGGTTGGCGGCGCTCGGCGCATTGCTCACCTGTTACTCAGACCCCGGCGGGCCGGTAGCGCGGCGCGCCCCTGCGGTTATCTGCTTCGCGCTGGTGGGCGGCGCGCTTTATGGGCTATTTGGCTGGCTGGCGGCGCAAAGCCCTGCGGTTGCTGCGGCTCTGGCGGCCTTCGTCATTTTCTGCACCAGCTTTGCCCGCATATTCGGCCAGAGCGCCATGCAGGTGGGCAATTTAGTAAGCGTGGCGACGGTTCTGGCCTTGGGCACGCCCGAACCGCTTATGCTTGGGGCTGTTCTGCACGGTGCCAATTTCTGGGCTGGGGCAGCTTGGGCGGCATTTTTGACGTTGGTAATCTGGCAAACCCACCCATACGCGGCCTCACGCCGCGCCATGGCCGAGGCTGCGCGCCGTCTGGCGCGGCTAAGCCAGGAGCTTTTGGCTTTCGCCGTCAATGTTGAGGCACCGGCGGTGTTTTCAGATAACGTGTTGGAGTTTCGGGGGCAGGTTCGTGAGGCGATTGAAGCGGCACGTGGCGTCGCTTATGAAACCTTTCGCCGGCGCGGGTTGGTTTCTCCGCGTGGGGCGCAACTTTCATTAAGGCTGGAGAGTTTCGACCGGATTTTTGGTGGGCTGATCGCACTTTCTGAGCAGTTAGAGCAGGATCCTGCCACCAGAGCGGATTGCGTGAAGCCGTTACGCCTGGTCACCGGCTGGCTGGCGGCGATGGCCCCGGAGATTGAAGCGGACAGGCCGCTTGATACACCACGCAAGCACGTCAGCTTGAAGCGTTTGCATTCGGCTATATGCAAACTGCCGGATGCGGCTGAGCGACATGTGCTGGCCGCGATTGCGGAGCAATTCGCGATACTCATTGCCGTGGCACCGCCCTCTGGCGTGCCGCAGCCAGTGCAAGGCCCTACGGGGGTACGCCGAAGGGTGCTCTCACCCATCCGCCAAAACCTCACCGCCTCCTCGCTTGCGTTCCGCCACGCGTTGAGGGCTGGTGTTATCGCCCTGCCGGTTCTTGCCCTTACCACGCGCTATGGCGGGGTTTATTCACATTGGGCGACGATCACGCTGGTATTCTGCCTGCAACCGTATTTCGCGGCCACCTGGGCGCGCACGGCGGAACGCTGCGCGGGAACAGTGCTGGGCGGTGTGCTGGCGGCCATCATAGGGCTGCTTGTGCACACGGATTTGCAGCTAACCATCGCCATGCTGCCGCTCACACTCTGCGCCTTTGCGCTGCGGGCTGTTAATTACAGCCTTTATGTTGCCGTGTTGACGCCGATGGTGGTGCTTTTGGTGGAACAGCTTCGCCCCGGCGAGAGCGAGCTATATGTGGCACTTTCCCGCGTTATCTGGTCGCTTTTGGGCGGCGCACTGGCGGTGGTGGGCAGCGCCCTGCTTTGGCCAGGGTTTGAGGCGCGGAAGCTGGATACGACAATGCAAGCGGCAAAGCGTGCCCATGCTACCTATGCCAAAGCGGTGATTGCCGCATTGTTGGTGCAGGAGGGGTGGCCAGCAGTTGATTCCGCGCGGCGGGCAGCGGGGTTGGCCAGCAATAATCTGGAGGCGGCATTGGCCCGCGCTCTGGCAGAGCCGCATAAAGGCCACGAACACTTGCTGGTGCGGGCGGCGGCAGTGGATGCGGTGTTGCGGCGCATGGCCGGGCGTCTTTCTCTGCTTTCGGTCGAACGGCCGGATATTGCTCCGAAGGAGAGAACGGTATGGCAGGTTTGGCCAAGCTGGATTTCCAAAGTTTTGGAGGAGGGCGCGTATTTTCCGCATCCTATTCTGCCTTCCGGGCCGGGTGCGCAGGACCTGGCAAAATTGGCCGCGCAGGTTGAACTGACGGTAAGCAGAAGCCAGAATCGTTAAATTTCTTTACGAAATCCGTCTTGGGTTCGCCACTTTCGCCTGCCTATCGTTCGTCAGATACTGATTTTGGAGCTTCAGATGGCGATACATCATTCAATTTCACGGCTTTTGATGGGGGCAATTCTGGCTGTGCCACTATTTGCCAGTGTGAGCCTTCCGGCCGCGGCGCAGCCCGTACCGCCGTATCCGCCGGGCTATATGGCACCCCCTCCGCTGCGGGTGGAGCCAGGGCCGCCGCCACCGCCCGGCGCAGGGTTGATATGGATGCCGGGTCATTGGGCTTGGAATGGCTACAGGTATCACTGGGTAAAGGGACATTTTATCCGCCGCGCGCCAAGCTGGCACCGCTGGGTGAATGGGCATTGGGCGGTTATGGGTGGTGTGTGGCGTTGGGTGCCTGGGCATTGGCGGTAATGGATCACCAGGGCTAGAGTTTCAGGCGGCTTTGGCGATAGCGTGGATACGCTCAACCATTGCCGCCACCCCATTGCCGCGGTTGGTGGAAAGTGCTCCGATTAATCCGAGATCGTGCAGAAATTTGGCTGGGGTGGCGAGTATCTCGGCTTTCTCCCGGCCAGAGAATACACGCAGGACTAATGCCGCCAGCCCGGAGACAATTGCTGCATCCGAAGCGCCGGTGAACCATAATTTTCCGCCGCGCGCCTCGGATGCCAACCACACCTGAGACTGGCAGCCCTGCACGCGGTGTTCTTCATCCTGCCATTCTGCTGGGTATGGTGGCAGCTTACGGCCAAGCTCGATGATGAACTCGTAGCGGTCCATCCAATCATCGAATAGCGAGAGCTCTGCACTAATGCTTTCGATGGCTTCGGCGGCGGTGGTTTCGTCGGGTGTATAAAATGCGGTCATATCCACCCCTTTTTACGGAACCAGATGAGCGGGGCAACTGCTGATATAATCATCGCTGCCCAGGCGTATTCATAGCCGTATTGCCAGCTTAACTCCGGTATATTGTGGAAATTCATTCCGTAAATACCGGCGATGAGGGTAGGTGGGATGCCCATGATGGATACGATGGTGAGAATTTTGATGAGACTGTTCTGGGCTATGTTTATGAAGCCGAGCGTCGAGTCCAGAAGGAACTGTACTTTGTCGGTAAGATGAGTAGAGAATTCATTAAGAGAAGAAACATCCCTCTGAATGGATGCCAGGCGGTCTCGGACAGGTTCTGGCATCCATTCAACCGCGGCCCTCGCATAGGGAGCGATGCGCGCCACGCCAAGCTGGGCGTCACGCAGAAAGGAGATGGCATCGTAATCCCGCCCCAGCGTGAGTAAAATGGCTTGCAGCTCGCGTTCGGCGTTGCGGGCAGGCGTTTGGCTGTCCAGGCGATGATGAAAAACCTTGTGACTCAAGTGGTCCAATTCTTCACGCAATTTTTCAAGCGAATCAGCCTGCCGGTCAACAATGCCTTCCAGCAGTCCAGCAAAAATATGCGTGCTGGCAGGCACGTTATCTGGTGGTGCGGTTGTGTTGAACTGGTTGAACAAGAGGCTGGGCGCAAAGCGCAGCGTTACGAGGCATTTGGGCGATAAAACAAACCCGCATACGCCAGCCTCCAAAACACCGCTGGCGCGCGTAACGATTGGCATTGAAAGGGTAAGAATTTCATTTTCTACCCCCAAACGCGAGGAGTTCTCTATCTCGATCAAATCCGCATGTTGCGGCAGTGAAAACCCAGTTACCCTTGTAATGAAGGCATATTCGTCGGGCTCTGGCGTTTCGAGGTCGAACCATATTGCATTCGCGGCCTCTTCGGGGGCAAGGCGAATCAATCGCCCGTTCTGGCAAGCATAGGCTTTCAGCATAACCACCCCTTGAACAACTGGCGCAGCAATATCAGCGGCATGGGTTTTGGCAAGCAAGTAAAGCTTCTGCTGAAGCTGCAAGCCACTTCAGCGTACGCGCAAATACGGCTTCATCATTAATAGCGCGGGCCAGCAACAACCCGCCCTGGATGCCCAGCACAGCTTGCTCCGCGAAAGCGGAGGCTTCAGTGGTATCGGCCCCGCCACGGACCAAACAGCCCGTGAGAGCTTGAACCCAGCGTGTGAAATAAGTTTGAATTGCGGCCCGGAAATGATCGCGCGTTGCGTCCAGCGCGAAGGCGCCGACGAGGCAGATACGCCCGCCTGAGCGGAAATAACTATCTGTTTGCGCCCACATATGCCCCAGAGCGGCTTTAGGCTCGCCGGTTTCCAGCGGTTCGTATATGTTTTTCACGAACCACTCATCTATCCCGACCAGAATTTCTGCGACTATCTGCTCCTTTCCGCCGGGAAAAACATGGAAGAGGCTACCTTTACTAATGCCTGTGAGTTTTGTGATCTGGCTGAAGGACGCGCCCTCGTAGCCCAAGGCCCTGAAAACCTCAGCTACGAGAGGCAGTATCTCAGATTTTTCGTGGATAAGCCTGGGCAAATGTTTTATAATCCCAGATCGCTCAAGCTGGCATGGTCATCAGGCCTGCGACCGAGTGGCCAGTGGAATTTACGTTCAGCTTCCTTGATAGGCATGTCGTTAATGCAGGCGAAACGTCGTTGCATTAGCCCTTCAGCGTTGAACTCCCAGTTCTCATTGCCGTAGGAGCGGAACCAGTTGCCGCTGTCGTCGTGCCATTCATACGCAAACCGAACCGCAATGCGGTTGCCAATATAGGCCCAAAGCTCCTTGATTAATCGGTAGTCCAGCTCTTTGGCCCATTTGCGGGTCAGGAAGGCAACGATCTCGGGACGACCATTGATAAACTCTGCGCGGTTCCGCCACTGGCTGTCCGGCGTGTAAACCAGCGACACTTTTTCGGGGTTGCGGCTGTTCCAGCCATCCTCTGCCATGCGGACTTTCGCGGCGGCGGTTTCTTCAGTGAAAGGTGGGATCAACGCGGTCATCTCATAAGCTCCGGTTGTTGAAAATAAGCGATACCTCCAATTAAACCGAATGGTTTAATTGTTCAACCTGAAACCGTTTTTAATCCGAATGGATAGATCACTGATTTGATATGGTGGAAGGTTTGGGCCGAGGAAAGGATGGCTGGGGGACCTGGATTCGAACCAAGGCTGTCCGAGTCAGAGTCGGAAGTTCTACCGCTAAACTATCCCCCAAGCGGTATCTGAAGCGGCCCTTAGCATCCCGTGGACTGATGAGCAAGCGCTGGGTGGTAAGAGGTAATGATAAAATGCGAGGTTGCCCTGCTTGGTTGGTGATTGCTGCTTGCTCATCCAGGATAAAGAGCGAATAAAACGTTTATGGCCGGTCAACCTATCCTTGCGCAGCCGATTCAGCCGGTTACAAGCCGGCGGCGGCGGCGCGCCGTTTTCGGGAGTATAGATCTCGGCACCAACAACTGTCGTATGCTTATTGGTACGCCAGCCGCGCAAGGCATGTATATTTTAGATAGCTTTTCACGGGTGGTGCGGCTTGGCGAGGGGCTCTATGAAACAGGCCGTCTTTCCGCTTTGGCGATGGAAAGAGCGATAGACTCGCTTGCTGTATGTGCTGAGCGTGCAGGGCGATGGGCAGGCGATGGCGACAATGTGCCGATCAGACTGCGCGCCATAGCGACCGAGGCTTGCAGACAAGCCGAGAATGGCGGTGAATTTATCCGCCGCGCGCGGGCAGCCACAGGGTTGCCTCTGGAGATTATCAATGCCCGGGAAGAAGCCGAGTTGGCAGTGGAAAGCTGCGCGCCTTTGCTGCGCAAGGCCGGGCGTCGGGCATTGTTGTTTGATATCGGTGGAGGTTCCACTGAGATCGCTTGGGTGCGACTAGATAGTGGCTTGCAGCCGGAGTTGATAGGTTATCTTTCTCTGCCCGTAGGTGTGGTCACACTCTCCGAGCGTTGTGCCGGTTCCTGTTATCAAAGCGATGGTTTCGCCGGGCTGATGGAAGATATTGCCGCGATGCTAATGCCCTTTGAGGGGATACATCGTATCAGCGAGGAAATTCGGCGGGGCGGGGTTGTTATGATCGGTACATCCGGCACTGTTACCACTTTGGCTGGGGTGTCGCTTAAACTGGAGCGTTATCGGCGCGGGTTGGTGGATGGTGTTTCGCTCACCCGCCGGGCAGTGGATGCCGCTTTGGCCGAAGCGCGGGCACTTGGGCGCGAAGGGCTTTCCCGCCACCCCTGCGTGGGTCAGGAGCGTGTGGAATTCGTGCTGCCAGGTTGCGCTATTTTTGCCGCGATCCATGAATTATGGCAGGTGCCCCAGCTGTTAGTGGCCGATAGGGGCTTGCGCGAAGGTATGTTGATGAGGCTGATGCGCGATATGTCACCCCAAAAACGCCGATTGAGCGCATGACAGAAAACTCTTCCAAATTGCCGTCCCGCCGTGAGGCCGTGAGGCTAAAGAACGCGCGTAAACTCTCACCGTCATCGCAACGGTGGTTGCAACGGCAGTTGAACGATCCCTATGTGACGGCGGCGAAGGCACAGGGCTGGCGCTCCAGGGCGGCCTTCAAGCTCCTTGAGTTGGATGAGAAGTATAAGCTTATCAGCAAGAACGCACGGGTGCTGGATTTGGGGGCTGCACCCGGTGGGTGGAGCCAAGTGGCACTGGCGCATGGGGCTTCCCGCGTTGTGGGAATTGACCTGCTGGAAATACTGCCTGTGACGGGGGCCGAGTTCATACAGGGGGATTTTCTGGATGAAGGTATGGAAGTCCGGCTGATGGAGATGCTGGGCGGCAAGGCAGACCTTGTGATGTCTGATATGGCACCCAATACTTCCGGCCATGTTGCCACCGACCATTTACGTATTATGGCTCTGGCCGAGACGGCGTTGGCTTTTGCTTGCGACATTCTTGCCCCCGAAGGCGCTTTCGTGGCCAAATTGTTCCAGGGTGGAGCGGAAAAAGGTATGTTGACGACCCTGAAAGCGCGCTTCCGGCAGGTTAGACACGCCAAACCCCCTGCCAGCCGGAAGGACTCGAAGGAAATGTATGTAATCGCAACAGGTTTTCGGGCGGAATTATAGATAAATTTTTTAACGCTGGCCAACCTATTGTTGTAGACAAAATATTACACGATTTTTATTTAAGGTTGCGAATTGGCAATCTAAAAATCTGGGGATTTTGATTGGAATGGTTGGCGTTTGCTCTTATTTGGACGTGCTGTCATAACCAAAGAAAGCAACTAAAAGTTGCCCGTTGAAGATGTGCCGCAGTAGCTTGGAGGTAAGTGCGTTGTTGCTCATGTAGTGGGTTTTTGTTGCTGATAATTTGAGGTGATTAGCTATCTTATGAATCATTCTGAAGCCGCGCACTTTTTGAATCTCGGCCATCCAACGCCGCCGGTTTCATTGTCCGCGCCGCCTGGCGGTTTTGATGAGCTTTACGAACTGATCTTGAAAGCCAAAGTGGTTTCTTTCGATGTATTCGATACCTTGCTGGTGCGTAAGGTTTTGAATCCTTCAGATGTATTCCTGATTATGGAACGTCAATCCGGTATTGAGGGGTTTTGCGAAGCCCGGATTCGGGCTGAGGCGCAGGCGCGGGAAAAGTTGAATGCAGTAAGCGGCTCACCCGAGGTGACGCTGGCACAGATTTACGAATCGCTGCGGCTTCTCAATGAGCCTTCAGGCTGGTCGGCCGCCAGATTGATGCAGCTTGAACTAGAGACTGAACGGGGCGTGCTCACGCGCTCGCCTGGCATTGAAGCGATTTATGACCGGGCGTTGAGCGCGGGCAAACTGGTCGTTGCGGTATCTGACATGTATCTTCCGCCTGAATTCGTGCAGGAGATGCTGGTTGCAAACCATTTGCCTGTCGACCGAGTTTTTGTCTCGTGCGCTTATGGGAAGTCTAAGCATCAGGGCTCGCTTTATGCCGAGGTTGCCACGGCGTTGAGCGTCCGCCCTGAGGAAATTTTGCATTTCGGCGATAATTTTAAGGCAGATTGCGCGGCGGCACTTCAGGTCGGTGTCGCAGGGTATCATGTGCCTGCTTTGCGTGACCAATTGAGCCATGACACGCGTTTTAACCAGGGCGCTATTGAGCGATTGGTTGCGATGGCCACGCGTTCTCGCGGCGGGCAGCGTAATCTGCTGGGATCTGCGCTGGTGGCGCATATTTCGATATTAAAAGCAGCCAATCCGGTGCCGAGCATGGCGGAGCAATTCGGCGCGATGTATGCTGGGCCGCTGGTGGTGGGTTTCGTACACTGGTTAAGCATCATGGTGAAGGCGGATAAGGTGCGACATCTGCGCCTTGCAACCCGCGATGGCTATATTACCGAGGCTATTTGGCAGCGGCTTGGCCTGCCAGGTCAGGCTTCTATTTTTCATACATCTCGCCGGTTGACCCTTATGCCCGCTTTAGTAAGCGGGTTCGAAAAGGAAGTGCCGTCTTTGCTTAACGCCAGCACAACGGTGACGCTGGGTGACTGCGTGCGACGGCTGGATCTGGCCAACGATTCTGAGTTTCTAGAAGAGCTAGGCAAGTTGATACCGCTGGACCAGCCGGTGAATGGGCCGCGCCGCGTGGAAGCGGCCTTGAAGGCGCTGCAAGGGTGCAAGGCAATCATACAGGGAATTGCAACTGAGGAGCTTGAGGGGTACCAAGCCTATTTGGCTCAGCAAGATTTTGATGCGGATGAAGATGCGGTGGCTGATTGCGGATGGGCGCTTTCCTCGCAACGGCGCATGGAACAGTTTCTGGGCAAGAAACTTCGCGGCTATTATATTGGCTCGCTTGAGCACGCCCATATGCATGAACATGTTAAATCTTTCCTTTTTCATAAGGGAAACCACAGAGGCTGGGTAAATATCGCCGAACGCGCTGTTGAACTGCTGGAGCTGCCGTTTGCGGCACTTCAGGCGCAGATCTGTCGGTTCGATCTGCGGGCAGATGGCTCAGTTAAACCCGTTTCAATCGACCACGAGCCGCAATATGAGATGGTACGCGAGGTGTTTGTAAAGCAAATGCACCGCCAGATAGAAGCCTTTGCCGATTTCATTCGACCGTTATTGGCCGATATCACGGTGGAGGATTTTCGTGAGGTTTTGTTCATTTTGTTTGATGGCCTGGTAAACAAACCGACACCATTTGAGTATCATGAGCTTGCCGGGCTGCCGCATAACCGGGAATATGGAAAGTCTGATTTCGCGACGATCGGTACGTTTTGGCGTGTGCCCAATGGCAGTGCTTATGTCAGCCAAGCGGGCATAACCCGTTGGCGC
This sequence comes from Pseudomonadota bacterium, assembly GCA_021808055.1. The sequence goes on along the minus strand of JAKBCH010000003.1, from coordinate 61,175 downwards.
GACTATCTGCGTATTGGCTGGATCTCCTTGCGCCAGGCTGGTCTGCGGGTCACTCTGGCGCGGGTGCGCCGTGTAATAAGGCGCCGTTTCGTGCTCTAAACCGGGCTGCGCTCGGTGCATGGCCCGTCTGACTTGCGCTGGGCGGCCATGATGGTTATTGGGAACCGCCAAGGTCTTAATGGATAGGCGGCCATGGCAATGGGTATCTCAGACGAAACAATTTTTTCAAACCGCATCCTGGAGGCGTTGGCCTTTGATGACGTGTTATTGGTTCCTGGCTACTCACGAGTGTTACCGGCTACGGTAAAGACAGCCTCACGTCTTACGCGCAGAATTTCACTAAACGTGCCGTTGATCTCGGCCGCAATGGACACTGTTACAGAGGCGCAGATGGCGATTGCCATGGCGCAGCAGGGCGGTATCGGCGTTATTCATAAAAATTTAACCGTCGCCGAGCAGGCGGCGCAGGTCCGACGGGTAAAGAAATTTGAGAGCGGCATGGTTGTCGACCCGCTCACTATTTTTCCTGATCAGACCTTGGCCGATGCCCATGCCTTGATGTCGCAGCATAATATTTCCGGGTTTCCTGTGGTGGAACGGGACGGCAAGCTGGTGGGAATTTTAACCCATCGTGACATGCGTTTTGCCACGGATTTGAATGTGAAAGTGCATGAACTGATGACCCGCGATAATTTGGCGGTGGTTGCTGCCGGTGTGTCGCCAGAGGCAGCGCGGGCATTACTGCATAAGCGCAGACTGGAGAAGCTTTTGGTGGTGGATGAAAATTTCCGCTGCGTAGGGTTGATGACGGTAAAAGATATGGACAAGGCCGAGGCTTATCCGTTGGCTAACAAGGATGAGCTGGGCCGCTTGCGCGCGGCGGCGGCAACGGGAATAGGCAATGACGGTCACGAACGTGCCCAGGCATTGATTGAAGCTGGGGTGGATGTGGTGGTGGTGGACACCGCCCATGGTCACTCGGAGGGTGTGCTGCAAGCCGTGGCGAAGATTAAACAATCCTCTGCTGATGTGCAGGTTATCGCCGGGAATGTGGCGACGCCCGAAGGGGCGATGGCGCTGATCGACGCCGGGGCGGACGCTGTTAAAATTGGTATTGGCCCAGGTTCAATCTGCACCACCCGCGTGGTGGCTGGGGTAGGCGTGCCGCAATTCTCGGCCGTTATGGAAACCGCCGCCGCGTGCCGAAAAGCGGGCGTGCCCGCCATTGCCGATGGTGGCATCCGCGCTTCGGGAGATTTGGTGAAGGCCCTTGCTGCTGGAGCAGACGCAGTAATGGTGGGTTCCATGTTGGCGGGCACCGATGAGGCGCCGGGCGAGGTATTCCTGTATCAGGGTCGTTCATATAAATCCTATCGCGGCATGGGCTCGCTAGGGGCCATGGCGCGCGGCTCGGCGGATCGCTACTTCCAGCAGGAAATTAAAGACCAGCTTAAGCTGGTGCCGGAGGGCATCGAGGGCCGGGTGGGCTATAAGGGGCCGATGGCCGCCGTGGTGCATCAATTGGTCGGTGGTTTGCGCGCTGGCATGGGCTATACCGGAAGTGCTGATATTGAAGCACTGCAAACCACAACAAAATTCCGGCGCATCACCGGGGCTGGATTACGCGAGAGCCATGTGCACGATGTGGCGATAACGCGCGAGGCACCGAATTACCGCCAGGAAGGCTAAACCGCGGTACGGCGACAATGCATGAAGATGGCTTCGTAAAAAGAAGCTAATGCATCTGCCGCGGGCGTGCGGTAGAAATGGAATTTTTGGCTGCAATGTGATGAAAATTGAAGCGGGACATTAAAGTGTTGATGCCTCTCTTTGTTTTTGTTGGTGCGCAAAAAAGACATTTGAATACTAACATTTGGCTTGCAGACGTTTAATGGCAATGGCCTTTTCCTGCCGCACGGGCATCCCGCATTTATGTTGCTAGCCGAAAGATCGTGATTTCGATCTGAAGGTTTAACGCAATCAATCCTGGTGAAACGCGCCATGGTTCGGGCGGCAATGCTCGCAATATAACAGGAGTGAGGGCTATGAAATTTAATTTTATGGTTACCAGTGCTACACTTATCATGATGGATGGAGCTGCCTTCGCGCAAATTTCCACGTATTCACAAAGCACCACCACAACCTCGACGCCTGAAATGGCAGCTCCCGCGCCTGTGGTTCCACCGGAGCCAGGGATGCTGAGTACGACGCAAACCATTAAGGCCAAAGATAGCACCGGTAATTCTTATGAAGCGATGAAAACTACATATGGCAATGTAAATGGTGCTGCTTCCGATAGTACGACGACGACAACAACGGCACCGCCGCCAGTCACGTATTATTCACAATAAACAACGACAACTTCCACCGGTGACAGCAATTGATTGGAACGATAAAATGAAAAAATAAATTTTTTTTGTGATTTCAATGATCGTTGGGATTGGTGCTTTGAGCGCCTGCACGGATAATCCTCCGCAAACGACTACTACAACGTCCGAGACGGTACAGAGAACTGCTCCAGCTGAAGCTCTGCCTATGGCAGCGCCGATGCAACCTGTTATGCCGGGTACGGTGACAACGCAGACCACGCATAGTGAAACGATGCCTGTGCAATAACAGAACGTTAGCAAACCGGACGATGAATTTTTGCCAGGATTGTGAACGAAGGAGATTTGTGATGAATAAAATAGGAATATTGATATTTTCCACCATACTTCTGGCTGCGCCGTTAGCCGTGGCGCAAGTGGCACCGCAAACTTCCGATGGCGCGTTGCCGGGGAATGACATCGGTACGCGCTCTTCTCTGCCCCGCTCGCCTAATGCCAGCAATATCAATAGAGGAGACATGGCTTTAACTATTGCGCCAACGCCGCCCGCGCCGGATGTGCCGGATGTACCGCCAGGTTCGACCGTTTCGGTATATCTGACGAGCGCCAGCCAATCTCTCTCCGCCCGACAAACAGGTGCGGCCGATGAATCGCTTGAGGAAGCAGAAACCGCAATTCTGCAACGCAGCGTGCCTGCGGGCATGGGGAATATGCCAAGCTCCGATCTCGTGGTGGCGCAGATTGTGCAAGCCCGCCGAGACATTGCCGATAATAACGACCAGGGGGCTTTGGCAACAATCCAGCTGATTCTTGCCAGTAATGCTCCTGAGCTTAATTTCTGAATTCAGCAGACGGCAAGATTATCAAGAAGCCGAACATGACCAAGTCGTGCGGCGGCAAGCAGCCGTGCAGGTTGTTGCAGTGTACTTAACGGCTCTAGCGTTTCGGCATGAACAAGGGCGACATAATCCGGCACCATGCCAGCAGCGGCGAGTTCGTGCCGGGCATTGTGCAGCGCGGCTGATGGTTCCTTTCCCGCGAGCAAGTATTGCACAGCGTGTTTCAGCGCGGCATGGAGCTTGGGGGCCGCCTTGCGCTCCTCGGCGGTGAGGTAGCGGTTACGGGAGGACATGGCGAGGCCATCGGCTTCGCGAATTGTTGGTACGGGTACGATTTGTACCGGCAAATGCAAATCAGCCACCATTCGCCGCAAGACTTGAATTTGCTGCCAATCTTTTTCACCGAAGAAAGCGAAGTCCGGCCGAATTTGCCCGAATAATTTAGCCACCACCGTTGCCACGCCATTGAAATGGCCGGGACGCTGGGTGCCCTCCCAATGCTGGCTGGGGCCGTATACATGCAATGTGGTGGCATGACCCTTGGGGTACATTTCTTCCATGCTTGGCAGCCAAAGCAGGGCGCAACCAGCTTCCTCCAGCTTTGCGATGTCACCTGCCTCGTCACGCGGGTAGCGGGCGAAGTCTTCTTTGGGGCCAAACTGCGTAGGGTTAACAAAGATGCTCGCAACAGGTGTCAGACTTGCTTGTTTAGTTGCTTCCACCAGTGCGATGTGTCCTGAATGCAGCGCGCCCATAGTGGCGATAAGGCCAGTGGACCCCAGGCTTGCGCGGGCGGCGGTGAGTTCTTCAAAAGTTCTGGCGATAATCATCAGGTGGACTTTCATTATTTTTAAACATGCGTCCAGCCCTGGGCAAGGCGGAAGGCTGCGGTTAAGTAGGACAACATGAGTAGAGCCTCAAAACCCTGGATAAAAGCTGAACAAAAAACTGGATTTCGTGCCGCGCGATTGTCTTTGGCTCTCGGCATAGCGGGCATTTTCTGCGGAATTATCCAGGCGGGGGCGGCGGCCCGATTGCTGGCGGCATTGCTGCATGTGCAGGCTGCAGGGCTGGCTGTGTGGGGCAGCGCCTTCGTGTTCATTCTTGCGGTGTTGGCTCGGGCTTGGCTGCAAATGCGTGCTGAGCGTGGGAATTTTGAGCTGGGTGCCGCCGCGCGCCGACGGCTGCGGGGGCAGGTGTTGAGCGTGCTGATGGCACTGGGCCCGGCTGGCTTGCGCGGCCGACATTCGGTTGAACTCGCTGCCACAGCGGTGGACAGGGTTGAGGCGATGGAAGGCTTTCACGCCCGTTGGGTGCCAGCGGCCGGGCTTTCCGTGGTGGGGCCTGCCATGATCGGCCTGGTGGCGCTGCTGACAGATTGGCGCGCCGGGTTGATTCTGGTGATTGCGGGATTGTTCGTGCCCTTCGCCATGGCGGTGGCGGGCATCGGTGCTGGTGTTGCCGCCAAGAAGCAATTTTTAGCGATGACACGCTTGCAGGTACGCTTTCTGGACCGTGTTCGGGGTATTTCAACCATTGTTCTGGCAGGACAAGGGGATGCCGAAGCCAAAGTCCTGACGGCGGCGGCGAAGGAATTAAGGGAGCGGACCATGCGCGTATTGCGCGTGGCGTTTCTGTCCTCCACAGCGTTGGATCTGGCGGCAGCGGCGGCACTTGTGCTTATCGTTATTCGCTTTGCGCCGGTGTTAAGCGGTGTGCATGAACTGGCGCCAATGGCCCTGTTTCTGGTGCTGCTGGTGCCGGAGTTTTTTGCCCCGTTACGCGGTTTCGCGGCGGTTTATGGAGACCGCATGGCGGTGGAAGCCGTGGCGGAGGAATTTCAGGCCTTGCCAGAGGCGCCGCCTGCCGTGCCGCCGGCGGATATACGCTCTGTTGCCGCGCACGGGGTAACGTTGGGCTTTGAGCATGTGAATTTTGCGTGGGATGCGGCGCGGCCAGTTTTGGAGAATCTTTCCTTCAAGGTTGGGCGGGGTGAGATGCTGTTGCTCACCGGGGCGTCTGGCACCGGCAAATCGACGATTATTGACCTCATTCTGGGGTTTCTGGCTCCGGAGGCCGGGCGTATCACCATCAATGGTGCAGAGGTGGACATTCTTGTCCCCGCCGCGCGGACGCGAATGATGGGCTGGATCGGCCAGAAGCCGATGATTTTCGCGGGCACAATTGAGGAGAATATCCGTTTCGCCAACCCTGCGGCGGGGGAGGATGAGCTGAAAGCCACCATCCGCAATGCGCATCTGGAGGAGCTGGTCGCCAGCCTGCCACTGGGCATTAAAACGCCGCTGGGTGAGGGCGGGTTTGGGGTTTCTGGCGGGCAGGCGCAGCGTATTGCCATCGCTCGGGCTTTTCTGAAAGACGCGCCTTTGCTGTTGCTGGATGAACCGACGGCGCATCTCGATCCGGCGGTTGAGCGGGATATTCTTGAAAGCCTGAAACACCTCGCCGCCGGGCGCACCGTGGTACTGGCCACCCATTCCACCCAGGCGATGGATTTCGCTAAGACCATAGGGGCAAAGCGCATAGACCTCGATGCGCTGCGCTACGCGAGCTGGCGCGGGGTGGTGGCATGAACCCGATTATGCGCATTACGCTGCTTTGGGTCCGTAGGCCGGGGTGGCTTTTTCTGGCGGTGTTGCTCTCGTTGGGTGCGCTGGCGGCGGGCGTGGTGCTGATGGGGTTTTCCGGCCATGTGTTGGCCGTTGCCATGGTGGGCGGCGTGCTGGCGGTGCCGGTGTTGCTGGCATGGATCGGCACTGCCCGTGTGGGGCTGCGATATGGCGAGCGAGTGGTTGGGCACGAGGCGATTTTCCGCGCTTTGGCAGATTTACGGGTGTGGATGTTCCGTGGGCTGGCGCGCAGCGCTGCGGGAGGGCTTGGCTTGCGGCGCTCTGGTGATGTGCTGGCCCGGCTGGTGAATGATGTGGACACGCTAGACGGGCTCTTTCTGCGCATCTTCGTGCCTTTGCTGGGGGCAGTTATGCTGCTGCCATTGCTGGCATGGGCTCTGGAGCGCGAGCATGGGCTGGCCTTGCTGGTGCTGCTGCCGTTCTGCCTTGTGGCCTTTTGGGTGCCATGGCGCGCGGCCCGCGCAGCCGAAGCAAATTCTGGCAAGGCAGGGCTGGCGATGGCGAGCTTGCGCACCGCCGCGCTGGATGCGCTGCATGGCTTGCGTGAGGTAAAGATTTTTGCCGCTGAAGGCCGGATGCTGGCGGAGGTACAGGCGCGCGAAGCGCAGCTTCTTTCCGCTCAGCGCGAATTAGCGGCGGAAGGAACGAAGCTGAATGCCATTGCCTTCATTACCGCGCAGGGCGGCATTTTGTTGGCGATTATTCTTGGGTTTTTCGGTTTGCCGATCGCCGCCGTCGCGGCTGTTCTGGTGCTCACAGCCGCGTTTGAGGCTGTTCTGGGCCTGCCGCGGGCCGGGTTGCTCTATGGCCAGGCGAAAAAGGCCGCCGCCCGCGTGGTGCAGGCGGCGGAAGCTGGTCCGCCAGTGCCGGAACCGCCCGTTGCCGCGCCGATGCCAAGCCGCAACGCCATTGCCTTCGAGCATGTAAGCTTTCGCTACGCGGCGGACAGGCCATTTGTATTCGAGAATCTTTCCTTGCAATTGCCAGAGGGTTCGCGGACCGCCATTTTGGGGCCGTCAGGCGCCGGTAAATCCACCATTGCGGCGCTGATGCTTAAGCTTGTGCAGCCGGTGAGCGGGCAGATACGTTTTGGCGGCACGGATATATTGCAATTGCCTGCCGAGGCGTTGCGCCACCGCATCGCGTATCTGGGGCAGACGACGCATCTGTTTGCCGACACCATTCGCAACAATTTGCTGCTGGGCGACCCGGCGGCGGACGATGCCAAGCTGTGGGCGGCATTGGATGCCGTGAAGATGGCGGAGGTGGTGGGTGCGCTGCCTGAAGGGCTGGATAGCTGGCTGGGCGAGGGCGGTGCCACGCTTTCAGGCGGGCAGGGGCGGCGTTTGGCGCTGGCGCGCACATTGTTGATGAACGCACCGATGATTCTGCTGGATGAGCCTTGCGCCGGGCTGGATGCGGCGACGGAGCAAGAGTTTTTCCGTGTGTTCAATGCCGCCACGGAGGGCCGCACCGTGCTGCTGATTTTGCACCGGCTGACGGGTGTTGAGCAACTGGACCGGATATGGCGGTTTACCGGCAACACCCTGGTGGCGGCAGCGGGCTAGGCATAACCGCGTGACCGCGCGAGAGCGACAAGGCCGAGATCCAGTGTGAAGACGAGTGGCAATGCCGCGCACATGATGAGGCCATGCACGTTGGGGAAGCTCAGCTTCAAAGCAAGTATTGCGATTGTAAGAAGCAGCAGAGCGGTGGAGAAGCCCAATGCCCTGTTGCCTTTGGGGTCGACCGGAACGCGAAAGCCGTAAAGTGCGGTCTGCCCGTTCATGGCATGGTTGGTGAGGATGAGCGCGAACAGCCCCTCCACGAGCATAAGCACGGGAAGAAGCTTTCGCGGCCAGATTAGTGCTGGCGCGTAGCCATGCAGGAAAATCAGAAAATCATAAGAGAAATGAAATGCGATCGGCACGACGAGCGCCAGCAACATTAGCCGGTTATCTGAGTCGTTGCGGTTTTGCCAGGACAGCGCCATGAACGAACCCATGGTGAAGCCGAAAATCGCGTGCATGGGCACGGCTGAAAGTGCCCGGAAAACCCACACCATGAAGCCGCCGCCCAGCACATAGAGCTTGTTTTCAAACACCGCGAAGCCAAGTGAGCAACCCACGGCAACCAAAATGGCAATGCCGGGGCCGATCTCGTCCAGCTCGCGTTTGCCAAAACGGCTAACAGCGGCGAATTTCACCAGCCCCTCCGGCACGGCGGCCAGCAACAGCGCGCGCACGCAGGCATGAGCCACAGGCGTAAGTCCAGTTTCCGGCACCAGAGATTCCAACAGCTCAATGACCAGGGCTAACAAGGCAAAGCGGGCACCGAGCTTGAAAAGCCGCTTGCGTGTGGCCTTAGGCAGCCGAACATTCACTTTTATCGCGGCGATTTCCCACAGAAGCAAAGCCGGGAGAATGGCGATAAAAAAGCTGAACAAGGGCAGGTTCTTTCGTTACGGGGCCGGGCGTTATAAACGCTTGACTGCCGGGTTTCTTCAACCGTGACGTTGTTCATTTTTTCTTGAAGCCGGTGGAAAAATTCCTATAATAATCTCGTCTGATCGCCTCAATGAGGGGTTAGTCGCTCATCCGGTTTGCCATGAAGGGAGCCGAGGGAGCATTTTAAAACTTTGAAATGCCTTGCTTTTTAAGAGGGTTACAATCATGAACTACGATTTCGCGCCACTTTTCCGTACTGCTGTTGGGTTCGACCGGCTTGCCCGGCTTGTGGATACATTGCCGCAGGAGGCAACGCATTATCCGCCGTATAATATCGAGAAAACAGGAGAGGATGCCTACCGCGTCAGCCTTGCGGTTGCGGGGTTTGCACCAGAGAATATCGAACTGACGGTAAAGGATAACGCACTCTTAGTTTCCGGCAATCTGGCCGAGGAAGCGAAAGGTGAGTTTCTGCATCGTGGCATTGCCGCCCGTGCCTTTCAACGCCGTTTTGTGCTGGCCGAGCATATGGTGGTGGAGGGAGCCGAGCTGGTGAACGGCCTGCTGAATGTGAGCATCCGCCGCGTGGTGCCGGAGAGTGCGAAGCCGCGCCGGATTGAGATTAACACGCCTAAGGCTGCCAATCAGGCGTTTAGCACGCCGCAGCTTCCGCACGCGGCATAAAAAGGAAAGGGGCCGAAAGGCCCCTTTTTATTCCGCCATCGCTGAGGCTTCGGAGCGCGTGGCACCCACGCGCGCCGCGAGCGAGGACGCCAGGAACGGGTCCAGCGCGCCATCCAGCACCGATGACGGATTGCCGGATTCGTAGTTGCTGCGCAGGTCTTTCACCAATTGATACGGGGCCAGCACGTAAGAGCGGATCTGGTGGCCCCAGCCGATATCGGTTTTGGCGGCTTCTGTCGCGGCGGATGCAGCCTCGCGTTTTTGCAATTCCTGCTCATACATCCGTGCCTTCAGCATGTTCATCGCGGTGGCGCGGTTGCGGTGCTGGGAACGGTCCGTCTGGCAGGCAACGATGATGCCAGTGGGGATATGGGTGATACGGATGGCGGATTCGGTTTTGTTCACGTGCTGGCCGCCGGCACCGGAGGCACGGAACGTATCCACCTTCAAATCCGCGGGGTTGATCTCGATCTCGATCGTGTCGTCCACCACCGGATACACCCAGACGGAGGCAAAGCTGGTCTGGCGGCGGGCATTCGCGTCAAACGGCGAGATGCGGACGAGCCGGTGCACGCCTGCCTCGGTCTTCAGCCAGCCATAGGCGTTGGTGCCAAAAATCTGGATGGTCATGGATTTGATCCCGGCCTGTTCGCCCTCGGATTCTTCCATGATCTCGGTCTTGAAGCCCTTGCGCTCGGCCCAGCGCAGATACATGCGCGCCAGCATCTGCGCCCAGTCCTGCGCCTCGGTGCCGCCGGCACCAGCGTTGATTTCCACGAAGGCGTCACGGCTATCGGCCTCGCCCGAGAGGAGGGATTCGATTTCCTTCTCTTTGGCGGTTTCGGCCAGGCGTTCCAGCGTGGCAATGCCGTCTTTCACCATCACCTCGTCAGCCTCGCCCTCGGCCAACTCGATCAGCTCAAGCGTATCCTTCGCTTCAGCCTCTATGGCGTTCACGCCATCCACCATGGAGGCCAGCCGGTTGCGCTCGCGCATCACCGCCTGCGCGGCCTCGGCATCGTTCCATAGATTCGGGTCTTCGGCCCGGTGGTTCAGCTCGGCGAGCTTGAGAACAGCGGCATCCCAGTCAAAGATGCCTCCTCAGCAGGGCGACCGAACGGCCGATCTGCTCATGTAATTGGTCTGATTCAGCGGACATTCGCGCGATATACGCCGAGCCAGTGGGAATTGGTAGGGGCGCGTTGCCAAGCCGTCTTGCCAAGTGAGGACGGGGTTGCGATGCAGGCACGCATGAACGCCGCGCTTTTGGTTGTGCTGATCGCTCTTGGGTTTCGCTTGCTGCTGGCGGGCGGGTCTGGCCTTGGCATCGACGAAAGCTACATGGTGGCGGCCACGGGGCATTTTGCCGCCTCCTATTTCGACCACCCTCTCGCCTCCTGGTGGCTGGAACTGGCCTCGCGGCATCTGTTCGGCTCGGCAGCGCCCATTGTGGTGAGGCTGCCCTTTGTAGCTCTCTCGGGCATTTCCTCCTGGCTACTCTATCTCATCACCAGACGGTTATTTGGGCAGAAAGCGGGGTTCTGGGCGGTGGTGGCGTTTTCCATCGCGCCGGTGTTTTCCTTGGCGTTTGGAAGTTGGGTGCTGCCCGACGGGCCGTTGAACACAGCACTGCTGGCGTTTTTATATGCTTTGATCCGCGCTCTTGGCCTGACGGAGCAAAAACCCGCGTCGTTTTGGTGGCTGGCGGCGGGTTTGTTCGCGGGGCTGGCCATGCTTTCCAAATATAGTGCCGCCCTGGTGCTGGTGGGGTCGGCTCTGGGTATGCTGCTGGACCCGGTGTCGCGGCGGGAATTGCGTCGCCCCTGGCCTTGGGTTGGCGTTTTGCTGGCGCTGGCCTTGTTTTCGCCTGTACTTATCTGGAATGCCCAGCACCATTGGGCGAGCTTCAATTACCAGGGCGGGCGTGCCACCGGCCTGCGGCTGCGGCCTTTAATGCCGCTATCCGTTTGGGGCGGCGAGGCGCTTTATGTGCTGCCCTGGCTTTGGGTACCGATGGTGTGGCTGCTAGCGCGCGGCTTTGTAGCGGGGCCTGCCAAACGGGCCACCTGGCTGCTGGCCTGGGCCGCCATTATTCCCGTTCTGCTTTTCGCTGTGGTGGGGCTGTGGTCGCGCACGCATATTCTGTTTCACTGGGCCGCCCCCGGATATTTAATGCTGTTTCCGCTGCTGGGGGATTGGGCCACTCGTCGCTCACAGAGAGTCATCGGAAGTGCGGCGGCTATTTCCGGTGGCTTGCTGAGTTTTGCCGCTGTGCTTATCGTAGCCTTGGTGCAGTTTGGCCTGCCGCCTGTGCTGGCCAATTCCTTCCAACCCGGCAAATCCCCCATGTTGCAGGCGATCGACTGGAGAAGCGTCGGTGAGACGCTGCCGCCGGACATAGACGCCGTGGCCGCGCAACGTTGGTTCGACGCGGGCAAGATCGGCTACGCCCTGCTGCGGGACGGAATAAGCACGCCGGTGACGGTGTTCGGGCATGAGCCTCACCAGTTTGCCTTCACCACCCCACCAGCGAGCTTGCTGGGCAAAAACATCCTGATCATCGCCATGCCCGGCAGTATCACCGCAACCTGGAGCCGCTTCGCGCCGGATTTCGTCAGCCTCAAGCCCGGCCCGGTTCTGCCGGTGCTGGACCACGGCCACATTTTATTGCTGATACCGACCTTCATTGGCACGGATTTACTGCGCGTTCCTGGTTAGTCGAAGGATTGCGCCCTACAGAGCCGCATGAACCCGGCGGCGGCCTGGTTCATGGGGCGCCCTGCCACGGCGGTGAGCAAGATCTGCCGTTCCAGCATTGGTTCCACAAAGGCCCGCGCGGCCAAAGGCGGGGCAATGCTCGCCCGGCTGGAAAGCAGCGCCAGCCCCCGCCCGGCGCGCACAAGCTCCTGCATCTGCGCCGCACTCGCCCGCATCCGCTGTGTCCGCAACGGTGTTTCCGCCATCTGCGCCAGCCGCTCCCCAAAATTGCCGCAGGCATCGCCCAGCAGCAAAGTTTGTCCTTCCAAATCCGCCAGGGTGCATTGGTTATGCCGGGCGAGGGGATGGGTTTCCGGGCAGACCAGAATGGCGATGTCGGTAAATATGGGCCAGCGGTTCAGCCGCTCGGGCAACGGGGCTTCGTCGGGCAGCAGCGCGCAATCCAGCCCGTCCGCCAGCATATTATCCACCAATGTGCCTGACGGGGCCTCGGTGAAATGAATTTCCGTGCCGGGTAGCACGCGCAAAATTTCAGCCACAGCGCCGGTGATGGGGGTTGCGGGAATGCCGGGCCCAAGACCGATCCTTAAGGAACGCGGCACGTTTTTCTGCCTGGCTGCGGCCAGGGCGTGCGCGGCCTCGGCGGCTTCCACCATGGTTTCAAAATGCGGCTGCATTTCCCGCCCCAACTCGGTCAGGCGGGTAAGGTTTCGTTCACGAAAGATCAAGGCGCCGCCAAGCTCTTCCTCAAGACGTTGGATGGCGCGGGAGAAGGCTGGTTGGGTGACGTTGCACTCATCCGCCGCGCGTGAAAAATTCAACGTGCGGCAAAGGGCAAGAAAATATCGGACCTGGGTCAGCTCCATCAGCGCAAGCCTTCCAGCGCGTTGATGATCTCGTCAGGTTCCGGCCATTTGGTAAAATCCACATCCACGAAACGCCGGCCGATGGTGCCATCCGGCCGGATGATAAAAATGGCGGATACTGGCAGGCACCATGCGGCGTTGCCGTGCAGCAGGCTCATGTCCAGCTTGGCCGCAAGCAGACCGGCCCGGTGGAGGGGTGGAATTTTATACACCACCCCGGCTTGCAGCCCGACGCCGAAATCAACATCGCATAGCACTTCGAATTGATTTCCATGCCGGGCCTGCAAGGTAGCAGGCAGGGCGCCGGTCTCGGGCGTCAAGGCCAGAAGCGTGGCTCCCTTGGCCTCGATTCGTGGCATATTGCCCGCCAGCGCTTCCAGCATCAGCTTGCAGAACGGGCACCAGGTGCCACGAAAGAAGCCCAGCACCACGGGGCCATGGGCCAGCCGCTCATCCAGCGTTACCAGCCGCCCGGAAGCGTTGGGCAGCATGAAATCCGGAAAGGCTTCGCCCTCGGCCAGAATGCCTTCGTAAAAGCCATCATGCTCCAGGGTGTGGATAATTTGCAGATAAGCCTCATCCCAACTGGTGCTCTCGCGCCGGCTGGTTCGCAGTTCCGCAAGTTTTTCCGTCAGCTGGCTGATTTTATCCTCCTAAAGGCGGCAGGGGCACCACGTGCTCTGAGCTTAGGCAGCGCAGCGCCCCCCTGGCAATTACTGCGCGGTGCCGGAATGGCCCATGGAATCTGGGCTCATGGCAGAGCCGTTGCCCATGGAATTGCCGCTGCTCATGTTGCTGTGGCTCGCGGTGGAGCCATTGCCCATGGAATTGCCATTGCTCATGGAATTTGAACCCATGGCGGAACCGTTGCTCATGGAATTTGAACTCATGGACGAGCCATTGCCCATGCTGCCGGCGCTCATGCTGTTGGTTGTTTGCGCGAAGGCGGCGCTGGCGCTGGCGAGGGAAAGAACGCAAGCGGTAATGGTAAGAATACGAGACATGTGATGGTTTCCTGTGTTGAAAGCCGGATGGTTCCGACGAGCCGGATATGCCCCAAGCCGTGGGCAGCGGGCCAATGCCGATTGGGTATTGAATCGATGCCTTGCGATTAACACACCCTGTGCGCCAGGTTACGTGTATGTTCGCGATGGCGTTCGCCATAGAGGGGAGTGTGGCTTATGAGCAGGCGTGTGATCCACCCATGGCCCTTGCGGTTGACGCATTGGCTCAATGTTATCGCCATGGTGGTGATGATTGGCAGCGGCTGGCAGATTTATAATGCTTCGCCGCTATTTGGTTTCACCTTTCCCACCACCATCACAATCGGCCAATGGCTGGGGGCGGCGATCGCCTGGCACCTGGCGGCCATGTGGTTGCTGGTGTTAAACGGGCTGGTCTATCTCATCTGGGGTTTCGCCAGCGGCCACTACAAGAAGCTCTTTCCCATCCGCCCACGCGAGGTCTGGAGCGATTTCACCGGTGCGCTGCGGTTGCACCTGAAGCATGAAAATGGCGTTTATAATGCCGTGCAGAAGCTGCTTTACGTTGGGGTGCTGCTGGCGGGAATTACCGCTGTGCTCTCCGGGCTTTCTATCTGGAAGCCTGTGCAGCTATGGTTTCTGTGCAACCTGTTTGGCGGCTATTTCATCGCCCGCTACGTGCATTTTTTCGCAATGATGGGGATCTGCCTTTTTATTCTCATACATTTGCTGCTGGTGGCGCTGGTGCCCAAAGTGCTGCCGCCGATGATCACAGGGGGGCGTCTGCCATGATCAAGCGCCGTTCGCTTCTGCTCCGCGCCATGGCGCTGGGGGCGGCCGCCCCGCTTGGCGGCTGCGATTACGAGGACCCGGCCCACCCGGATCTTGCGGACAAATTTCTACACGCCATGGCCGCCTGGAACGACCGCGTGCAGGCGGCGCTTTTCGACCCGCACACTCTGGCACCTACCTTCCGGCCGGACCAGATCACCAACCCACCACGCTTCAATGCCTTCTATCCCATCGACCAGGCGCCGATAGTGGATGAAACAACCTACAAGCTGGAACTCGGCGGCCAGATTCAGAACAAATCATCCTGGAGCCTGCAACAGCTCCGCGCCTTGCCCCAGGAAAGTCAGATCACGCGGTTTGTATGTGTGGAAGGCTGGCGGGTGATCGGGCAATGGTCCGGCGTGAGGCTGAGTGATTTCCTGCGCCGGGTGGGGGCGGATACGACCTGCAAATATCTCAGTTTCAAATGCGCGGATGGTTATTACAGTTCCATTGACATGGCATCCGCCCTGCATCCGCAAACCATCCTGGCGTTGGATTTCCTGGGTCAGCCGCTCACGCCCCCCTTCGGCGCGCCGGTGCGGCTGCGTATTCCCACCAAGCTGGGCTTCAAAAACCCGAAATCCATCATGCAGCTTGCTGTCACCAACATCTATCCGGGCGGATATTGGGAGGACCAGGGCTATAACTGGTTCAGTGGTTCGTAAAGATTGAGTCTATAGGGTCAACCTTTCTCGGTTCAGTAAAGTCCGCCCAGAGATTTATCGATGGTGGAAGGCGCAGGTGGAGTGCCGGGAGTGCTGCCGTTTTGGGGCGCGGTGAGTGCGGCACCATCGCCGGAACCACCCAAGCTGCCCATGCCCCCACCCAGCAGACCATTGGCGTTTTGTGCGCCGGGGCTCTGGCCTGGTTTGAAGGCCTCGGTCACCATAGTGCCGTCCGGTTCTGGCGTTTGCTGCAAGGTCATGCCAGCGGGGGTGGGGAAATCAACCGGTGGCTGATTTTTCAAGGCCACCTTCATGTATTCGTTCCAGATGGGCCCGCACACGTTGCCACCCGTTTCGTTTTCGCCAAGATTGGTCGGCGTATCAAAACCCACCCAGCAGCCTGTTACAATGCCGGGCGTAAAGCCGATGAACCAGGCATCGTTAAAGTTGTTGGTGGTGCCGGTTTTGCCCGCGACAGGCTGGGAAATGCCTTTCACGGCGGGCACCCCGGTGCCACGCAGCACCACGCCGCGCATCATGGTCAACATCTGATAAACCGAATTTGCATCCGCTACCTGTTGGCCGGGATTGGTTAATTGTGGGGGCTGATCCGGGCTGCCGTTAATGCAATTGGCGCATTGCTCCCCAGCTGCTTGGTAGAGAATTTTGCCATCTGGATTGGTCACGCTGTCAATCAGGCTGGGGGTCACAAGCCGACCATACTGGTCCAGCGTCGCGTAGGCGGTGGTCATCTTCCACAGTGTTGTGTCGATGGCGCCGATGGCGGAGGGGTAGTAAGGCGGCATGTTATCGACGATGCCGAAATTCTGGAACGTGGTGGCGATCGCCGAGAGGCCGATCTGGCGCGCGAGGTGCAGTGTCGCGAGGTTCAACGACTGCTCCAGTGCATGGAAAATTGGCACCGGACCCTGGAAGCTGTTCTCGTAATTGCCTGGCCGGTAGACTGAGCCGTCCGGCATCACTTGCACGAATGGGCCGTCGAGCACCTGGGCGTCGGGCTGGATGTTCTGCTCCATGGCGGTGAGATAGACCAGCGGCTTGACCGAGGAGCCGGGCTGGCGCTGCGCCTGGATGGCCCGGTTATAGGGGCTCATGTCGTGGCTCCAGCCGCCGACCATCGCGACGATACGACCAGTACTCGGGTCCATTGAGATCAACGCGCCCTGCACCTTGGGAATTTGCTCCAGTGAGAGCGAATTTAAATCTCCTGAGACCATGATCACATCGCCCGGATGCAGCACATCTGCCGTTGAGGCAGGGTGCGCGCCCATATATCCGTGGGCCCATGGGCGGGCCCAGCGCATGTGAGAAAGCGGCAAGATTCCGGTTGCGGGTGAGCCGGTGGTTGGGTCGGTGGTGCCGATGCGCGCGGCGCTTGGCGAGGCAGACAGCACGATGCCAAGCCGCCAGCCAGGCCGCAGTCCTGGCGGGTTTGACTGCTTTGGCAGCAATGTCTGCCAATCGGCGGCGAGGCTTGTGTCAGTGATATGGGTTACCAGCCCGTGCCAACCGTCGTAATTACGGTCGTAATTCTCCAATCCGTCGCGCACGGCATTGGTTGCGGCCTCTTGCAGTGCAGGGTTGAGGCTGGTGCGGACGATAAGCCCGCCGGTGTTCACCGCATCCGCGCCGAATTTTTGCACAAGCTGGGCGCGCACGGCATCCGCGAAATAGCCACCATCAGGTACGCCTTGCTGGGCTTGGCCAGCTTTCGGCAAAAGCGGCTCGGCCTGGGCGGCGGCGGCCTGGGTGGCGTTAATCGCGCCATCGGCCAACATGCGGCCAATCACAAAATTGCGTCGTTGAAGAGAATCCTGCGGATGCAGGAATGGATTGTAATTTGTTGGGGCCTTCGGCAGCGCCGCGAGCGTGGCCGCCTGGGCAATGTCGAGCTGCGAGAGAGGTTCGTCGAAATAGGTTTGCGCCGCGGCGGCAACGCCGAAGGAGTTTTGGCCGAGATCAACCTCGTTCAGATATAGGGTAAGCACTTGCTGCTTGCTCATCGCCTGAGAGACGCGCATCGCCAGAATCGCTTCCTTGATTTTGCTTCCGAAGGTGATGTGGTTGTTTAGCAGCATGTTCTTCACCACCTGCTGGGTGATGGTGGAGGCCCCAAGCGGCCTGCGGCCTGAACCGATTCGCGCGATATCAGTTAGCCCGGCGCGCAATATCGCCAGCGGGTTGATGCCTGGCTCCACCCAAAACAGCCTGTCCTCCGCCGAGATGAAAGCGTTCTGCACCACCTGCGGAATCTGATCGTAAGGCACATAGATGCTGTGCTGGGTGCCCATTTCCGCGAGCAATTGGAAATTGGACGCATAAACGCGCGATTCCAAAGGTGGCTTATAGGTTTTCAGGCTTTCGATGCTGGGCAGCCCCGCCGAAAAATACAGAAACGCGGCTCCGGCAACGACAATTCCCGCAATCGCGGCGAGGAAGGTGAGGCGGTATAGGCTGGAGATGAAAAACCCGATCACTCTACCGATCGGGCTGCGGCGCTTTGACGGCCGTTGGCCGCGCGGCTCTCCCGGCGGTTGGCGGCGCGGTGCGGTGTTGCGGCTGGGGCGGGCAAGCCGTTCACGGGCAGAGAAATCGTCGTTCTGGTCAGACATGCCGGGCTCTTAGCACCTGGTTTCCCCAGGGGCGATATGGGTTAAATGACAGCTTTGCAATTTAGCCCGCCACGCGGCCCTGGCCGGGATCGCTGAAATAGCGATCTATGGCGTAGGCAAGGCGTGCCACCAGCAGCCGACGCTGTCTGGGGTCGCGCAGTCGGCGTTCGTCCTCGGCATTGCTGAGGCATCCCATTTCCAACAGGTTAGAAGGAATTGAGGGGTCACGCAGAACCGCGAAATTGGCGCTACGTTCAGGGTCTGGCAGCAGCGGAATGCGGGCTGAGAGAGAAGACGCGATGTCGTCCGCCAGGGTGGCCGAACCAATTTTGGTCGCGCGGGTTTCCAGGCTGGCCAGAATATTCGCCACTTGCGGCGAAACCCCCGCCGGGGCGCCGGTGGGGCCGTCCGCGCTGTTTTCGTCCTGGGCGACGGCGGCGGCCAGTTTATCGGATGCCTTGTTGGAAAGCGTGAAAACAGAGGCGCCACGCAAATCCGGCTCCGGCAGATGGTCGCAATGCATGGAAAGAAACATATCTGCTTTATGTTCGAGTGCGATGTTCACCCGCCCTTCCAGCGAAATGAAGGTGTCGGAACTGCGTGTCATGCCAACGCGGTAGCGTCTTGTTGCCAACAGGGCCTGGTGAAGCTCCAGAGCCGTGGCGAGGGTAATGGTTTTTTCGTAAAAACCATCCGGCGCGATGGCTCCTGGGTCATGCCCGCCATGGCCTGGGTCCAGCATGATGAGCGGTTTCAACCCGGCGGCGCGGGAGCGGCGGGGCAGGGCGGCCAGGCTCGCAGCCCCAAGGCCGAGACGGAAAAAGCCGCGGCGGGTGGCGTCGCAGGTCAGGCACATGGCGATTGGTTTAACATGCAGCTTTCACTCCTGGCTAGGACGTCCTGATATTTCCTGGCTTTAGCCTCAATTGGTAACCGGATTATGTCTGTTTTGCGGTGCCTCGGTGGTGGGCCTTGCGGAACCCGTGCCCCTTCGGCTATAGGCTCGCCGCATCGGAGTGTAGCTCAGCCTGGTTAGAGTACTGTGTTCGGAACGCAGGGGCCGGAGGTTCGAATCCTCTCACTCCGACCATTTAAATCGTTGAAAATTCCGATTTATGCCAGACATCTAGGGTGGTGCCGTGTTTATGTGTGAACATGCTTCGCCAGCCTTGCGGGCAGGCTAATTTAAAAGCAGCATCAGGTTTGTTCTGCTGGTTTTTGCAATGATAATTAGGAGAGTTTGGCGATGCCGGTCATTTCAGCAGCAGAGATCACGCGGGCGCGCAACGCTGTTGTTGCGGCGTTTTTGGGCTGGACGCTCGATGCGTTCGATTTCTTTATTCTGATCCTGACCCTCGACAACGTCTCCAAAGCGTTTGGCGTCGGCATAGATTCGGTGGCGTTTTCCATCACCCTCACTTTGGCAACGCGCGCGGTGGGCGCCTTCGTTTTTGGCCGCCTCGCAGATATTTACGGCCGCAAACCGATCTTGATGCTCGTTATTCTGCTCTACTCCTTTTTCGAGGCGCTCACCGGCTTCGCCTGGTCTTTCACCGCCTTCATGGTTATTCGCACATTGTTTGGCATCGCCATGGGCGGGGAATGGGGCATTGGTTCCTCGCTTGCCATGGAAACCATCCCGGATCGCTGGCGCGGCTGGGTCTCCGGGTTGTTGCAGGCGGGGTATCCGTTCGGGTTTTTCCTGGCGACCTTGTTGTTTGATTTTGGCCTGAAGCCGCTGGGTTGGCGGGGGATGTTCTTTGTCGGCGCCTTGCCGGCTCTGCTGGTGTTTTTCATTGCCTCCCAGGTAGAGGAAAGCCCGGTCTATAAGGCCATGAAGCACCAGCCTAACCGGGTGCCGATCAGCTTCGTGCTGCGTAAGAACGCGAAGCTGGTTGTTTATGGCGTGCTGATGATGGCTGGGTTTAATTTCTTCTCCCACGGCACGCAGGATATTTACGTGAAGCTGTTCCTGGGCAAGCAGTTGCATTTCGCCCATGGTGAAATGGCCAATGTTGCGCTCATCTTTAATGCTGGTGCGATTATCGGCGGCATTCTGTTCGGCTTCCTGAGCCAGAAGATCGGCCGCCGCTATGCCATTATCGGGGCGTGTCTGGTCTCGCTTCTGGCGCTGTGGCCGTGGTCTCATGGCACCAATTTCACCACCATCGCCATTGCCGCGTTCTTTATGCAGGTTGGCGTGCAGGGGGCATGGGGCGTGGTGCCGGTGCATCTGAATGAGCTGTCACCCGCTGAAATTCGAGGCACGTTTCCGGGTTTCGTCTATCAGTTCGGCAATTTTCTGGCCTCGTTCAATGCGCCGCTTCAGGTGTCTCTGGCGATCAGCCATGGCGGAGATTATGGCTATGCGCTGGCGTTGGTGGGTGGCGTGGTGGCCGTTCTTCTTATCATTCTGATGATATTCGGCCCGGAAGCGCGCAACGTTTCCATGGCGCATACGACGACATAAGGCTGGAGCGCGATGCCGTCGGGTTCGCTCGCTTTGCAAGCGGCGTTGAGGTCTGTGTTTTATTCAGCGGCGGCGCGCAAGGCGAGTCCGGTTCCCAGCGGTGCCAAGGGCAATGCCGCCAGCAGCATCGCGAAAAGCATGTAAAGCGGTGCGGCCGGATGCAGGCTGGTGGCGGCTGCCGTGCCGAAGATCAGGCTGGGGATCATCAAAGGCAGCGTGATCAGCGGCATCAAAATAGCCCCCCGCCGCGCGCCGGTGGTGAGAGCCGCGGCCAATGTGCCGAGCAGCGAGAAAATCAGTGTTCCGGGCAGCAGGGTCAGCAGCAATAGCGGTAATTTCTCCCCCGGCAGGCGCAACATCACCGCCAGTGGCCCGGCGATAATGAGCAGTGGCAGGCCCGTGGTTAGCCAATGCACAATGGTTTTGGCGGTAGCGATCGCATAAGCCGGCCAACCTGAAAGCAGCAGCAGATCCAGCGTGCCATCCTCGAAGTCTGGCCCGAACAGCCGTTCCAGCGGCAAAAGTGCGGCGAGGAGCGCCGTGACCCACACCACGCCGGGGGCAATGCGGGAGAGAACCAACGGGTCTGGCCCCGCCCCAAGCGCAAACAGCGTTCCCGCGATAACAAAAAACAACAAAGCGGCTATGCTTTCCGCGCCGTGCCGGATGGAAAGCCGCAGCTCCCGCGCAATAAACCCGATCACAGCGTCAGCACCTGGGTGTCCGGTAGCTCGATCGGCGTATGGGTGCTGGCGATGATCATGCCGCCGCGCTGCCTCTGGGCCTCACAGAGATCCAGGAATTGCTGAATGGAGGCGGTATCCAGTCCTGTTGTTGGTTCGTCCAGCAGCCATAAAGGCTTTTCCGCGGCCGCCACCCTGGCGATGGCAAGCCGCCGCTTCTGCCCGGCGGAGAGAAACCGCACAGGTAAATGCGCGAATTTTTCCAACCCTACCAGCGCCAGCCCAGCTTCCGGCACCTGTTCAGCCAGGGTAAGGGCAGGTTTCACCGCATCCTGGTGCCCTAGCCAGCCGATACGGGCGGCGTGTGCCTCACGGTCTGTCAGTGCGGGTAGATTGTTCCAAAACAAATCACCAGTGGCTAAGGGTGTCAGCCCTGCCAGGGCGCGCAGCAGACTGGATTTCCCCGCGCCATTCGCGCCACGCAGAAGAAGGATACCACCTTGGCATAACGAAAAGCCGATATTGTTCAGAATCAGCCGTTCGCCGCGGAAGATGGAAAGGTTTTTGGCCGTAAGCAGGTGTGAGTTCCTAGGTGCGGAATAGACGGGTTGGTATGGCTATGGTTTAAGCCGTGACAAATCACAAGCGGCTTCAGACGAAAGGTTTTGCGCCATGACAGCAATCGGTCACGATAGCCTTAAAATCATGAAAACCCTGGCGGTGGATGGCAAGACCTACTCGTATTTTTCACTCCCGGCGGCCGCGGCCAAGCTGGGTGATATCTCCAGGCTTCCAAAAACCTTGAAGGTGCTTCTCGAAAACGTGCTGCGTTTTGAAAATGGTGCCAGCTATACGCAGGAAGACGCGAAATCCATCATTGGCTGGTTGGAAAAAGCCTCCTCCACCAAGGAAGTGCCTTTTAAGCCCGCCCGCATATTGATGCAGGATTTCACCGGCGTGCCCGCGGTGGTGGACCTGGCCGCGATGCGCGATGGCATGGGCTCGTTGGGGGCGAACCCTGAGAAAGTGAACCCGCTGATCCCGGTCGATCTCGTCATCGACCATTCAGTTATGGTGGATTACTCGGCTTCCCCCGACGCCTTGCAGAAGAATATCGACCTCGAATTTGAGCGCAACGCCGAGCGTTACCGCTTCCTGCGCTGGGGCCAGGAGGCTTTCAATAATTTCCGCGTGGTGCCGCCCGGCACCGGCATCTGCCATCAGGTGAACCTGGAATATTTGGCGCAGGTTGCCTGGACCTCTGAGAACGGCGGCAAGACATTTGTGTACCCGGACACACTTTACGGCACTGACAGTCACACCACTATGGTGAACGGTCTGGGCGTTCTGGGCTGGGGGGTTGGCGGCATTGAGGCCGAGGCCGCGATGCTGGGCCAGCCGATCGCCATGCTCATCCCCGATGTGGTCGGCTTCAAGCTGACCGGCAAGCTCTCCGAAGGTGTCACCGCGACCGATCTGGTGCTCACCGTCACTCAGATGCTGCGGGCGAAGAAGGTCGTTGGCAAATTCGTCGAATTCTACGGCGAGGGCATGGCCGAGATGGCGTTGGCCGACCGCGCCACCATCGCCAATATGGCCCCCGAATATGGCGCGACCTGCGGTTTTTTCCCGGTTGATGACGTAACACTGAATTATCTGCGCCTCTCGGGCCGCGATGAGCACCGCATCAAGCTGGTCGAAGAATATACCAAGGCCCAAGGCCTGTGGCGCGACGAGCATGAGCCGGTTTTCTCCGATACGTTGGAGCTGGACCTCTCCACCGTGCAGCCAAGCCTGGCAGGGCCGAAGCGCCCGCAGGACCGCGTGCCGCTGAAGGACGCCGCCTCCGCCTTCAAGGCCGAGCTGACCAAGAGCCTGGGCGTTGCCGCCGACGCCGTTGCCGCCAAGGGTGCCGTGGCTGGCACGAATTATGAGATCACCCATGGGGATGTGGTGATCGCGGCCATTACGTCCTGCACCAACACTTCCAACCCTTACGTGCTGGTGGCCGCCGGTCTGGTGGCCCGCAAGGCCCGGGCGCTGGGCCTGGTGCCGAAGCCCTGGGTGAAGACCTCGCTCGCCCCTGGTTCGCAGGTTGTGACCGATTATCTAAACAAATCCGGCCTCACTGCTGATCTTGACGCGCTTGGCTTCGAGACGGTTGGCTATGGCTGCACCACCTGCATCGGCAATTCCGGCCCGCTTGCCGACCCGATCGTGGACGCGATCGAGAGCAACAAGCTGGTTGCGGTGTCCGTGCTCTCCGGCAACCGTAACTTCGAGGGCCGCGTGCACCCGA
The DNA here is from genome assembly GCA_021808055.1 of Pseudomonadota bacterium. The sequence continues at coordinate 38,079 of JAKBCH010000003.1, read as the reverse complement.
ATGTGCGCGCGAATTATCTGGCCTCCCCACCGCTGGTGGTGGCGTATGCTTTGTTCGGCAATATGCGCGAGGATATCACCACAGTGAAGCTCGGCACGGCGAAGGATGGCAAGGATGTGTTCCTGAAGGATATCTGGCCGACCAACAAGGAGATTCATGACATCGTCGGCCAGGTTGTCACGCGCGAAATGTTCCGCGCACGCTATTCTGACGTGTTCAAAGGCCCGACCGAGTGGCAGGCGATTGAGGTGACTGGCGGTACCGACACCTATGCCTGGCCCGTTGGGTCCACTTATGTGAAGAACCCGCCTTACTTCCAAGGCATCACCCCGGAACCGAGGCCGGTTTCCGACATCAAGGGCGCGCATGTTCTGGCCCTGCTGGGTGACTCCATCACGACCGACCACATCTCCCCGGCTGGTAACATCAAGAAATCCTCGCCGGCGGGCGAGTTCCTCTCCGCGCATCAGGTACAGCAGAAGGATTTCAACTCCTATGGCTCACGGCGCGGCAATGACGATGTGATGGTGCGCGGTACTTTCGCGAATATCCGCATCAAGAACGAGATGATGGGTGGTGCAGAGGGCGGCAACACGAAGCATTATCCCGGCGGTGAGACGCTCTCCATCTACGATGCCGCGGTGAAGTACAAGGCGGAGGGCGTGCCCCTGGTGGTGTTCGCCGGGCAGGAATACGGTACCGGCTCCTCCCGCGATTGGGCGGCCAAGGGCACCATGCTGCTAGGCGTGAAGGCGGTGATCGCGGAGAGCTTCGAGCGTATTCACCGCTCCAACCTGGTGGGCATGGGCGTGCTGCCGCTGCTGTTCAAGAATGGTGAAACGCGCAAGAGCCTGGGCCTGACCGGTGAGGAGATTGTGGATATTGTCGGGCTTGAAACCCTCTCCCCGCGCATGAACATCAAAGCGGTCATCACCCGCCCTGATGGCTCCAAGACCGAGATTGAACTGCTTTGCCGGGTCGATACCGCTGACGAGGTGAATTACTACAAGCATGGCGGTATATTGCCGTATGTGCTGCGCGGCATGGCCAAGGCCGCCTGACGCGGTTTACCGGGCGCGGCGCGCGCCGTGCCCGGATGGTGCGACCTGCGGTCTTATATAAAGACTTTGCCTGAATGTGTTGATTTTTAAGAATGTGGTGGGCGCGACAGGGATTGAACCTGTGACCCTTCGCGTGTGAAGCGAATGCTCTACCGCTGAGCTACGCGCCCGGTGGGCGGGCTGATAAGCTGGGCGCGAGGCGCTGTCAATTGCCCGAGGGCAAATTGCACGGAGCGCCAGGGGAACGGGATAGTAAAATTGCGTGCATTCGGCGTGGAATTATAAGACGTTTCAACCAGTGGCTAATTGTGCCGGAACGCTTATAAAATCCGGATTATGACGCTTTTTCCCGGACAGAATTCTGGACAGCACGACTCGCCAGCCGGGCGTTTTCCGTTTTTGGCTCAGGGCGGCGTCATGGGTGGCCTTATTTCCGGCTTTGACTGGAGTCAGACGTCATTAGGCCCAATTGAAGTCTGGTCGCCCGTTTTCTGCGCTCATGTCGCGACGATGTTGGGTGCTCCCGCGCCGTTGATGATTTTCGCCGGCCCAGAGGGGGTGTTGCTCTACAATGATGCAAGTTTGCCTTTTGCCGTGGCGCGGAGCCCGGCTGCACTGGGAGAAACAATTGGCCAGATTTGGCCTGAAATATCCGAAGCTATGAGGCCCCTGCTGCTTGCCGGTCAGGATGGATATGCAGCCGAGGCGCTGACGCTGGAAAGCATACCTGGCCTGCCCGAGTTTAGCCTGCAGTGCTCGCCGCTCATGAACGAGATTGGCAAGACAATAGGGGTTTTGGCCAAAGCCGCGCGGCGGGATGAAGGAGGGGAGAGTGCGCTGAACCAAAGTTCAGCATTGCGCGAAGTTGCGGGCACCATGCCCCGTCAGATTTGGACGGCAAATGCCCAGGGGCGTGTTGACTGGATGAACCCCTATTTGCGGGCTTTCCTGGGCACAACCAGTGATGATGAAGGCTGGTCCACGTTTGTCTATGCGGCAGACCGTGCACTCATTGCCCGGCGATGGGCAGAGGCCGTGGCCACAGGAGGACTTTATGAAGCGGAGTGCCGGTTGCAAACGGCTTCCGGCGCGTATGTGTGGCATCTTGTTATTGCGACACCTCTCCGCAGCGCGGCGGGCGTGGTCGAAGGGTGGGTCGGCAGTAATCACAACATTGAAGCGCGCAAGGAGGCAGAGGCCGAGGCTGTGCGCGCGCGCAACCGCATATGGCAGCTTAGCAGCACATATATGCTCATTTTCGATCAAGAGGGGATTATCCGGCACAGCAACCAGGCGATTGAGCTGGGCACGGGTTGGCGCCAGGAGGAGATAGCAGATCAAAATCTGCTGAGCTTTGTTCATCCCGAAGATATCGAGACCACATCGATGGTCTTGGCGCGAGTGGCGGCGGGTGAAACCGTTCAGGGTTTTGAATGCCGTTGCCGGATGCAGAACGGCGATTACCGCGTGATTGAGTGGGACGTGGCACCGGATGGCGAGCTGAATCATGCGTTTGGCCAGGATCTAACCGAAAAGCGTGGTGCCATGCGTGCCTTGCAGCGCATGTGGGATATCTCACCGATATTAAAAATCGTGCTTCGCCCCGGCGGGGAGGTGGTGACGGTCAATCCGGCCTGGACCAAGGCGCTGGGTTGGAACGAACAAGCCAGCCGCGCCCGCCGCATGGCCGATTTTATTGCGCCTGACGAGCGCGAGCGGTTGCGCCTTCAGTTTAACGATTTCAGCCCTGCGGCGCTGCGTTCAGAACTCGTCGTGACGATGCTGACTAAGCATGGCGACTGGCGGCAGATTGCCTGGACCAGAGTTGCCGAAGGCGGGCTGCTCTATGGTTTTGGCCGGGATGTGACGGCCGAACGCCGTGCTGCGGCTGCCGCGGCGTCCGCGAATACCGAACGGGAGCGTATCTGGGTGTCTTCTAATGATCTGCTGGCGATTGCCAGCGGTGATGGGGTGTTGCGGTCGGTCAACCCGGCCTGGGAGCGGCTTTTAGGTTATGCCGAGAGCGAGATTTTGGGTTTGCGGCTGCTAGACCTGGTGATACCGGAGGATAGGCCGGAGGCCGAGCAGACGATCAATGATCTGGTGGCGGGGCGTGCAATACGCGATTCTGAATGCCGGATGAACGACCGCCAAGGGCGGTTATGCCTGATTTCCTGGTCTGCCGATTCTCTGGGCGACTCATTCTACTTCGTCGGCCGCGACATAAGCGCTCAGCGCGATGCGGAAGAACAGCTTCGTCAGGCGCAGAAGATGGAAGCGGTGGGTCAGCTTACTGGTGGCATCGCGCATGATTTTAATAATCTTCTGCAAGGCATCATCGGCAGCCTGGAGATGATGAGCAGGCGGATTCAGCAGAGTGAAACCCAAGGTTTGGAGCGATTTGTCACGATGGCGATGAACGCTGCTGACAAAGCGGCCGCACTCACCCACCGGCTTTTGGCGTTTTCGCGCAGACAACCGTTAGACCCGAAACCCGTAGAGGCTAATCCACTTATAATTTCCATGGAAATGCTGCTGCGCCGCACGCTGGGCGAGCATGTGGATTTGCAGTTGGATCTGCAGGACGAGCTTTGGCTGACGCTATGCGACCCCAACCAGCTCGAAAATGCATTGCTGAACCTCGCCATTAATGCCCGGGACGCCATGCCCGAGGGCGGAAAGCTGATTATCCGAACCACTAATGTCGGATTGGAGGGAACCACTGGCCCCCGGCGGAGCGAGGTCACGCCGGGACCATATATTTGTGTAGCGGTCACTGATTCCGGGGTGGGCATGGATGCGGCCACCGTCGCCAAGGTGTTCGAGCCTTTTTTCACCACCAAGCCACTGGGTCATGGTACGGGGCTGGGGCTTTCGATGATCTACGGGTTTGCGCGCCAATCCAATGGGCATGTGAGAATCGATTCCGAACCGGGGCTGGGTGCCACGGTGCGGCTATATTTGCCGCGTTACGATGGCGAGGCTGCGATGTTGCCGCCCTGCCTGGAAGAGGCGAATATGCCTGCCGCCGCCTTGGGTGACACGGTGCTGGTGGTGGAGGATGAACCCGTGGTGCGCCGGTTGATCGTCGAGGTTTTGGCGGGGCTGGGTTATGTCGCGCTGGAGGCACAGGACGGACCGGGTGGACTGAAAATTCTGCAATCCCGCCAAAGGATTGATCTGCTGATTACCGATATCGGCCTGCCGGGGCTGAACGGCCGGCAAATTGCGGATGCAGCCCGGTTGTTGCGGCCAAGGCTAAAGATATTATTCATGACCGGTTATGCCGAAAATGTCGGGATGGCTAGCGGCGATCTGGAGCCTGGGATGGAGATTATGGCCAAACCCTTCGCTATGGACGAGCTGGCCGCACGGGTTCGCGGGATGCTCGAACCGGATGGGTAAGACGCTTCCGGCACCTCACTGCAAATGCTAAAGCCCCTTCATGGCTGGACATTCACACGCAAAGAACATCATGCACCGCAAGGGCGCACAGGACGCCAAGCGGGCCCGCATCTATGCAAAACTCATTCGCGAGATAACTGTTGCGGCGAAGGAAGGGCTGCCGGACCCGTCGGCAAATCCGCGCCTGCGGGCGGGCATTGCCGCGGCGCTGAAGCAGAACATGACGCGCGACGCGATCGACCGCGCGATTAAAAAAGCCTCGGGCGCGGGCGGCACGGAGAATTACGAATCCGTGCGATACGAAGGTTACGGCCCGGCGGGCGTGGCGATTATTATCGAGGCGCTGACGGATAACCGCAACCGTACGGCATCCGTGGTGCGCGCCGCCTTTAACAAATCTGGTGGGGCATTGGGGGAAACCAATTCCGTCTCCTTTATGTTTAACCGCTTGGCGGCCATTCGCTACCCGGCCAATGCGGCATCTGCTGATGAGATGCTGGAAGCGGCTATCGAGGCCGGGGCCGATGACGTGGTGAGCGACGGGGATGGCCACGAAGTGCAAGCGGCGGTGGAGAATTTCTTTGCGGTGCGCGATGCCCTCGCGCAGACATTCGGCGACCCAGCGGAGGCCGGTATGGAATGGCAGCCGAACATGACCGTGGTGCTGGATGAGGACAAAGCAACCGCGGTGATGAAACTGATCGATACGCTTGAGGATGATGACGACGTGCAGAACGTCTATGCCAATTATGAGCTGCCGGAAGACGTTATGGCGAAGCTCTCGGCGTGATGATGGGCGCGCGCGGGGATGGTGGGGCGGCCGCGCGGCAGATGAAGAAAAGCCCCGGCAAGGTTTGTATCATTGGCATCGACCCCGGCCTGCGTTTTACCGGTTGGGGCGTGGTGGAGGCTGAGGGCAACCGGCTGCGCCATGTGGCCGACGGCGTGGTGGCAACCGATGGCACCGAGGATGTGCCGTTGCGGCTGAAGGCGCTGGATGAGGCACTGGCGGATTTACTGGCGCGCTACAACCCAGATGAAGCCGCGGTAGAGGAGACATATGTTAACCGCAACGCCACCGCCACGCTGAAGCTGGGTTATGCGCGCGGCGTGGCATTGTTGGCCCCGGCACGGGCGGGGATTCCTGTTTTTGAATATGGCGCCAAAACCGTGAAAATGGCGGTGGTTGGCACCGGCGGCGCGGATAAAGAACAGGTGGGGCTGATGGTGAAGCGCCTGTTGCCCGGCTCGGTGCAAAAACGGGCGGATGCGGCGGATGCCCTGGCGGTTGCCATCTGCCATGCCCACCACCGCTCCACCACCAATGCCTGGAAGGTGCTGAAATGATCGCGCGGTTGCGGGGCATTGTGGACAGCATCGAGGATGGCCGCTGCGTGGTGGACGTGAACGGGGTGGGGTATCTGGTTTTCTGCTCCTCCCGCACGCTGGCCGCGTTACCTGATGGGTTGGTGACGCTGCTGATTGAAACTCAGGTGCGTGAGGATGCAATTACCCTCTACGGCTTTTACACCGCCGCCGAGCGTGAGTGGTTCCGGTTGCTTACCACTGTGCAGGGCGTGGGGGCGAAAGTGGCGCTGGGGATTCTTTCGGCTCTTTCGCCGGACCAGTTGATCGGCGCGATTGCCGGGCAGGATAAAGGCGCTCTCACCCGCGCGCCGGGTGTGGGGCCGAAGCTCGCCATCCGTATTCTTACCGAATTGCAGAGCAAGGCGGGAGCGATGCCCGGTGGTGGTAATGCGGCGTTCCCGGCGGTGTTGGCGCCAAGGGGTGCCGCGGCGGATGCGCTCTCGGCGCTCACCAATCTTGGCTATCGGCGGGCAGAGGCGGAGGTGGTTTTGGCCAAAGCTGTGGCTGAGCATGGGGAGGATGCCACGCTGGATGTGCTGATCCGCGCCGGGTTGAAGGCGCTGGCGAAGTGAGTGTTCGTCTCTCACGGAAAAAAGCCTTTGGCTGCCTGATTATTGGCATTCCGGCATATTTGCTTCTGAAGGCGCTCCACTTCCAATCATGCTTATCCTATCTGGGGTTGGGTTTGTTTGTTGGTGTTGCCTTGGGGGCGCTTGCGTTCCATTTGCTTGGTGGGAGCGCTTCATTTTCAGATTTTACAAATTTTCTGGCGCCGGCAGAGGAGGCGATCATTCTATATGCCTTCATCAGCCCACCAGTCTGGGCTTTAACCTTCTGGTGGTTCGCCCGGCCTGACCAGGCCCAGGAGCTAAGTCAGTGAGTGACCGCATCACCTCCGGCGAGCGGCTTTCCGATGATAATGCAGAAGCCTCGCTGCGACCGCAAAGCCTGGAGGATTTCACCGGACAGGCCGCAAGCCGGGAGAATCTCAAAATCTTCGTTTCCGCCGCCAAAACCCGTGGCGAGGCGCTGGACCACGTGTTGCTGCACGGCCCGCCGGGCCTCGGCAAAACCACGCTGGCGCAGATTGTGGCGCATGAGATGGGAGTGGGGTTTAAAGCCACATCCGGCCCGGTGATTCAGAAATCCGGCGATCTTGCGGCGATTCTGACGAATCTTCAGCCGAAGGACGTGCTGTTCATCGACGAAATCCACCGCCTACAACCGGCCATTGAGGAAATTCTCTACCCGGCCATGGAGGATTTCCAGCTCGACCTGATTATCGGCGAAGGCCCCGGGGCGCGCACGGTGCGGATAGACCTGCCGCCTTTCACGTTGGTGGGGGCGACCACGCGCTCTGGCCTGCTGGCCACACCGCTGCGAGACCGTTTCGGCATTCCGCTGCGGCTGGTGTTTTATACGCCTGATGAACTCACCGGCATCGTCATCCGCCTGGCGCAGAAACTGGGCATGGCGCTTTCCTATGATGGCGCGATGGAGATCGCCCGGCGCTCCCGCGGCACGCCGCGCATTGCCGGAAGGCTCACCCGCCGGGTGCGGGATTTCGCTACCGCCGCCAGCGTTACAGAGATTTCACGTGATTTGGCGGATGCCGCACTCACCCGGCTGGATGTGGACCAGAAAGGGCTGGATGCGATGGATATGCGCTACCTCAAGCGCCTGGCGGAACACCATAATGGTGGCCCCGTAGGCGTGGAAACGCTCGCCGCCGCCCTTGCCGAAGCGCGCGACACGCTGGAAGACGTGGTGGAGCCTTATCTCATCCAGGAAGGGTTGCTGCTGCGCACCTCGCGCGGGCGGATGCTGGGCGATGCAGGCTGGCGGCATCTGGGATTAAATCCGCCCCAGCGCGGCCCGGATCTGCTTGACATGCTTGGCGAATAACCTGCCTTACAAAAACCTTTTTCAGCCGTAATCATAGGCTTGGAGCAGGATGTTGATCTATCATTACACCACACGCATCTACTATCAGGATACGGATGCGGGGGGCATTGTTTACCATGCGAATTATCTCTCCATCGCCGAGCGGGCACGCACGGAAGCCCTGCGGGAGATGGGCGCGCCACATGCAGAGATGGTTGCAACCTACGGCGTGTTGTTTGTGGTGCATCGCGTCAATTTGCTCTATCAGCGCCCCGCAAGGATCGACGAGCTGGTGACGGTTGAAACGGAATTTACGGAAATGCGCGGCGCAAGCGTTACATTACGGCAGAAATTCTTGCGAGACAGCGACTCGCTGGCCGTGCTTGAGCTCGGGCTGGGTTGCGCGCGCGTGTCCGATGGCCGGGCGACGCGCATTCCCAGTGAGTGGGTTGCGCGCCTGAAATTTTGAACGGGGAAAGATAGTGGACCAAACGGTGTCTCAGGCGGCTATGGCCGCGCCACAGGCGAATCTCTCGCTGCTCGGCCTGTTTTTACAGGCGGATGCGGTGGTGAAGCTGGTGATGATCATCCTGCTGATCGCCAGCATCTGGGTGTGGACCATCATCATCGAGAAAATCATGACCATCCGCCGCGTTAACCGCGAGGCGAATGCATTTGAGGACAGCTTCTGGTCTGGCGGCAGCCTGGACGAGCTTTACGATCGTGAAGGTGCCGACCCCACCAACCCGATGGCCGCCGTGTTCGGCGCTGCGATGAGCGAATGGAAGCGCACCGCGCGCATTGCAGGCACGGAAATTGGCAAAACCGGCGTGAAGGAACGAGTGGACCGGGCGATGAATGTGACCATCATGCGCGAGATGGACCGGCTGGAACGTTTCATGATTTTTCTGGCCTCGGTCGGCGCCACAGCACCGTTTATCGGCCTGTTCGGCACGGTTTGGGGCATCATGCACTCCTTTTCGGCCATTGCCGCCATGCACAACACAGATCTCGCGGTTGTGGCCCCCGGCATTGCGGAAGCATTGTTCGCCACCGCCATCGGCCTGGTCGCCGCCATTCCGGCGGTGCTGGCGTACAACAAGCTCTCCAACGACCTCTCGCGCTTCGCGGGACGGCTAGAGGGTTTCGGCACGGAGTTTTCCGCCATTCTCTCCCGCCAGTCTGAGGAGCATAAATAATGGCCGGCGGGATGATCGGCGGGCGCGGCAACGGCAGGCGGCGCTACCGCCCGATGGCGGAGATCAACGTGACACCGTTGGTGGACGTGATGCTGGTGCTGCTGATCATCTTCATGGTCACGGCACCGATGATCACCTCCTCGGTACAGGTTAATCTGCCGCAGGCCAACGCGAAGCCTGCGAATGCGGATTCCAAGCCGATCACCGTGACGGTGAACAGCAAGGGCGATGTGTTCTTGAACAACAGCCAGATCCAGCTCAGCAATCTGGTGAGCACGTTGCAGGAAGCATCGAAAAACAACGCAGACCAGCGCATATTCATCCGTGGCGACAAGCAGGTGGATTACGGCACCATGTTGCAGGTGATGGCGGATATCGTGCAGGGCGGCTTCACCAAGGTTTCGCTGCTGGCCCAGCAGCCCGGTCAATAAGCCGGGTGACGGGAGCTTAAATTGGACCGCGAGCTGCGCCGAAGTGCGATTGTTTCTTTTGTCATTCACGCGGCGATTATTATTGCGGCGATTGTGACGCTGCCCATGCAGCCGCTGAACACCTCGGCGGATGAGAGCGTGGATGTCGACCTGGTTGGCCCCACCCAACCGCAAACAGCACAACATGCCGGCAAAGTGGCGGCCCCCAACAACACGCCGGTGCCGCATAAAGGGCCGGTGAACCCGACCCAGCCGAAGCCGCAACCGGTTCAGCCGCCACCGCCACCACCGCCACCGCCACCGCCCGCGCCGCCAAAACCGCCGCAGCCGACGCCGCCAACACCAGCGCCGCCGCCACCGCCACCCACGGCCACGCCAACGCAGGCGCCTGTTCCGCCGCCACCTCCACCGCGCCCGCCGCAGAAGCAGACGAGCACGCAAAAGCCGCCGCCGAAGCCCCAGCCGGTCACCAAGCCGCCAGCGCCTCAGCAATCGGCCACCCACCAGCAGCATGAGGTGAAGAACCCGCTGCCGCTGAGCAAGAGCGTGCTCAACACGCTTTCGCAGTTGCGCGTGAACCAGCAGCAGACCAAGCCGCCGACGGCACAGTATAACCCGGACCAGGGCGGTGCCCCTGATGGCGGTGGCAGCCCCAACAGCACTGCCAATTCCGGGCTGAATGAAGCGGACCGCAACGCAATTGGCGCGCATGTGCGCCCATGCTGGGGCATTGATGCTGGGGCGCCCGGTGTGCAGAGTTTCTCTGTGCAATTGCTGGTGACGACCGATGCCTCGGGCACCGTGCGCGAGGCTGAGGTTGCACCAGCCTCCCAAGGCAATATGAGCAACCCGATCTACGCGGCCTATGCGCAACGCGCGATCGCGGCTGTGGAGAATTATCAATGTGCGACATTACCCTTGCCGTCTTACATGCTGGGTAAGGTCAATACATTCCTGTTCAATTTCACCCCGTAAGAGGTTCGATGATGACGCGTCTTATTCTGCCGCCATTTTCCCGCCGCCGCATGTTGGGCGCGGCGGGTGCCGCAACCCTTGCCGCCCCCGCCGCGTTTGCCCAAACTGCCCCAGCCACCTCGAATAATGGCCCGGCCATCCAGGTGAGCGGGGCGCAAACGGCCCCCATCCCCATCGCCATTACCCCTTTCGACACGCAGGGCGTAGGTGCGCAAATCACCCAGGTGATCTCGGATGATCTTGGCCATTCTGGTCTGTTCCGGGCAATCGATCCATCCAGCTTCGTGCCGAACTCCATGAATAACGGCACGCCGGTGTGGCAAAATTGGTCACTGCTGGGTGCACAAGGGCTAGTGACGGGCGATGTGCAGGCTGCTGGCGGCGGCCAGCTTCGCGTTGAGTTCCGGTTATGGAGTGTGCAGAACCAGGCGCAGGTGCAGGGCACGGCCTACACCACCACGCCGGATAATTGGCGCAGGATCGCGCATATCATCGCCGATACGGTTTATCAGCAGATGATCGGCGAGAAGGGCTATTTCGACAGCCGGGTGGCGTTTATCTCGGTTGCGGGGGCGGTTACCAGCCCCATCCGCCGCCTCGCGATTATGGATTACGACGGTGCCAATGTGCAGTTCCTGACGGATGGTGCCAACATGGCGCTTTCACCGCAGTATAATCCGGCCCGCCAGCAGCTGGCTTTCGTCAGCTATCGCGGCGGTGAGAACCCCAGGGTTTACCTGTTTGACCTGCAAACCGGTGCCACCCAGCTTGTTGGCGGCTTTGGCGAGATGACGATTGGCCCGCGCTTCTCGCCGGATGGAAATTCGCTGCTAATGTCCGTCTCGCGCAATGGTGGTGCCGCGATTGTGAAAACCAGCCTGGGCGGTGGCGGTGTGACGGAGCTGACCGACAGCAACTCGATCAATGTCACGCCCTGTTTTTCGCCAGATGGCTCGCAGATTGTGTTTAACTCTGACCGTGATGGCAATCAGCAGCTCTTTGTGATGAATGCCGATGGCTCAGGCGTTAAGCGTATTTCATTTGGCCCCGGGCAGTATGCCGAGCCTTGCTGGTCGCCCAGCGGGGATCTGATTTCCTATACCTTCTGGGGGTCAGGCGGGTTTTCAATCGGCGTGATGGCACCGGATGGCTCGGGTGAGCGCATTCTTTCCCAGGGCTTCCTGGTGGAGGGCTCCACGTTCTGCCCGAATGGCCGTGTGCTCATGTTCTACCGCCAGTCCCCCACCGGCTCGGGCCACAGCTCTAACCTGGTCACGATTGGGGTGGACGGCTTCAATGAGCGTTTGGTGGATACGCCGACTTATGCCTCAGACCCTTCCTGGGGGCCGCTGCTGGCTTAAACGAAAAGGGCGGCTCCGGCCGCCCTTCGGATTTTTGCGCGGCTTGAACTTTGGGCAAAAATAAGCGATAGGGCGGGCGCTCGCATTGTGCGGGCAAATTCACACGCGGGGGCCTATCCGGGCGATAGCCTGTAAGGTCCGGTGCCGTAAGGTGCTTCCCCCGCGGAGGATAGAACCGGATTGATATAGGAAAGAGAACTGCCAATGGCACTTCCCGATGTATCCCTGCGCCAGCTGCTTGAAGCCGGCGTGCATTTTGGCCACAACACCCGCCGCTGGAACCCGCGCATGGCGCCGTTTCTGTTCGGTGTGCGCAACCAGGTCCATATTATCGACCTGCAGCAGACCGTTCCTCTGGCTGAACGCGCGCTGAAGGCGATTCGCGATGTGACCGCTGCCGGTGGCCGCGTGCTGTTTGTTGGCACCAAGCGCGCCGCCGCCGATTACGTGGCCGATGCCGCGCAGCGTTGCGGGCAGTATTATGTGAACCACCGCTGGCTGGGCGGAATGCTTACCAACTGGAAGACCATCACCGGTTCCATCAAGCGCTTGCGCCAGATGGACGAGATGCTGACCGGCGAGGCTCAGGGCTATTCCAAGAAGGAAATCCTGAACTTCACCCGTGACCGGGAGAAGCTGGAGCGCGCACTTGGCGGCATTAAGGATATGGGCGGCCTGCCGGATATTCTGTTCGTGATCGACACCAACAAGGAGAAGCTGGCGATTGAGGAGGCCAACAAGCTTGGTATCCCGGTTGTTGCCATTCTCGATTCCAACTCCGACCCTGCTGGCGTGACCTACCCGATTCCCGGCAATGATGACGCGATTCGCGCGATTACGCTCTATTGCGACATGGTCGCTGGTGCGGTGCTGGATGGTATTTCCGCTGAGATGGGTGCCTCCGGCGTGGATTTGGGTGCGGCGGCCGAACCGGCGTTGAGCGAGGCCTCGGTCGAGGCCTGATTTTCGCCGCGCCGTAAGGCGGGAGATTCCAGAAATTTCGCGCGGTGCCCGGCCAGGGTGCCGCGCAACCATTTGTAAGGAGCAAACACATGGCCGAAATTACCGCTGCCCTGGTGAAAGACCTGCGTGAGACCACCGGCGCAGGCATGATGGACTGCAAGAAGGCGCTGGTTGAGACGAATGGCGACAAGGAAGCCGCGATCGACTGGCTGCGTAAGAAAGGCCTTTCCGCCGCCGCCAAGAAGTCTGGCCGCGTGGCCGCCGAGGGTCTGGTTGGCGTTGCACTGGCGCCTGGCAAGGTTGCCATGGTCGAGATCAATGCCGAGACGGATTTCGTCGCCCGCAACGAAGCCTTCCAGACCTATGTGGAAACCGTTGCCAAGCTGGCGCTGGATGTGGGTGAAGACGTGGAGGCTTTGAAGGCGACCGCTTACCCCGGCACCGGGCGCAATGTGGCCGATGAAGCCGTGCATCTGGTCGCCACCATTGGCGAAAACATGAATGTCCGCCGGGTTGCCGTGATCAACGTGCCGGGTGGCACCGCTGCCGCTTATATCCATGGCGCGCTGAAGCCGGGCCTGGGCAAAATCGGCGTTATTGTTGGCCTTGAGGGCAATGCCAACGAGGCGTTGGAGCAGCTTGGCCGCCAGATCGGTATGCATGTGGCCGCCGCCCGCCCGGAAGCACTCTCCGTTGCCGAAGTAGACCCCGCTGCGCTGGAACGTGAAAAGAATGTGCTCTCCGACCAGGCCCGCGCTTCCGGCAAACCCGAAGCCATTATCGAGAAGATGGTCGAAGGCCGTGTGAAGAAGTATTACGAGGACGTGGTGCTGCTGGAGCAGGTCTGGGTGCATGACGGCGAGAGCAAGGTGAAAGATGTCGTGAAGAAGGCTGGCAGCAATGTCTCCCGCTTCGTGCGCTTTACCCTCGGCGAAGGCATCGAAAAGGAAGTCTCTGATTTCGCCGCTGAAGTTGCTGCGGCGGCCGGGGTTTAATCCTTTCCGCCTTTGCGCTACCCATGGGGCGGTCCGGGCATTTTGCACGGCACCGCCCTTCCTATAAGGACCTTCCATGCCCAGCAATCCTCAATATAAGCGTGTTCTGCTGAAGGTTTCCGGCGAAGCCCTGATGGGCAAGCGCGATTACGGGCTGGACACGGAGACGGTGAAAACCATTGCCGCGGATGTGCGTGATGTGATCGCCATGGGGGTGCAGGTTTGTCTGGTGATCGGCGGCGGCAATATCTTCCGTGGCATCGCCGGTGCGGCGGCGGGCATGGACCGTGCCCAGGCTGATTACATGGGAATGCTGGCCACGGTGATGAATGCGCTGGGTATGCAGTCTGCGCTGGAAAAAATGGGTGTGCCGACCCGGGTGCAGAGCGCCATCTCCATGGAGTCTGTCTGCGAACCCTATATCCGCCGCCGGGCCGAACGGCATATGGAAAAGGGCAGGGTGGTGATTTTCGCCGCCGGCACCGGCAACCCGTTTTTCACCACAGACACCGCTGCCGCCCTGCGCGCCACCGAGATGAAATGCGACGCAATGCTGAAGGGCACGCAGGTGGATGGCGTTTATTCGGCCGACCCGCGCAAAGACCAGAATGCCAAGCGTTACGAAGAGCTAACTTATTTGGATGTTCTGGCGCGTGACCTGAATGTTATGGATGCCGCCGCAATTTCTTTGAGCCGGGAAAACAAGCTGCCGATTCTCGTCTTTAACATCCATGCCCCGGGCGCTTTCGCTGCCGTGATGCGCGGCGAAGGTGCCTTCACCCGGATTATCGAGTGCTGAAAAGAAGGTTCGTCACATGACCGATTTAGATACGATCACGACTGATCTTACCCGCCGCATGGATGGCGCGCTTGAAGCCTTAAGGCGCGAGTTCTCCGGCCTTCGGACCGGCCGCGCCAGCCCGGCACTGCTGGAGCCGGTGAAGGTGGAGGCCTATGGATCGATGATGCCGCTGAACCAGGTGGCCACCATCGCCGTGCCGGAAGCGCGGATGATCACCGTGCAGGTATGGGACCGCTCGATGGTCAATTCCACAGTGGCGGCGATTCGCGATTGCGGGTTGGGCCTGAACCCGCAGCCGGACGGCCAGACGATTCGCGTGCCGCTGCCGGTGCTCACCGAAGAACGCCGCATTGAGCTGGTGAAAACAGCCAATAAATACGCTGAAGCCGCGCGTATTGCCGTGCGCGGAGTGCGGCGCGACGGCATGGAGCAGATCAAAGCCTTGCAGAAGAAGTCCGAAATCTCTGAAGATGAAGAGCGTGACTGGGCGGATAAGGTGCAGAAGCTGACGGACGGCTACATTAAACGCGTGGACGATCATTTTTCGGAAAAAGAAAAGGATATCCGGCAGGTTTAATGGCAGACGCCACCTCCCATTCTGTGCCATCGCATGTTGCTATCATTATGGATGGCAATGGGCGCTGGGCCGCAACCAGAGGCTTGCCGCGTGTGGCTGGCCACCGCGAGGGTGCGAAGGCCGTGCGCCGGGTTATTGAGGCGGCGGTGAACCATGGGGTGCGCTATCTTACCTTGTTCGCCTTTTCCTCCGAGAACTGGCAACGCCCAGCGGGCGAGGTGCAAGACCTCACATTTCTGCTCAAACATTATTTGCGCTCTGAGCTGGCTGAACTTCATGCCGAGGGTGTGCGCCTGCAGGTGATCGGCGAGCGCGAACGCTTCGGCGAGGTTCTGGCGCAGGAGCTTGAGGCAGCGGAACGCAAAACAGCCGAAAACAAACGCCTCACCTTGGTGCTCGCCCTTTCCTACGGCGGCAGGGCTGAAATTGTGACGGCAGCTCGCAGGGCCATAGAGGCCGGAATAAAGCCCGATGAGCTGACAGAGCAGAATTTCACGAATTTTCTGTTCACAGCGGAGATTCCAGACCCTGATCTGGTGATTCGCACCTCTGGTGAGCAGCGCATTAGTAATTTTTTGCTCTGGCAGCTGGCTTACGCCGAAATCTGGTTCACCAAAGTGCTGTGGCCAGATTTTTGTGGGCAGGATTTTGCCAACGCCCTGGAGGAGTTTGCGGGCAGGGAGCGCAGGTTCGGTGCCCGCCCTGTCTGAGCCTTTTGACAAACCAGCCAGGAACAACCGTTGGTCGGACCTGTATCTCCGTGCGGCTTCAGCTTTGGTACTTGGGCCGATTGCGTTGTTTTGCCTGTGGCGCGGCGGATTGGCGTGGACAATGCTGATTGGCGTGGCTATGGCCGGGCTGGGGCACGAATGGGCACGGCTTTCTAAGCTGCGTCATGCCTGGCATTTTGCAGGGCTGCTCACGCTGATATGGCTAACAACTAGCATATTCGGTATGATACATGGTTTACAATCCATTGTTTTTATAACATTTATGGCTTTGTTGTCCTACAGCCGGTTTGCGGCCGCGGGCGTGCCTTATGCGGGGCTGGGTGGCGTGTGTTTAATCTGGCTGCGCCAGCAGCCGGGTGTGGGGCTTGAGGATACTGCGTATCTGATTCTGGTGATCTGGGGCACGGATATAGGGGCTTACGCTGTTGGGCGGTTGCTGGGCGGTGCCAAGCTGGCACCACGGATTTCGCCCGGCAAAACCTGGAGCGGCGCGCTCGGCGGCCTGGTTGCTGGCGGCGCGTGCGGCGCGGGGTTGGCAGCGGCGACACTTGGCGCGCCGCTTCACGCCTTCGGTGTGGGGCTGGTATTGAGCTTCATCGCCCAGGCTGGAGATTTGCTGGAAAGCGCCATCAAGCGCAAACTGGGTGTGAAAGATTCCGCCCGGACGATTCCTGGCCATGGCGGTTTATTTGACCGGCTGGATGGATTTTTAACGGCGGCACCTTTGGCAGCATTGCTTGCGGCCGGTATGCATGGAGGCATGGGGTTATGGGGGTAAAGCGGCTGACAATCCTGGGGTCCACGGGTAGCGTCGGCACGCAGACTCTTGATCTTGTGAAAGAAAATCCATCCGCTTATCGGGTTTGCGCGTTGGTGGGCGGGCATAACATCGCGCTGCTGGCCGAACAGGCCCGCCGATTCCGCCCGGAGATTAGCGTGATCTCGGATGAGACGTTGCTCTCCAGTTTGCGCGAGGCGCTGGCTGGCACGGGGCTTGAGGTTGCCGGTGGCCGCGAAGCCGTGCTGGAGGCAGCCGGGCGCAAGGCGGACTGGACGATGTGCGCCATTACCGGCACCGCCGGGCTGGAACCCACATTGGCGGCCGTGCGCCAGGGCGGCACCATCGCCTTTGCCTGCAAGGAATCCTTGGTTTCCGCTGGGGATGTGTTTTTGCGTGAGGTTGAAGCCGCCGGTGCCACCCTTCTGCCCGTGGATTCCGAGCACAACGCCATCCTTCAGGCGATGGCGGACGGCAACACCAAGCAGGTGGAGAAAATTGTGCTCACCGCATCCGGTGGGCCTTTCCGAAACCACAGTCTGGAGGAGATGCGCGGCATAACCCGGGAGGCAGCCTTACGGCACCCGGTTTGGTCGATGGGTGCCAAAATCTCCATTGACAGCGCGACTATGTTTAATAAAGGCTTGGAAGTTATTGAGGCTGCGAGATTATTTTCGCTGTCATCTGAACAAATTGAAGTGCTGGTGCATCCGCAATCAATTATTCACGGCATGGTCTGCTATGCTGATGGTTCGGTGCTGGCGCAGCTTGGCGCGCCGGATATGCGCATTCCCATCGCCCATGCGCTGGCTTGGCCAAAGCGGCTTGCCACATTGGCACCGAAGCTGGACCTTGTGCAGGTTGCGCGCCTGGAATTTCACGCACCGGATGAAACGCGCTTCCCGGCGCTGCGTTTGGCGCGGGAAGCGCTGGCGGCTGGTGCTGGTGCCCCCGCGGTGCTGAACGCGGCCAATGAGGTGGCTGTGGCAGCTTTTCTGGACCGCAAGATCGGCTTTCTGGATATCGCCGCAACCGTTGAGGCGGTGATGCAGGAGCTGGGAGCCTCGCCAGTGCCGGATATTGCCGCTGTGCTTGCCATAGACACTGCCGCACGCGCCGCCGCCACCAAGGCGTTGGCAAAAGCCAAGGCGGCCTGATGATGCTGGATTTTCTGCGCACCATTATTGCTTTCGTTTTCGAGATTGGCGTGCTGATTTTTGTGCACGAGATGGGGCATTATCTTGCCGCGCGTAGCCAGGGGGTAACGGTCGAAACATTCTCGATCGGGTTTGGCCCGGCCTTGCTCAGGCGGAGGGCAAAATCCGGCACGGTGTGGCAAGTTTCGGTGATTCCGCTCGGCGGTTATGTAAAAATGCTGGGTTGGGGCGATGACCAGGGTTCAGCCTCGGCGCGGCCAGGTTCCTTTGGGGCGGCATCATTGAGCTCGAAAGCGGTGATCGTGGCGGCGGGGCCGTTGGCCAATTTGCTTTTGGCGGTGGTGGTTTACGCCGGGCTGTTCATGACAGCCGGGCAACTTACCACACAGCCTGTGTTGAGCCAGATTCAGCCTGGCTCGTCGGCAGCCGCCTCGCATCTCCTGGCTGGGGACCGGGTGCTTGCCATAGGTAGTGCGCCCATTAAAAACTTCGTCGATTTGCAGCAGATCGTCGTTGCCCATCCCGATTCGGTGCTGGATTTTACCATTGAGCGCGCGGGCAAGCAGCTGATGCTGCCGGTGACGGTCGGGCAGGCCAGCATGGATGGCACCGAGATCGGCCGTTTGGGGGTTGTGGGCACCGAATCGAGCCTGAAGCGCTTGCTGCCGGGGCAGGCGATAGCCGCGGCGTTTCAGGAGACAGGTCAGCAGATTTCCGGCTGGTTTGCCGGAATGTCTAGCCTGATTGTGCAGCATCGCGGCTTGCGGGATCTGGCGGGGCCGCTTGGTATTGCGCAGATATCCGGTCAGGCGGCAGCACTTGGCGTGGTGGCGATGGTTAATCTGATCGCGTTGCTCTCAATCAATCTTGGTCTCGTCAACCTCATCCCCATCCCCATCCTGGATGGTGGTCATTTGCTGTTCTACGCCGTGGAAGGGCTTATCCGCCGCCCGGTGCCGGAACAGGCCAGGGAGGCAGGGTTGCGGGTGGGGGTGGCGATTATTCTCTCATTGGTGATGCTGGTTACATTTAATGACCTCACCAGGCTGGGGGCGGTCGCATGGTTCACACATTTACTTTAGGCTAAAGCCGCGTCATTCGGTGCTTGCACCTTGCCCGGCGGGCATTCGCATGCCAAACGCCGCGAGACAGCAAGTCCCGGGTTTCGGGGATTTTGGTTGGGAGATTTCGATTGCTACTAAAGCCGCGCTCCGTCCTTCTGGCATCTGTATGCTTGCTACCGGCAATGCTTACGGCCCCTGGCCTTGGCGCTGCGGCACTTGCCGCAACGGTCCAGGACGCCGCAATTCCGGCGGGGGGCACCATTGCCGCCATCAATGTCACCGGCAATCAACGCATCGAGAGCAGCACGATCATCGCTTATATGGTGGTTCAGCCAGGCGATGCTTTCGACCCGGAAAAGATCAACCAGTCGGTAAAAACACTCTATGCCACGGGGCTGTTCCAGAGCGTGAACATCACACGTGATGGCAGCAATCTGAACGTTGCCGTGGTTGAGAATCCTACGATAGACCAGGTGTTTTTTTCCGGTAACAAGGCGCTGTCTGACAAGGACGCGGCAGCTGCCGTGGCCCTTACGCCGCGCTCGGTTTACACGCCCCAGGCGGCTGAGGCAGCCCGGCGCGCATTGCTGGACGCCTATGCCGCGAAAGGCCATTACAACGCGCAGGTGACGGCGAACATCATCAAGCTGCCGGATAACCGTGTAAATGTGGTGTTCCAGTGTGATGAAGGGGCGGCGACCAAGATCAGCCGCATCACCTTCATCGGGAACCAGCATTTCTCGCAATCAGCGTTGCGTGACGTGGTCTCCAGCCGGCAACAAGCCTGGTGGCGGTTCCTCTCCGGTGCGGTTGTCTATATGCCGGAGCGGATTCAGTACGACGAATATCTGCTGCATAAATTTTATTTCCACAAAGGCTATGCTGATTTCCAGATTATTGGCGCCAACGCCAATCTGAGCCCGGATCGTAAATCCTTCTATTTGACCTACACGCTTAGCGAGGGAGAGCGGTACAAAATCGGCTCACTCAAGATTGTGTCTGGCATTCCGAACCTGCCAGAGAAAGATCTGCGCGGATTGGTGCCGCTTTCCAAAGGCGACTGGTTCGATGGTGATGCCTTGCAGGAAGGCGTGGATGCGTTGAACAAGCGCGCGCTCAATTTGGGCTATGCATTCGCCACGGTGAATCCGCAGGTAACCCCGGACCCGGCAACCCACACGCTCGCCATTGTGCTGAATGTGGTAAATGGCCCGCGCGTATGGATTCAGCGCGTCGACATCACCGGCAATACCCGCACCGAAGACAAGGTGATTCGCCGCGAGATGACTGTAGCGGATGGGGATGCGTACAATCAAAGCAAGATTGACCAGTCGACGGAGAACGTCAAAAATCTAGGTTTCTTTAAAACCGAAAATATAACCACCTCGCCCGGTTCCACACCACAGCAGGTGATTATGAACATGGCGGTAACCGAGCAGGCGACCGGCCAGTTCTCTCTGGGCGGTGGTTATTCTACGTCTCTTGGTGCGTTGCTGAATACCGGTCTCAGCCAGAACAACTTTCTGGGCACCGGCATCAACGCGTCCATCAACACGTTGATTGCCCAACGTGGCACACAGATCAATCTGGGCGTGACCGACCCATATTTTCTGGATCGCAACCTCATCGCCGGGTGGGATCTTTTCCGCACGGTCACAAATTCTTACACCGCGACAAGCCAGAGCTATTCTTATTCGGAAAGCGATATTGGGGCTGATGTACGGCTTGGCTATCGCTTCAACCAGAACGTGCGTCAGACATTCACTTACACGGTTAGCCAGCGGAACATTTACAATATTCCTTCTGGCAGCAACACGAATATTTATATTCAGAATGAGTTCGGCAGATCGACCTTGTCGGAAATCAGCCAGACGTTGAGCTTCGATTATTTGGACGATGATCAAAACCCGCATTCCGGCTTGCTGATGGACTTGAGCACGGACTTTGCCGGGCTTGGCGGCGGTGCCAAATATATTCGCATAAGCCCGGATGTCTCTTATTACATCCCGCTGGAACGTATTTTTGGCAACCCGAACTGGGTGCTGAAATTCGGCGCTACGGCAGGGTATCTTAAAGATATCGGTGGCTACCAGGATAAAATCGAAGATCGCTTCTTCCTGGGTGGCGATAGTCTGCGCGGCTTTGCCGATGGCGGTATCGGCCCATATGTTGAACCGGTTTATAACAGCTCTGGTACGCTCACCAGCAGCGGTGGCCAGATTGGCGGGCGGTATATGTGGACCCAATCAACGGAGCTGCACTTTCCGCTGCCTGTGTCAAAAGATCTGGGTGTCTCCGGTTTTGCCTTTGTGGATGTCGGGTCGCTATGGGGGGCCAGGACCATTGGCTCGGCCACGTTGCTCAACAGCTCTGCCCCGCGCGTTGGCGCCGGTATCGGCGTATCCTGGAATACACCGTTTGGCCTGATCAATCTTTCTTTGGCCCAACCCGTGGTCAAGCAACGGGGTGACCAGGTTCAACAATTCCGCGTCTCTTTTGGTACGAGGTTCTAAGTGTCCGCTCTTTCCCGATATTCGCTTGTTTTACCGCTGCTGATTATTGGCGCGGCACCTGCGGCTTATGCCCAGACAGCTTCCGGCTCTTCCGGGTATTTCATGCCGCCCGCAGCGCAGCAGCATCCTGCCGCAGCTGTGGCACCACACCCGAAGCCTGAGGCTGCGGCACCAAATGCTGCAAATGGGCCAGACAAAACGCAATTTAAAGTGCCGGTGCTCCCGCCACTGCCCGATGAGCCTGCGCCCCCCACGGCAGTGATAGGCGTGCTTTCTGTGCCGGAAGTGCTGCAGAAATCAACTGCAGCGCAAGGTGTGCAGGCAGAGATACAAATGCGCCAGGCGGGTTTGGCAAAGGATGCGCAAGCTGCGCGTGACAAGATTCAGTCTGAACAGCAGGCCATCATGGCCGAGCGTGGCAAGCTGAGCGATGCCGCGCTTGAGAAGAAAGAGCAGGATCTGCAGAATGAGATCGCCGCGACCCAAACCAAGTTCCAGGAGCGCAACCAGGCGATCCAGAATTCCGGCCAGGCCGCGTTGCAGCAGATTGAAGCTGAGCTGGCGGGAATAGTTCGGCAAGAGGCGCAAGCCCATGGCATGAATCTGGTTTTGCATCGTGAGCAAGCTGTGTTGAATGTGTCGGCCTTTGACATTACTGACGAGACGGTGACGGAGCTTAACAAGCTGCTGCCGCATGTTACTGTTCCGCCGAGCGTGGTAACGCCCGGTATGCAGATCGATACGCCCGAAGATCAGGGCGGTGGCGTCGGCCCCTGATAGATGGTGGATGCTGGTAAGCCCGGTGACGAACGGTTTTTCCTCTGCACCGGGCCGCATAGAATTGCTGATATCGCAACCTTGCTGGGCATTGAGGCTGACGCGCCGGAACGGCTGATGTCTGGTGTGGCACCGCTTCATTCGGCCGGGCCGCAGGATGTGAGCTTTCTGGATAACCGGCGCTATGCCGGGTTGCTGGCGGAAACCAAGGCCGGAGCGGTGATCCTGCATCCGGATTTTGTGGAAAAATTGCCAAATGGCTGCATAGCGCTGGCCACAACCGAGCCATATGTCGGCTGGGCCAAGGTTTCGGCGCTGTTTTTCCCGCCTCCGGTTCCTGCGGCGGGGGCGCACCCTACAGCGGTCATTGATCCTTCGGCCATTATCGACCCTACTGCCGAGATCGGGCCCGGCGCTGTTATTGGCGCCGGGGCGCACATTGGGGCGGGCACCTCGATAGGGCCGCTGACCTATATCGCTCCCGGTGTGGTCATCGGCAAAAACTGCCGTATTCATGCGCAAGTCACGTTAAGCCATGCCGTTTTGGGCGACCGGGTAGTGATCTATCCCGGTGCGCGCATAGGCCAGGACGGGTTCGGTTTTGCTATTTCCGAGAGCGGCTTCACGCCCGTGCCGCAGCTCGGTCGGGTTCTGATTGGCGAAGGGGCGGAGATTGGTGCCAACACCACCATCGATCGCGGCTCAGCGCAGGATACCGTCATCGGCCCCGGCGTCCATATCGATAACCTTGTGCAAATTGGTCATAACGTGAATATCGGCGCGTTTTCCGTAGTGATTGCGCAGGCCGGCATTTCGGGGTCCACCCAAATCGGCCAAGGTGTGATGATTGCGGCGCAGGCAGGGCTGACCGGGCATCTGAAGATTGGTGACAAGGCGCGTATCGGCGCGCAATCAGGTGTTATGCAGGACGTGCCACCTGGCGAGGAAGTGCTGGGTGCCCCGGCGCAAAACGCCAAAAGCTTCTTCCGTGAGGTTGTAACCTTGCGTAAACTTGCCCGGCCAGGGCGCAAAGCACAAACATAGGGACCCGACAAAGCATGAGCGACGCGACGGATAATACTCTTCCGCCCGTGGATGTGGCGATGATCGACATCAAACAGATTTTGTCGATGATTCCGCACCGCTACCCGTTTCTTCTGGTGGACAGGCTGGTGGACGTCCGCAACGATCATTCGGCGGTCGGCATCAAAAACGTGTCGGTGAACGAACCTTTCTTCCAAGGGCATTTTCCGGGGCATCCGGTTATGCCGGGCGTGTTGATCGTCGAGAGTATGGCGCAGACTGCTGCCGGGCTCGTTATCTCTACACTAGGGCCGGAGGCGGGTATCCCCATTGTGTATTTCATGTCCATCGACGGTGCGAAGTTCCGCAAGCCGGTGACGCCGGGGGACCAGCTGCGCATTACCGTGACCAAGGAAAAACGGCGCGGGCAGATCTGGCGCTTTGTTTGCGCCGCCAGGGTGGACGGCGTTGTGGTGGCAGAAGCGACGATTACGGCCATGATCATGGATGAGGTAAAGCCGGTTTAACAATATTGGTGCCGCGACATATGCGGTAACCGAATGTGATTGGCTCTGGCTTGCCGCCTTGCGTACAGCGCAAGGTTAGATCTGAAGCGGATAGAAAATGCTGGATTCGGTAAAGAGCATGATACACCCCACCGCCCTCGTGGAGGATGGCGCAAGCATCGCCCCTGGCGTAAAAATCGGTCCGTTCTGCACGGTGGGCAAGGATGTCGTGCTGGCGGAAGGGGTAGAGCTCGTCTCTCACGTCACCATCGCCGGGCGCACCAGGCTGGGCGCTGGTGTAAAGCTGTTTCCGTTTTGCACGGTGGGGCTTGAGCCGCAGGATTTGAAATATAAAGGCGAGGAAACCGAGACCGTTATTGGCCCACGCACGCAAATCCGCGAACACGCCTCCATCCATCGTGGCACCATCACCGGCAGCGGCATCACCCGCATTGGTGCGGATTGCCTGTTGATGGCCACGGTTCATGTAGCGCATGATTGTGTGCTGGGTGATGGCGTTGTCATTTCTAACAATGTAGCCCTGGGCGGGCATGTGGAAGTGGGAGACCGTGCGGTGATCGGCGGCAATGCAGCGTTGCTGCAGTTCACTCGCGTTGGCGCAGGGGCGATGGTCGGCGGGCTAACAGGCGTGACGCGCGACGTGATTCCTTACGCCCGCGTATTCGGCACCAGGGCGGAATTGTTGGGCCTGAATCTTGTTGGGTTGAAGCGCCGCGGGCTTGCGAAAGCCGCATTATCCGAAGTGAACGCCGCTTATAAATTCTTGTTCAGCGGCCCTGGTGTGTTCGCCGAGCGGGTGGCGCAAGCCGCGGAGTTTTATAATGGCAACGCCTTTGTGGGCGAAATTTTGGCTTTCATGGCAACGCCCTCCAAGCACGGCATTTTGACCAACGTGGCTGGCGCAGAAGAATAATCTGCCGGTTGACGCAAGGCGGGCAATATCCGATTGCTTTAATCTGCTAAATTCAGAGTGTTCCAAGGAGTTCCGCCGCATGACGCGCCCGCTCGGTATTATCGCTGGCGGTGGACCATTACCCGGCCAGGTGGCGGCTGCGGCTCAGGCGGCAGGGCGACATGTATTTATCGCCGGGCTGGAAGGATTCGCCGACCCGCAGGTGCTTATCGCCTATCCGCACCGCTTTTACCGGCTGGGGGCCGTTGGCGCGATGATGCGTGCCTTCCGCGAGAAAAATTGCACCGATCTGGTGATGATCGGCCCGGTGCAGCGGCCTTCTTTTCTGTCTTTACGCCCGGATGCCGAGGGAGCGAAACTGCTGACGCGCATTGGCAAGGCGGCGTTTCTTGGCGATGACGGATTGCTTGTGGCGATTGTGCGGGTGCTGTCGGAGGAGGGGTTTCAGGTGCTTGGCGCGCATGAAATCATGACCGATGTGTTGGCCCCGGAGGGAGTGTTGACGCGCCAGGGGCCGGACGCACAGGCGATGGCTGATATTCAACGCGGCGTGGACGTGCTTAAAGTGACGGGGGCAGCGGATGTCGGCCAGGCTTGCGTTGTGCAGCAAGGGATTGTGCTGGCGCTGGAAACGGTGGAGGGCACCGATGCCATGCTTTCGCGCATCCCCGCGGTGGCACGCCCTGGCCCGGCTGGGGTGCTGGTTAAAATGGCCAAACCGCAGCAAGACCGGCGGGCGGATTTACCGACCATCGGGCCAGCCACAGTGAGCCATGCGGTAAACGCGGGGTTAAGGGGTGTGGCATTTGATGCCGACAGCACTATTTTAGCTGAACGAATGCAATTGATTGAAACCGCTGATGATGCGGGTATTTTTCTGATAGGGATTCGTACCTAGATATGCTTGACCAGACGGAAAGGCCAAACATGACCGAATTCTCTTACCTTCATACAATGCTGCGCGTTGGCGACCTGGACAGGAGCGTGAATTTTTACACGAACCTGCTGGGGATGAAGGAGCTTCGCCGCATCGAGGTGCCAGAAGGTAAATACACGCTGGTGTTTGTGGGCTATGGCGATGAATCCCACCACACGGTGCTGGAGCTAACCTATAATTGGGATGTCGATAAATATGAGCCGGGTTCGGCTTTTGGCCATCTTGCCCTCGGTGTGCCGGATATTTATGCCACTTGTGAGAAGTTGCGCGACGCTGGCGTAAAAATTTCCCGAGAGCCCGGACCGGTAAAATTCGGAACAACGGTTATTGCCTTTATCGATGACCCAGATGGATACAAAATCGAACTGATTGAACGGAAACAACACTAAGATGGCAGCATTGGCGACGATCCTGAGCAAAAGCTTTAACCTGGCGGACAAGATTCTGCCTGACGCAGCTTTTTCAGCGCCGGATGCCGCAGGCTTGGTCCGTGCCGCGAAGGTATCGCCATCGCCGGAAGTGATGGAGGGGCTGGAACAACTTCTGGCCTCCATCCACACGGAATCGGAGCTCAGCCTGTTCGGACGGATTTCCCTTAAATGGGATTTCGTCCGCCTGCTTCGCAATGCACAGCTTATCGAGACTGCACATGCGGCTAATCCGGCGCTGGGCGCAGCACCCATCAAGGCGCCGTTGATCATTCTGGGTCTGCCGCGTTCGGGTACGAGCTTTCTTCATAACTTGATGGCCGAAGACCCAAATAACCAAGTGCCGCGCAACTGGCAGATGATCTATCCAGCGCCGCGCTCGGCGGGCTTTAATCCTAAGGGCGACAAGCGCGTGACAAGCGTGGATAAACAGCTTGATCTGTTCAACGGGCTGGCACCTGGGTTCCGTGATTTGCACCCGATTTATGCGGACAGCCCGCAGGAATGCAGCGAAATTACCGCGCATGTGTTTCAAAGCCTGAGGTTCGATTCAACCCACCGCGTGCCCGCCTATTTCGATTGGCTGGAGCAGCGCGGGCATGACGACGCTTTTGTGTTTCACAAGAAGTTCCTGCAATTTTTGCAAAATGGCAAATCTGCCCGCTGGGTGCTGAAATGCCCCGACCATACCTTTACGCTGGATGCGATTTTGCGGGTTTATCCTGATGCGCGCTTTGTTATCCTGCATCGCGACCCGTTAGCGGTGCTGGGCTCAGTGGCACATCTCACGCAGGTGCTGCGTCGGCCGTTCTTGCGCAATATCGATGCCGGGGAGATCGGCGCGCAGGTAGCCGCGCGCTGGACACAAGGGGCCAACCTGCTGCTGGAATTTGACCAACGAGCGGATGTGCCAGCCACCCGTAAGCTGCACATGCAATATGAGGAATTTACTGCGGAACCCCTGGCCGCGATGGAGCGTATTTACGCGCATTTCGGCGAGGAACTGACGCAGGAGGCATCAAAGGCCATGGACCGCGAGATTAAGGCAAAACCGCGCGGTGGTTATGGGCGGCATGCGCCGTATAAGCTAGAAAATTTTAAACTAAGCGGGCCCGCTCTGCAAAAGGCTTTCCGGCCTTACGTGCTGCAATATTGCCAAGCAGCTCAGTGAGAGTGTCGAGCAGTATGGGCGCGGTAACGCCCAGACTGTAATTTTGTTCAACACGTTGCCGCGCGGCTTGGCCCATCTCGTCTCTACGCGATTGATTGTCTCGCAACGCGCGTAGATGCGTTACCCAATCCTGCGATGTATCGGCGAGAAATCCAGTTTCGCCGTGAAGAACGATCCGGCGATTAGCCCCGATAGGGCTGGCCACGGTGGGCCTGGCCATCGCCATATACTGAATCAGTTTATAGCCGGATTTGCCGTTGGCCCATTCGGTGTCTGGCAGGGGCATAATGCCCGCATGACAGCGCCCAATAGAGGACGCTTCAGTGTCTTCGCTCCAGGCAACGTTTTCCACATTAACGCCCGGCAAAGTGAAACCAGGCACGCCGATAACCAGCAGTTTAAGCGGTTGTTCTTGGCTTAAAACACGCAGAGGTTCGGCCATTGCGTCCAGATAAGTTGCGGTGAGGGGCGTGCCAATCCAGCAAATGGTGAAGGTGCCATTTGGTTGTGGTGTGGGGGTGTAGCGTGCTAGGTCGATTACCGTTGGCAGGAGCAGAATATTTCTAGCTCCTTCAGTTAAGGCCCAATGATAGAGTGTGTCGTTGGCAACAATTGTAAGTTCAGCCCCGCGTAGCAGTTTGCCAAATTTGTTGCGTAGCAGCATTCTGACAAGCGGCGATTTCGATTCGGCATAGCGCAGTGCCCAGGCATCGTCGAAATCCAGAATATAAGGGGTCTCCCGCAAATACCCGCGTTCTAGCCAAAACGGCATCCAGGGCAATAATTCCTTTTCGATCCAAAGCAGATTAGATCGTTTGATCTCGCTCTTCAAACGCAGGGCGCGTTGATATGCCGTTATGACGGCACCAAGGCGCGAACGTCCGGAATAAAGGGCTTTCAGATAGTCATCTTGCAGGAATGGCCGTAATTTTACATCCAAACCTCCATGGCTCAGGTGAGGGGCATATTGTGCTAAGCGTAAGCGCGAAGACGCTCCCAGCGCGCCGTATCGCGTGGCACAAAGTAAATTGCCCTGAACGGAATGCTCTGAGAGAGGGGAAGCTGTTTGCGCTGATTGGTGAAATGGCAATAAGACCGGCTCGGACATGCCTTTAAGTATAGTAAAAATTATTAATGAATAAAAATTAAAATTGCAAACGAGTTAGACTGTAAACGTTAAATGTAATCGGAGATATTCTGGTTAATGTGTAGGAAAGCCGTGAAGTCTGAGCGTTTATCGTTAGGCCATGGTTTATGGCGGTTACTACCAGAAGTGGCGCGGCGTTCAGCGCTTCATGCTGCCACCAGCGTTCTTGCGCCGCGTACCGGTTTTCCCGTTTTATCCCGCAGTTGCGGCTTGGCCGTTGGCGGTGAGTTGAATGCCGCAACCGGCCTTGGCGAAGCCGCGAGGCATCTGCGTACAGGCGCGCAAGTTCTTGGATTCGGCGGCGACCCGGTTGATCTGGGAGTGGGGCGGATTCCGAAGGGGCGGATTTCAGAACATACGGCGCTATTGCTGGCTGTCAACGCGCCGAGCTTGCCGTTGATGTTGGCCAGAGCAGAAAAGACCATGCTGCGCCGGCGAGTGATTGGCAGTTGGGCCTGGGAACTGCCGGTTGTGCCGAAAAGCTGGGCGGCAGGCGGGCGTTATGTTCATGAGGTGTGGGCACCGTCGCCCTTTGTGGCGCAAGCGCTGGAGGAGGTGCTGCCAGGGCGCGTGCGCGTGGTACCTTATCCGCTGGCGTTACGTGGCCTGTCCGCGGCGGATGATCAATGTGGGCTGGATCTGCCCAGCCATATTACGGTCACGGTGATGGTCTTTTCTTTGGGTTCCAGCTTCACCCGGAAAAACCCATTGGCTAGTATTGCTTCATTCAAGCGTGCTTTTGCCAACCGGGCGGATCAGATTTTGATTGTGAAGCTACAAGGTGCGGCAGCCTATCCGCGCGAAGCCGCGCAAATTGAAGCACTCGCGGCGGCAAATATTCGAGTTATGAGTGGCGTCTGGCCTGAAACGAAAATGGCGGCGCTGATGGCGCGGGCGGATATTATTCTTAGCCTGCACCGGTCGGAAGGCTTTGGCCTGGTGCTGGCCGAGGCAATGCTGCGGGGAAAAACCGTGGTCGCAACGGGGTGGTCTGGAAATATGGCCTTTATGGACGAGAGCAGCGCGGCACTCATCGGCTATGAACTGGTGACCGTAAAGGATGAAACCGGCATCTATAAACCATTGCAAGGCGCGCGCTGGGCCGAGCCGGACGTAGCTCACGCGGCGGAATGGTTGCGCAAGCTGGGTGATGATGCTGACTTGCGGTTGGCCATGGGTGGCAGGGCCAAGGTACACGCCACCGCGGCACTGAACGGCGAGGTAATGCGCCAGGCATTGCTGGCCAATGGCGTTGAGCCAGTCCTTTCTTGACGGGATTGCAGCGTTTGGCGGATTGTATCCAAATGCCATGAGGAGACAGAGAAGATGAGTGCCGCGCGAATTGGGATTGGTGGCCCGGTTGGTTCTGGCAAAACGGCGTTGATTGAGGCGCTGATTCCGGTGTTGCAACGCCGGGGCATCAACTTTGCGGTTATCACCAACGACCTTGTTACGGCCGAGGATGCCGAGCGGTTGCGCCGATCTGGCCTTATCGACCCCGCGCGTGTGGGCGCGGTTGAGGCAGGAGCCTGCCCGCATACGGTTATTCGCGAGGACCCGACGCTGAACATGCTGGCGGGTGACCGCATGGAATCCGCCATACCGGGGCTGGAGTTGATAATCTATGAATCAGGCGGCGATAATCTCGCCTCGACGTTTTCGCTTGACCTCGTGGATTGGTGGATTTTCGTGATTGATGTAGCTGGCGGCGACGATATTCCCCGCAAAAAGGGACCAGGCGTGCTGCGCTGCGATCTACTGGTGATCAACAAGATAGATTTAGCGCCCTATGTCGGCGTTCATTTAGATGGCATGCTGGAGGAAGCCCGCCATGCCCGGGCGAGCAAGCCGATCGTCGCCACCAATGCCCGCAGTGGGGAAGGCGTGGAAGCATTGGCGGAAGCCATCGTCAAGGCAGTACTGTTTTCACAGCCCGCGTGAACAATACTGGAGATTTAAAATCTAAAAGCTGGAAGCGCATTTCAAGAATATTCGGCACCGCTCTCTTATATGTCGAGGAAGCTAGGGTGCCGCCAATTGGTAAAACATTCACGTAGTTTACTTCGATACGAACAGCGGAAACCGGCCATTAGCTAATCCCAACGGCCATGTTTGTCTTGATCCGCATTGCATAACTGGATGTTTAACATCAAGCGAGGCGGCGTAGCCATCAGGCGCTGAGTATGTGTAGCCATCGTCGCTTAGGAAGCAACCAATAATGGCGTTCCAGCCGCTGAAGGTTGAGTTCCTGTCACCTGTCTTGTGGGTTTTGACGTAGTGGTAGTCTCCAACCATGTTCAATCGGCGGTCAATAAAATCAACGCCTGTGAAGTTGACATAATCATTTTCGATTGGAAGTGATTTCATAACAATTAGATTCGCACTGTAATTTTGGATGTCTGAGAAAGTCTCAAAAATCTGCGGGTTATTGTTGAACAGATTGAATAGCAGTGAGTTTCTGACAGACAGCAGCATGTCAGGCGTATTTATAATATTACCTTCAAGCTCGGCAAACGTGAGGCATATAGGGGATGTGAAGTTTATAAAAACGTTACAGAAAATTTGTGTTTGTGGTTTTGATTTGGCGGAAACGTTTCATGGAACGAGCTTTTTGAAGAATCTGAAGCATATTTCGTCAGATATTCTATTTTTCGAATAGGCTTCTGTTCAGTATCTGTTTGCTGAATGTCCCGCATGCGTTGGCAATGAAATGGATATTCGTGCAGGGTAGGTGTTCAATCAGTGACTTTTATGTTGGCTTTTAAATTAGGTGCCCGTCCGCGGTAACGGCAAAGATTATTGGCAGACAACACATGAGATGGTTTAGGATAAACCCTATTTGAAGCACTGTGTTGACGGGTTTAAGAAGATTCTAGGTATGAGCCTGGCGATTGTTTTTATTTTATTGCTGCATGAAAAGCCTGGCTCCCGAAGTAGGACTCGAACCTACGACCGAGCGATTAACAGTCGCTTGCTCTACCAACTGAGCTATTCGGGACCGGTGGTGGGCTCTATAACCAAACCGGAAATGCCTTGCAAGTGGGGGCTCGTGGGCTTGGGGCAAAGATGGAAGAAATACGAATGTCTTACCATACCTGATCGACGTCGCCAGTCCTGCAGAAATTGGCCGATAGCGCTGATGGTTGTTTTAAAAATATATCTTTTCAGTTGGTTAGCGCAATATTGTGTTGTCTAATTGGCAGCAAAACTTGGGCGCGAAACGCGGTTCTGTCTGTTGCCGGGGTTTTATCCCGTATCTTGGCAGATGATATTCGCCTCGGTATAGAGGACGCAGTGCGGGCGTGGTGGAACTGGTAGACGCGCCGGACTCAAAATCCGGTTCTAGTGATAGAGTGTCGGTTCGATTCCGACCGCCCGCACCAAAGTAGCCATTTTAATTTGATGGGGGCCATAGACAGATTATTACTCCGCTTTAATGGGGTAAGCTGGTTAGCCAAACCATGTTGATCTGTTGCCTTTACAGGGCCACCAGCCATGTCCGGCCCTAAGGTGCTGAAGCTGGCAAACGGGCGCTTATTCTTCCTGTCATCGTCCTGTCATAGCGAAATTGTTTGCCGCATGGTGGCGGTTGCGCACCCGACATCGTAACGAAATTTCAGGCACGCCAGCGGCAAAATCTATCCCCGTTCGAGTGGTGGCCTGTGGTCTAATCCACCACCTTGCCGGTGAACAACAACTGCGCATCGGGCCGGGCGATGGCGATTACCGTTAGTCCGGCTTTTTCGGCCACGCGCAAGGCAAGCCCCGTGGGGGCGGAAATCGCCACAACCGTGCGGAACCCGGCGATGATTGATTTCTGTACCATTTCGTAGGAGCAGCGTGAGGTAAGCAGACAAAACCCTTCGGACAAATCCCGCCCGGCCCGCAGCCCCGCGCCGATCAATTTGTCCAGCGCGTTATGGCGGCCAACATCTTCGCGGATCAGCCGTATTTCTCCCTCAGGGCCGCACCATGCGGCGCCATGCACCATATGCACGGCTTTATTGAGAGCTTGGTGCTGCGCCAGCTCCGCCAGCGCCTTTCTTACCGACGCCAGAGATGTGGGCGGGCCAGGCGGCAGCGTGGGCAGGGGGCGCAATATCTGCCCTGCAT
Source organism: Pseudomonadota bacterium (assembly GCA_021808055.1). The sequence goes on along the minus strand of JAKBCH010000003.1, from coordinate 5,779 downwards.
CCTCTGTGCCGCAAACGCCACACCCGGTTCGCCCCACCACCATGCGGCGAGACGCCTGCATAAGCCGGTGGAATGGTTCGGCGGGAATACGTATTTCCGCGGCCACGAATCCTGGCTCAGCACTCACCTCAATTGATTTAATTTCCTCCGCCCGCTCAACTATTCCCTCGGTGATGGAAAAGCCGGTGCAAAAATCCTCGATATCCTGCGCGGTCGCCATCATCACCGCGTATTGCATGGTGTTGTAGCTCAAACTCACAGGCGTTTCTTCAGCCAGAGCGGCTTGCCTGGCCTCAAATGGCGCTTCTCCCGCCATGCGCGAGGCGGGCCAGTTCTGCATCACAGGGAAAGAGCTGCTATCCATGGGGGCAAACTAGGCGGCCTGCCGCGAAGTGCAAGATGCCCCGCAAACCACGCTGGTCTGGCACGCATTCGCAACGCTTTGCGGGATACCAAAGTGAAACGCTTGCCACTATATATGGTGCAGAAGATGATCAGGAGCGGGATATGATCCGGGTGCCGTTGGCTTTGCTTTTGGCGTGTTCGTTCAGCGGCGTTGCTTTTGCGCAAACGGCTACAGGCACGGCGCAGATCACCGCCAATCCCAATAGCTCTGTGGTGCAGCCAGGTGTTGCAAAACCGCCGGCTGGAACCGCGGCACCAAAACCGACCAAGCAGCGCCCCGGCACGAGCCCCACCTTGCCCAACGACCCGACTGTTCCTCAAATTGCTTTGCACCCAACGGGCACTATTGGTTCGCCGGTGCCAATCGCGGGAGCAGGTGGCACAACCAAATCAGCCACGGGCCAGTAAGCAGACTGGGCTTAAATCCGCCGCGGCAGCGCCTGGCGAAGCTCTTCAGAGAGGGCCGCCACCTCGTCGCTCCGGCATACGCATTCCACGTATTTGCCATGGTGTTCGCGAAACACCCATCCGTCTTCAACAAAAAACCTTTCTTCCGTAGGGTTGCCCGCCCGGATATTGGGAAATCTGCTTTTCAGGGCGCTATTGCTGGATGGATCAGTAAGGGCTTTGCGCGTGTGCATTTTTTACCCCTGCCGTGAACTTGCGAAGCTTAATGGGAAGTGCCGCCGGTTATCAAATTGAAAAACACATTCTTGCCAAATTTTATAATGCGGATTTGAAAAGGATTTGAAGCGATGCCTGAGTTCGTGTTTCCGCCACCGCCACCCACCAGCGTTCCGGTTGCAGATGGTCGGCTTTTCCCCGTTCGCCGGGTCTTCTGCGTCGGCCGGAATTATGCGGCCCATGCGCGCGAAATGGGCAGCGACCCGAACCGCGAACCCCCGTTCTTCTTCACCAAACCGGCGGATGCCCTGGTGTTGCCGGGGCAGAACACACCTTACCCCAGCGAAACCGCAAATCTGCATCATGAAATTGAGCTGGTGGTGGCCATTGGCACTGGCGGGCAAACCATCGCGCCCGGCAAGGCATTATCTCACGTTTTTGGGTATTCAATTGGCGTTGACCTGACCCGGCGGGACATGCAGGACGAAGCCAAGAGCCTCCGCCGCCCCTGGGATTTAAGCAAAGGCTTCGATGCTTCCGCGCCAATGGGCGTTATCATGCCCGCCAGTGCCATTGGCCACCCTGCATCCGGGCGCATTGCCCTCCAGGTGAACGGTAAACTCCGGCAAGAAGGCGACCTCGCCGACCAGATTTGGCCGGTGCCAGATATCATCGCGGTCCTTTCCCGCTTTGTGGCCCTGGCGCCGGGCGATCTTATCATGACCGGCACGCCCGAGGGCGTGAGCGCGGTTGTGAAAGGCGATGTGATGGAAGGGGAGATAAGCGGCGTGGGCGCGCTGCGGACGGTTATGGTGTAAGGCCTTATTCCACGGTAACGGATTTCGCCAGGTTGCGCGGCTGGTCCACATCCGTGCCCTTCATCACCGCCACATGGTAGGCCAGCATCTGCACCGGAATGGCGTGCAAAATAGGTGCCGCGAACGAGTCGATGCTGGGCAGCAAAATCGTTTCCGCCGCAATCGGCGCCAACTTGGAAGCGCCTTCTTCATCTGAGAACACCACAATCTGCCCGCCACGCGCCGCGGCCTCCTGCAAATTCGACGCGGTTTTTTCAAATAGTGGGCCCGAGGGGCAGATGGCGATCACCGGCACGCTTTTGTCGATCAGCGCGATCGGCCCGTGTTTCATCTCGCCCGCCGCGTAGCCCTCGGCGTGAATGTAGGAAATTTCCTTCAGCTTCAGTGCGCCTTCCAACGCAATGGGAAAGCAACCGCCGCGCCCCAGATACAACACATCCCGTGCCTCAACGATGCGCGCCGCCAGCTTACGGATGGGCGCATCGTTGGCGAGAATTTCCGCTGCTTTGGCGGGCACTTCCAGCAGGCTGGCGGCAAGCCGGGCAATTTCGGCTTCGGTTTGCGTGCCTTTGGCTCGGGCCAGAGCAAGGGTGAACACGGCGAGAGTCGTGAGCTGTGCGGTAAACGCCTTGGTGCTGGCCACGCCAATCTCCGGCCCGGCGATGGTTTCCAGAATAGCATGGCTTTCACGCGCCATGGTGCTTTCCGGCACGTTCAGCACGGAAAGTATCTGTTGCGCTTCCGCCTTCATGTAGCGCAAAGCCGCCAGGGTATCCGCCGTCTCGCCGCTTTGGCTTACCAAAAGCCCCAACCCGCCTGCGTCCATCGGCGGGGCGCGGTAGCGGAACTCGCTCGCCACGTCAGCCTCCACCGGCACCCGGGCTAGGTTTTCCAACCAGAATTTCGCGGTTAGCCCGGCGTAAAAGGCAGAGCCACAGGCGCTCATGGTGATGCGCTTAATCCCGGCAAGGTCGAAGGGCAGGGCGGGCAGGCGGGGCGCTTCATTTTCGATCATCCGGTGCAGCACGTCGCCAATCACCACCGGGTGCTCGTGCAGCTCCTTTTCCATGAAATGCCGGAAATTGCCTTTACCGATGGAGGCACCTGTTAGCGCCGTCAGCTTCTTTTGCCGCAAAATCATCGCACCCGAGCCATCATGGAACGTCGCTCCCTTGGCGGTTATAACCACCCAATCACCATCCTCCAGATATGCGATCTCGCGGGTGAGTGGTGCCAGGGCCAGCGCGTCGGAGCCGAGATACATCTCCTCCACCCCAAACCCCACGGCCAAGGGCGCGCCGCGCTGGGCACCGATCATGAGTTCCTGGTGCCCGGCGAATACCAGCGCCAGCGCATAGGCACCTTCCAGGCGGGCAAAGGCCTGCTTTGCAGCCTCAATCGGTTCAAGCCCCTGTTGCAGCAGATAATCCACCAGCAACGCCACTACCTCTGTGTCTGTCTCGGTGGAGAAGCTCTGCCCTTTGGCCTCCAGTTCGGTCCGCAGCGCATGATGATTTTCGATGATGCCATTATGCACCACCGCCACCCGGTCTGTAGCATGGGGGTGGGCGTTGCCTACGGTTGGCGCGCCATGGGTGGCCCAACGCGTATGGCCGATGCCGGTTGTGCCCGCCAGCGGCTCCGCCTGCAGCACGGCGGCGAGGTTTTTCAACTTGCCTTCGGCCCGGCGGCGGCCGATATGGCCGTTGATGAGCGTGGCGATGCCGGCGGAATCATAGCCTCTATATTCCAGGCGTTGCAGCCCCCCCAGCAGCAGCGGCGCTGCATCAGAATGGCCTACAACCCCTACGATTCCGCACATCAGTCCTACTCTCCTTGGTCTCGCATCTGCGGTAGCTCTCACGCCCGCTCTGTGTCAAAGGACAGGAGATTCAAATATTATGGCGGAGTGTTTCATGCGTGCGGTGATCTTCGACCTGGATGGGACGCTGATCGACGCGGCATCTGACATCACCGCGAAGCTGAATGACGTTCTGGCGGCAGATGGCCTTGCCCCGCTCACCCTGCCGGAAGTCCGTAACATGATCGGCGATGGGGCCAAGGTGCTGGTACAACGCGCTTTCGCCGCGCGCGGCAGCGTGGCACAGCCTCGTCATTTCGACCATTTCATGGATATTTACGGGAAAAACCCCGTCATCCATACGGTAGTTTACGATGGCATTCTGCCAGCTTTGGAGGAATTGCAGGCGCAAGGTCGACCCCTTGGCATCTGCACCAACAAGCCCATGCACGCTACGCGCGAAGTGTTGGATGCGCTGAACCTTACACGCTTCTTCGGCGCTGTGGTGGGGGGCGATGCCACGCCCTACCGCAAGCCAGACCCGCGCCATCTGGCCGCCGTGCTCGCAGAGCTGGAGGTAACGGACGCCATTATGGTGGGTGACCACGCCAACGACATGAAAGCCGCTGCCGGGTTGAAACTGCCGGGAATCTTCTGTGCCTGGGGGTATGGCGAGGGGCAGGGCGAGGCCCTGGCCAAAACCCCGGCGGCGTTGCCGGAGATTATTGCCCGGCTGGGCTAGACACGCATCGCAACTTTGCGTAACGCGCGCTTGACGATCCGCGCTAGATGTCCCATCTGGCAATCAGGACTAAATCAGTCCGTTTAATGGGGTTGTTATGCTGAAACTTTCACGCCTGACAGATTATGCGGTAGCCGCGCTGGTGCGTCTGGGCATGGCCGATGGCGTTGAAACCTCGCCCGGCATCGCGGCGGGCATTGGGGTGCCGGAGCCAACAGTGGCGAAAGTGCTGAAAGCCTTGGCCGGGAATGGCCTGGTCATCTCAACGCGCGGTGCGCGTGGCGGCTATCGTTTAAGTAAACCATTAACTGAAATATCGGTCTCCGAGGTGATCGTCTCCATTGATGGTCCCATCGCGCTCACCTCCTGCGTGGAAGGAACAGGAATCCTGTGTGAAAGCCAGGCCCTTTGCCCTGTCGCCGGGCGGTGGAACCCCGTGAACGACGCGATCCGCGACGCACTCTCACATATTTCCCTGGCTGATATGGCCGCGGCCTCCGTGCCGTTGGCATTCCGTATTCCGGCCCAGCCGATCAATGAGGTTGCCTGATAATGTCTACCACCACTGAAGCCACGATTAATGAACTGGCGGCCCAAAAGTATAAATACGGGTTCACCACGGATATTGAGATGGAGGCGTTCCCGAAGGGCCTCTCCGCGGACATCGTACGTCTCATCTCCGCCAAAAAGGGGGAACCTGAGTGGCTTTTGGAATGGCGATTGAAGGCCTACGAAGCCTGGCTGAAGATGGAGGAGCCGGAATGGGCGCGTATCCATCATCCGCCGATCGACTATGATGACCTTTATTATTACGCCGCCCCGGCGAAGGCTCAGCCGAAATCGCTCGATGAGGTCGATCCAGAGCTTCTGAAGACTTATGAAAAGCTCGGCATTCCGTTGAATGAACGCGCCGCACTGGCGGGTGTCGCGGTGGATGCGGTGTTCGACTCTGTTTCTGTCGCCACCACCTTCCGCGACACGCTGGCCAAGGCTGGTGTCATTTTCTCTCCCATTTCTGAAGCCGTGCGCGAGCACCCTGAGCTGGTGCGCAAATATCTCGGCTCCGTGGTGCCGGCCGGCGATAATTACTTCGCCGCGTTGAACTCTGCCGTGTTCTCGGATGGGAGCTTCGTTTTCATCCCCAAGGGCGTGCGCTGCCCGATGGAGCTTTCCACCTATTTCCGCATCAACGCCCGCAATACCGGGCAGTTTGAGCGCACACTGATCATCGCCGAGGACGGCGCTTCCGTCTCCTACCTTGAAGGTTGCACCGCGCCGATGCGCGACGAGAACCAGCTCCACGCCGCCGTGGTTGAGCTGGTGGCGCTGGACGAAGCGAAGATTAAATATTCAACCGTGCAGAACTGGTATCCTGGCGATGCCGAAGGC